>DATMZU010000177.1:0-9089 GCA_035607435.1 Thermoanaerobaculia bacterium | reverse complement strand
GGGCGAAGCGAAGTAAGTCGGCTTCTCAGCCCTCACCCCCGGCCCCTCTCCCAAAGGGAGAGGGGAGAACAGCAAAGCCTCTTCGTTTTGCCCCCCTCTCCCTTGGGGAGAGGGGCCGGGGGTGAGGGCTGCTACGGCCTTACGAGGCGGTATCGAGGAACGGCTTGAGCTTCGTCGAGCGGCTCGGGTGGCGGAGCTTCCGCAACGCCTTGCTCTCGATCTGGCGAATCCTTTCGCGCGTGACGTTGAACGACCGGCCGACCTCTTCGAGCGTGTGCTCCGAGCCGTCGCCGACGCCGAAGCGCATCTTGAGCACCAGCTCCTCGCGCGGAGTGAGCGTCTTCAAGACCCGGCGGGTCTGCTCGCGCAGATTGGTGAAGATCACCGAATCGATCGGCGACACCGCGTTCTTGTCCTCGATGAAGTCCCCGAGGTGCGAATCTTCCTCTTCGCCGATCGGCGTTTCGAGGGAGATCGGCTCCTGGGCGATCTTCATGATCTTGCGGACCTTCGAAGCCGGCAGGTCCATCCGCTCGCCGATCTCCTCGGCGGTCGGCTCTCGCCCCAGCTCCTGAACCAGCGAACGGCTGGTCCGGGTCAGCTTGTTGATCGTCTCGATCATGTGGACGGGGATGCGGATCGTCCGCGCCTGGTCCGCGATCGCCCGGGTGATCGCCTGGCGAATCCACCAGGTGGCATAGGTCGAGAACTTGTAGCCGCGACGGTACTCGAACTTCTCGACCGCCTTCATCAGGCCGATGTTCCCCTCCTGGATCAGATCCAGGAACTGGAGACCCCGGTTGGTGTACTTCTTGGCGATCGAGACCACCAGTCGCAGGTTTGCGACGATCAGCTCTTCCTTCGCCCGCTCGCACACCGATTCTCCCGCGCGGATCTTGTCGATCGTCGAGGCGATCTCGGCGTGGGTCGTGCCGTAGCGCTCCTCCAGCTCGCGCAGGGCGGTGCGGTACTTCTCGATCCGGCGCCGGTGGAGCGCCCGCAGGTCCTCGTTCGTCTCGCGCTTCAAAGCGGTCTGCGCCCGCTTGATGTCCAGCTCGAACCGGGAGAACTGGCGGTCGATGTCCTTCAGGAAATCGACCAGCCGGTTGCGGGTCTGGACCGAGAAGTCGATCGTCCGGATGTCCTTGGCGATCCGCGCCACGACCCGGTCGATCTCGCGCTCGATCTCCAGGTACTTCTCGCCGTCCGGCTTACAGCGCTTCTGGCGCTTGCGCAGCTCGCCGATCTCCTGGTCGTTGACGGCGATCTGCTCGAACACCCGCAGGTTGTTCTTGATCCGGTCGGCCGCCTTGGTGTCGAGCGGCTCGTCCGGGTCGGACGACATCAGCTCCATCATCAGGCGCTTGTCGCGCTGCGCCATCTCGTTCAGGCGCAACAGCTCGCGCAGAACCACCGGGTTCTCGCACAGCGCCTCGTAGATCAGCCATTCGCCCTGCTCGATGCGCTGGGCGATCTCGACCTCCCCCTCGCGATCGAGCAGGGGGACGGTGCCCATCTCGCGCAGGTACATGCGGACGGGGTCGTTGGTCTTCTCATGGACGGTCAGGCCGAATTCGGTCGTCTCGTCCTCTTTCTTGTCGAACTCGTGGGTCGCCGACTCGGACTCGTCGTGGTTCTGATAACGCTCCGGACGGTCGATCACGTCGATGCCCAGCTCGGCGAACCGGAGGTAGACCTCATCCAGCTCGTCCGGCAGGGCGACCACCTCTTCGGGCAGCAGCTCGTAGATCTCGTCGTAGAGAAGATAAGTCTTCTCCTTGCCGAGCTCGATGAGCTGTTTGACCGAGGAGTATTTCTCTTCGACCGGTGCCAAGGCGGAAATCGTCAAAATGTGCCTCCTCGCGGCGATTTCGGGGAGCGGATCATCGGGCCTGTGTAAGCGGTTGCGGGGATCATGGCGTCAGCTCGAAGGGTCGCCCGCACTCATCCGAGAGGTTCGGGAATGCAGGGAGCGGGCCAACCTCGTCTTCTCGGCGAGGAGCCTCTCCAAGCGAACGTGATCCCCAGCGCGCTCGGCCCGAAGGACATCGCTCGCCAGATCTTTGAGCCGCTGCTGCTGCCAACGGCGTACCAGTTTTTCGAGGGACCCGGAAAGCTCGGGCTTTCCAGGGGTAACGGAACCTTCTATCACGATTTGAGACAGGCGGGCAATTGCCCGATCGTCGGGTTCGAGCTCGGCGCGCACCGAGCGAACATCCGGGGGGGAGCCATTGCTCCGCGCGTATAAAGCAACGAACGCACGGAAAATATTCCGGCATTCGGCATCGAGGAAAGTTTCGGGCTCCGGCAGCTCGGAAAACCTCGGCAGATCCTCGCCCGCGAGGAGGAATTCGAGCACCTGTTCCTCCGTGGTCCGGACCAGGCGAGAGGCGCGGAGCTCCTGCGCGGCCGGGCCGGCCGGACCGGACACCCGGGGCGCTTCGCCCCGATTCGGCGCGGGGGGCTCGGCGCCCATCCTGCGGGACATCAGCTCGACCGGCACCTGAATCCGCTCCGCGGCGACCCGGGCGTAGCTCCAGCGCAGGATCGCGTCGGGGATCGGGCGCAGCAGCTCGGCCACCGCGGCCGCCGCTTTGGCCTGTTCGCGCGGCTCGCGGGCGCTCTCCGCCGGGGCGATCCGCTCCAGCTCGGCGACCACGGCGTCCGGAGCGTCGGCGACCGCCGCGGCCACCGCCTCCGGACCCTGCTCCTGACGGAGCGAGTCGGGATCGTGCCCGTCGGGAAAGCGCGCCCGGCGGACGGCGAGCCCTTCGGAGAGGAGCAGCGGCAACGCCCGGCGGAAGGCGTTTTCCCCCGCGTTGTCGCCGTCGTAGGCGATGACCGCCTCTTCCCCGTAGCGCTTGATGAGCTTCGCCTGCTCCGGGGTGAGAGCCGTGCCCATCCCCGCCACGGCCCCCTCCAGGCCGCAGGCGACCGCACCGAGGACGTCGAAATACCCTTCGACTAGGACCACCCGGCCGTTTTCGCGGATCGCCCGTTTTGCCTGGTCGAGACCGTAGAGCAGGGTCCCCTTGTGGAAGCTCGCGGTCTCCGCGGTGTTCACGTACTTCGCCTTGTCGTCCCCGAGCGTCCTCCCGCCAAACCCGACCAGCCGGCCCGCGGCGTTCCGGATCGGGAACATCAGGCGGTTGCGGAAGCGGTCGTACGGATCGCCGCTCTGCCGTTCGGCGCTCTTTTCCGGCCGCGCGACCAAGCCGGCCGCTTCAAGGTCGCCGACGGGGATCTTCGCCCGCAGGGCGTCGAACAGCCCGCGCCAGCCGTCGGGCGCGAACCCCAGGCCGAAACGCTCGATCAACCCGGGCGGAATGCCCCGCTTTTCGAGGTACCCCTTGGCGAAGGCCGAGCGCTTCAGCTGCTCCACGAAGTAGGTTTGGGCGGCGACGAGAGCCCCTTCGAGATCGCGCTCGTCCCGGCCGCCGCGCCGTTCCGGCGCCGCGGGGAGCGGAATGCCGTAACGGCGGGCGAGCGACTCGATCGCGGCCGGAAAGTCGTCCCCCGAGAGCAGCATGTGGAGCTTGATCGCATCGCCCCCCTGACCGCAGCCGAAGCAGTAGAACAGCCCCGGGCCGGGGTCGACCCCGAACGAAGGGCTCTTTTCCTTGTGCAGCGGGCAGAGACCCTGGTACCGCTTCCCGGCTTTTTGCAGCCGGGTGTGGTCCGAGGCGACGGAGAGAATGTCCGCCGCGTCGCGGACCGCCTGGATCAGCTGCGGGGTCAGATGTACGTTGCCGAGGGCCATGGTTCGGGATCTTGAGCTTGGGTTCGGATTCGTTGACGTTTGAGACGCCTGCGGGCGACCGATTTTCCGGTTCGGTAAAAGTTTTGCCCGCGGGATACTTCTTGGAGTGCGTGGCGTCCCTTGATTGAGGACGCGACATCGAGCGCCGGAGCGCGCCGCCCCAAGGCGCCCCGCCCCAAGCTCCACTCAAGCCTTAGAACGTTTGGCGGAGCGATTCCGTTCCTCGTTCCACCTAATAAGGCGCGATCAGGCGTTCCTGAGAGTCACGACGGTCGCGCCGTTGCCCCCTTCTTCCGGATCACCCGGCCGAAGGTTGGCGACCGCGCGGTGGCCGCGCAGATGCTCCCGGACCGCCTGGCGGAGCTTGCCCGAGCCGTGGCCGTGGACCACCCGGACCTCCTTGTGAGGTCCGCGGACGGCCTGATCGAGGTAGGCGTCGAGCTGTTCGAGGGCGGATTCGACTCGCTGGCCGATCAAATGCAGCTCCGGCGGGGACGAAGCGCTCTCCTCGGCGTCGCGCGAGCTGCCGCGCACCCCGCCCATCCCGCCCGGCACCGCGCGCGGCGCGCGGACCCCTCGGACGCTTCCTTCCACCCGCGCCGCGCGATCCGCGGCACCGATCGCCTCGGCCTTGGCCGGTCCATCGCTTCCGGGGGCCAACGCGCCCAACTCTTCGGCCCGGCAACGGACCCGCTTGCCGTGGACGGAAACCTCCGCCCGGTCCCCTTCCAACTTTTCGAGCTTCCCCTGCCAGCCGAGCCCCAGGTGGCGCACCAGGCCGCCGACCTTGAGCGGCCCGGACGGCGCTTCGGGCTCGGAGACCAGCTCGGGCGCCTCGGCGAACAGGCGCTCGGCGGCCTCCACCTCCAGGCCGCGCCGCTTGCCCTGCTCGAACCGCTCGCGCAGCCGCTCGACCTCCTCGCGCAGCTTGGCCGAGGTCTCGCGCCGGAAGGCGTCGAGGTCGCCTTTCAGCTTCTTGCCCACCGTCTTCCGCTCTTCCGTCGCGGCGGCCAGCTCCTCGGCCAACCGGCGGCGGAGCTTCTCGGCGTCCGTGCGCTCGATCTCCAATTCCGAACGCGTCTCGGCCAGCTCCTGCCGCGCCCGCTCGACCTCGACCAGCAGGCGGCGCAGATCGCGATGCTCGGAGCCGAGCCGTGCCTCCGCCCGATCGAGCCACTCGGCCGGCAGGCCAAGACGGCGCGCCAAAGCGAGCGCCTCGCTCCCGCCCGGCGGGCCGGGAACCAGTCGGAACGTCGGCCGGCCGGTCTGCGGATCGAATTCCATCGCGGCGCACGAGGCGCCGCCGGTTTCGAGAGCCGACGCCGCGAGCTGGGCCAGATGGGTGGTGATCACCGCGAGGGTCTTCTTCTCCGCCAAGCTTTCAAGCAGCGAGGTCGAAAGCGCGGCCCCCTCTTCAGGATCGGTGCCGGAGCCCAGCTCGTCCAGCAGCACCAGGCTGTTCGGCCCGGCGGCCTCCCAGGCTTCTTTCAATCGCAGCAGCCGGCCGGAAAACGTCGAGCGGTCGGCGAGAAGATCCTGCTCGTCGCCCACGGTGGCCACCAGTCGGGAGAGAAACGGCACCCGGCTACCCACACCGGCGGGGATCGGCAGGCCGCAGAGAGCGGAGGCGGCGAGCAGGCCGGCGGTCTTCAAAGCCACGGTCTTGCCGCCCGCGTTCGGGCCGGTGATCACCAGGATGCGGCGCTCGCCCATGAGCGACAGATCGAGCGGCACGATCGTGCCGCCGTGCCCGGCTTGGCCGAGCGCCTCGCGCCGCGCTTCGGACAGGCGCGAGTCGAGCAGCGGATGCCGCGCGGAAAGCAGAATCAGCTCGGGGGAGTAGGTGGACGAAGCCCCCGCGCCCGGGCCGATCTCGGGCAGCAGAGCCTCGGCGACCCCGGCGTAGCGAAGGGCGGCCTGAAGCAGATCCAGCTCCGCGACGAAGTCCGCGATGCCACCCGGTCCGGAAATCGCCGGAAGCTCGGCCCGCGCTGCGGCGATCAGCTCGTTCAAGATCCGCCGCCGCTCGGACTCCTCGTCTTCGACCGACTGCTGCAGCTCGTTGTTCGACTCGACGACCTCGATCGGCTCGAAGTAGAAGCTCTTGCCGGTGCCCGACCGGCCATGGATCAAACCGCCGCTCCGCCCCTTGGCGCCCGCGTCGAGCATCAGCACCAGCCGCCCGCCGCGCAGCGGAATCGTCTCTTCCGACAGCTCGGTCCGGTGGTTCTGAACATAGCCGCCCAGCTCGGAATAGAGCTGGTCGCGCACTCGGCGGATCTGCTTGCGCAAGGCCGCCAGCTTCGGGCTCGCGTCCTCCCTCACCTCGCCCCGCCGATCGAGCGCGCGGTCGATTTTCGACAGAAGCTGCTGCAGGTCGGGCACCCGAAGCGCGATCCGGAGCAACGCCGGGCAAGATTCCGCGCCGCGAATTCGCGAGGCCGCTTGGCGCGAAGCACGCAGCAGATCGGCCAGCCGGACGAGATCCAGGCCCTGCACGGGCGGCCGCCCGGTCACCAAACGCTCGACCAGCTCGCCCACCGGAACGTCGAAATCCGGGACCAAAGGCCCCAGTCCGATGAGCCGGCCGGCCTCCTCGATCCGCCGCCGCTGGGCGAGCAGGGGCTCCTCTTCCGTGAATGGAGCGAGCGCCAGCACCCGCTCGCGCCCCAGGTCGGTCGAGGCGAAATGGGCGACCACTTCGAGCAGCGAAGGCAGCTCCAACGCCAAAGCGGTCGCCTCGGAGAGGACGGAGTTTTCCCCGCCGGGCTCGCCGGGGCGTTCAGCGTCGAGGCCATCGAGATCGTCGAAGTCGGGCGGCTGGTTCATCACGGGCTCTTCGGTGAATAGGTTCAACAGGTTGGGGTCAAAAGAAAAGCGGGAGCGGGGTAACAACCCCTCTCCCGCTTCGGGTGCTGCTCGGATCGCGAGGCGTCAACCTCGGCGGATCAGGACAGTCCCTGGCGCCGCTCCTCGACCAACTTGCGCGCCTGCTTCTTACGCGCTTGGATGGTCTTCCGCTTGCGCTTGACGGAGGGCTTCTCGAAGTGCTGCCGCTTGCGCAGCTCGGTCAGAATGCCGGACTTCTCGATCTTCCGCTTGAACCGGCGGAGGGCATTCTCGAAGCTCTCCTCTTCTCGCACGTGCACGACGGGCATCCGAAATCACCTCTCTTCTGACGCGGCTCGATGGGTCCGTTCGGAAGGCGAACAACGCCCTACCCGCCCATGGCGCGAAACTCCATCATCTCAGGGCGGGGCGGGGGAGGTCAAGAGGCTTTGGCTCGGCTCGGCAGCGAAGCCTCGGCGAACGATGCTGCGAACAATGTGCTCGACGGATGCCTCGGGATGCTCCGCGCTTAAGGAGATCTCCTCATCGCGGAGTGCCTGAACGCGTTTCCAGTCGGTCCTAGAAGGCATTCCTGTAAAAGTGGGCCGATTCATGGTTCGTGAGGGTAGGAGTGGATTGTATTTACGTCAACCAGCCCTATGCTCTAGGGAACTATGACGAAACGCTCCGCCGTGCTGATCCTCCTGGTTCTGGCGCTCATAGCCGAGAGCGCCCTGCTCGGTTTTCTCGCCCTACGTGCCCGCTGGCAAGGCGCGGCAGGAGCCACCCCCGTCCAGCGCGGCCGGAAGGTCGCTGAGAGGATGGGCTGTTTCGGCTGCCACGGGTCGGGGGGAGAGCGCGGCATTCCGAACCCGGGGGCGCAGGGCGAAACCGTGCCGGAGTGGAGCGGCGGCACCTGGATGATGTGGAACGACAAGGAGGAAGACACCCGCGCCTGGATCCTCGACGGCCACCCGGCCGGCCGTAAGCCCGATGAGGCGGCGCTGCTTCGAATGCCCGCCTACCGGGGCCTCCTCTCCGAGAGCGACCTGGCCGACCTTGTGGCCTACGTCCAAACCGTTTCCGCCGCGGGAGGCCCCGACGATCCGAAAGAGATCGAGGGCATGAACCGCGCCCAGGCGCTCGGCTGCTTCGGCTGCCATGGCCCCGAAGGTCGCGGCCTGATCGAGAACCCCCGCTCCTTCAAGGGCTACGTGCCTCCGTGGGACGGCGCCGATTTCACCGAGTTGGTCGCCGACGAAGCCGAGTTTCGGCAGTGGGTGCGAAACGGGACCTCGGACCGGATGAAGCGGAACCCGGCGGCCCAGGTTTTCCTCAAGCGCCAGCCGATCAAGATGCCCGCCTACGGCGCGAGGGCAACGGATGACGACCTCTCGGCGATTTGGTCGTATGTAAAGTGGGCGAGGGCGCACCTGCGGACCGGGATAGTATCTCGCTCCTTCGGATAGCATTGCGGACACCAACCCGGGAGATGTCGAAGATGGCTGGATTTGCATCGCAACGAGACGGTCTTTTCTATCTGACCGAAGGCGGTCAGGAGACCGAAATACAGTATCGGCACGGGCACCAGTTGCCCGAATTCGCGATGTATCCGCTGCTCGACAATGCGGCCGCGATGGCCGACCTGAGGGCGATGTATAGCCGCGTTCTGGACGTCGCTGCCGAGCACGGTTTCGGCGCGATGATTTCCGGCCTCGACTATCGCGCCAGCCCCGACTGGGGGGACAAGCTCGGCTACTCCCGCGATGGGCTCGCCGATGCGCTCTTGCGGTCCATCGGCTTTCTCCGCGAGGTCGCCCAGCCCTATCGGGGACAGGTCGCCGAAATACTCATCGGCGGGCAGGTCGGTCCCCGCGGCGACGCCTATTCGCTCAACCGGACTATCACGGCCGACGAGGCCGAGGATTATCACGGCTTTCAACTCGAGGTGCTCAAGCGCGCGGACGTGGACTTCGTCTGGACGGCGACCTTCAACAACATCCCCGAGGCGCTCGGCGTCGCGCGCGCGGCAGCGCGGATCGGCCTGCCGCTCGGCATCTCCTTCATGCTGGACGGCAACCATCGGCTCAAATCAGCGGCCAGCCTCAAGGAAGCCGTAGAGACGGTCGATGCGCAGACGGGCGAAGCGAAGCCGGACTTCTACGGCATCAATTGCTCGCATCCGCTCGAATTCGAACCCGCGCTCGAACCGGGGGACTGGATTCAGCGCGTCCGCAGCCTGCGGCCCAATGCAAGTGCCAAGGACAAGGTCGAGTTGTGCTCGATCGGTCATCTGGAGGAAGGCGATCCCGTCGACCTGGGCCATCGCATCGGGGTCCTGGCGCGGCGCTATCCCCACATCGACATCTTTGGCGGATGCTGCGGAACCTGGGCGCCGCATCTCGACCAGATCGCCCGCAGAGTGCGCCAGGCAGTGCAATAGGCTGCGCAAGCGCTTTGCAGGTTAGCGATTAAGCCCCCGGGGTGTTGGCCCTCCCCC
>DATMZU010000176.1:0-3271 GCA_035607435.1 Thermoanaerobaculia bacterium | reverse complement strand
CAGCGGGGGCCTCGTCTATTCCACCGAACGGCGGGTCTGCCCGAAGTGCGGCTGGCCCGTCGAGCGTTGCGCTTGCAGCCGGCCCGCGGCCCCGGTCGGTTCCGGAGACGGCATCGTTCGCGTAGGGCGCGAGACGAAGGGGCGCGCGGGCAAGGGGGTCACGATCGTCACCGGCGTTCCCTTGGGCGGCGACGAACTCGCCCGGCTGGCCGGCGAGCTGAAAAAGCGCTGCGGCTCGGGGGGAACGATCAAGGACGGGACGATCGAGATCCAGGGCGACCATCGCGACCTGCTGGTCGAGGAGCTTTCGCGGCGCGGCTGGAAGGTCAAGCGCTCCGGGGGTTGACCCCCTCAGTGCCCGAGGATGCACCACTCCAGGACGCCCATCGCGCTCGACATCTTGTGGAACGCCTGGCGGAAGGCGATGCTCTGCGGGCCGTCGAGCACTTCGTCCACCACCTCGTAGCCGCGCATCGCGGGGAGGTCGTGCATGAAGATCGTGTCGCTCTTGGACACCCGGGCCATCACGGCCGGGTCGATCGTGTAGGGCCGGAAGCGCTCCAGCCAGTCGGCGTCCTTCTTCTGCACGCCCATGGTCATCCAGCGGGTGGAATAGACGGCGTCCACCCCGTGCGGCAGGTCTTCCATCCGATGGTGCTGCTCGATCAAGGAGCCGGTCGAAGCGGCGTAGCCGTTCGCTTCGGCCACGACTTCGTCCGGAATGCCATAGCCCTCGGGCGTGACGATCGAGAGCGTCATGTTCGGCAGCTTGCCGAACGCGCGGGCGAGAGCGGTGGTCGTGTTGTTCCCCTCGCCGATGTAGAGCATGTGGAGCCCTTCGAGCCGGCCGAAATGCTCTTCGAGCGCCGCCAGGTCGCACAGCGCCTGGGTCGGGTGCTCGGAATCGCTCATTGCGTTGACGATCGGCAGGTTGCCCGCGTTGGCGAGCGCGCGCATCTCTTCGATCGGTTCATTGGTCCGGATGACCAGCGCATCGAGGTAATTTTCGAGCACGCGGGCGGTGTCTTCGAGCGTTTCTCCCGTGTTGATCTGGAGATCGTTCGGGCCGTACGAAATCACCGAGGCGCCGAGCTTCATCGCGCCGATGGTGAACGCGGTGCGCGTGCGGGTGGAGGTCTTCTTGAAATAGACGCCGACCACTTTGTCGGCGAGCGGTTTGCCGTAGGGCTTGCCGGCGCCGATCGCGACGGCCCGATCGACGATCCGGCGGATCGTCGCGGCGTCGAGATCCGCGAGCGAAAGTACGTGTCGTGCACCCATTCCCGGTCCTTCCCTGATCCCCCCTCCGAAGTGAAGACGGGCCTCCCAGAGCCAAGAGTGTCGCCTTCGGTGTAGAGGGGGACTCCGAAAGACGCCGGTCCTTCCAACTCAGGTCTTGGTCAGTCGGATTTCGAGATCTCCCGCCACGAGCCGCGCGGCGACGGCGAGGCCCAGCGCGCGGCCGAGCGAGGCGACCAGCGGCAACCCAAGGCCGGCGTGCGGTCCGGAGCGCGCCGGGTCCTTCTGCCAGAAGCGATCGAACAGGTGGGACAGATCCTCGGAGGAAAGATCGACGGTCGGGTTGGTCACCTGCAACCCCGAAGCCGCCCCGGCGCCCGCCCCATGGTTGGCGGCGAGCGCCCGGCAGGCGACCCAACCGCCGGGTGTGCCGTGGACCACCGCGTTGGCGAGCAGGTTCGACAGGATCAGCCCCAGCTTCGCCCGGTCGGTGGGCAGGGCAATCCCCGCAGGGATCTCGTTCTTGAGCTCGATCTTCTTTTCCGCCGCGGCACGCGCGATCGGGCGCCAGGCCTCTTCGATCGCGGCGCGCAGCGGCACCTCTTCTTCAACCGGCGCTTCCTGCGCGCTTTCGCTGCGCGCGAGCGCGAGCAGGTTCTCGGCGATCCGTTCCATCTGCAGGCCGATCGCCCGGGCGTCTTCGAGGCTCGCCGCCACCGAGGAGGGATCGTCCGGCCAGCGCAGCCCCACCTCGGTCGCCGCGCGCAGCTCGGCGAGCGGCGTCCGCAGCTCGTGCGCCAGATGGTCCGAGAACGCCTTCTCGCGGGCGAACGAGGTCTCCAGCCGGCCGAGCAGGTCGTTGATCCGCCGGACCACGACCGAGATCTCGCTCGGCACGTCGGTCGGATCGATCCGCTCGCCGAGCGAGCCGGCGTCCAGGCGCTCGATCCGGGCGACCAGGCGGGAGAGCGGCGAGAGCCCCAGCCCCAGGCTCAAGCGAATCAGGCCGGCCAGGCCGGCGAGCAGGAAGAAGAACGAGACGCCGAGCCAGATCTTCGTCTCGGCGAGAAACCGGTCGAGATCGCGGCGCCCGCGCGCGAGCACCAGGGTCGCCTTCGGCCCCGCCGGGTTGAAGCGAACTTCGACTCCGGCCCCCTCGGGGTGATCGTCGATGCGCGGCAGGACCGTGAGCTGGATCAAGCGGCCGGGCCGGCCATCCGGCAGGAGCGCATCCCACAACCGAGGAGATTCCGAGGGCGCGGCCGAGGGCGTGCCGGACGCAGGAGAGTACCGCGCCAGGTCGCGGCCGGCGAGCGAATTCGAGCGCCGGAGCACGCGACCGTCGGCGAACCAGAACTGGAAGAACTCGACCCCGGTCCCGGCGGCGAACTCGGGCATTCCCTCTTCGGGCAGCTCGACCCAGACGGCGCCGTCCGACTCTTCGGTCAGCAAGGCGAGCGAACGGGCCTTGGCCACCAGCTGCTGGTCGAAATCGTTCTCCAACCGAGAGGCGATCACCCGGTAGAGGAAGAACCCGCCGAGCGTGAGCAGCGCGCCCGAGCCGACCAGGAGGTAGAGCGTCAACCGGCTGCGAAGCGATCTCACGGCGCGCCCTCGGCGGCCGCTTCGGCCGAGGCGGCGGCGGGCGCTGCGTCCAACAGATAGCCCTGGCCGCGGCGGGTCTGGATCAAGCGGGCGGCCAAACCGCCGCCGACGGATTCGAGCTTCTTTCGCACGCTGTAGACCAAGACGTCGACCACGTTGCTCGCCGCTTCGTCCTCGAACTCGTACAGGTGCTCCCATAGGTCGCGGCGTGACACCACCTCGCCGCGGCGCAAGGCAAGCGCCTCCAAGACACTGAATTCGCGCGCGGTCAAACGCACCTCGCGGCCGTCGCACCAGACCCGGCGGGCGGCGAGATCGACCGACAGCGGCCCGACCCCGAGCGCGGGAGACGCCACCTGATGGCCGCGCCGGGAGAGCGCCTGAAGGCGGGCGACCAGCTCTTCGAACGCGAACGGCTTGACCAGGT
>DATMZU010000166.1:0-10626 GCA_035607435.1 Thermoanaerobaculia bacterium | reverse complement strand
GACCCGAGTGATGCGGATCTCCGGATCATAGAAATAGTGGGTCGCCCGCAGCAGCCGCTCCGACTCCTCGACCTTTTGCAACGAATACCCATCGCCCGGACGAAAGAGCAGGAGATCCTCGATCACGGGCTCCCGCGTCGTCCGGTGAAGATGGTTCGCCGCCCGGAACAGCTTCCGGTTCTCCTCCGGCACGCTCGGGTCGAAGATGTTGCCGCGCCTAAACGTCACCTCGCCGATCACCGCGCCGCTTCGCTCGATCTCTTGAGGCGCGGGGACAGGGGCGTCCGCAGCCCGGGCCCACGCCGGAACGAACCCCCAGGCGAGACCGCCCGCGAACAGGACCTGCAACGAAAGCCGTAACCTCCGATTTTCCCCCATGGAGGCACGCTACCAACGGGGGCATGAATGCCCGATGAAGGGAGCGGCTCAGGAAGAAAATTGCGTCTTGCGCTTCGAGATCTCGGCCAGCCGCCCGAGCGCGAACAGCTCCGGGGGCGTGCTCTCGCCGAGAATCCACGAGGCGGCGTTCTCGCCCAGCGCGGGGCCGAGCTTGAAGCCGTGGCCGGAGCCGCCGCCCAGAATCCAAAGGTTTCCGGCTTCCGGATGGGTGCCCGCGATCAGGTGGCCGTCCGGACTGTTTTCATACTGGCAGACCTCGGCGCCCAAGAGCGGCGCGCGGGCGATCTCGGGGAAGCGCCGGGCGAGCGTCTCGCGCGCTTCGGCGAGGCGCGCGGGGGTGACGCTGCGCTCGGCGTCGGTCGGGTCGATCGGCTCGCCGCGGGTGTCGTCCGCCACCTTGAAACCGCGCTCCAGGTTGCCCGGAATGCCGTAGTAGATCCGCTCGGAAAAATCGATCCAGATCGGCAGCGTGCCTTCGTCGAATCGGCGGTCGCCTTGCGGCGCGCCGAAGTAGAACACCTCCTGCCGGGTCGGCAGGACGCCGTCGCCGATCACCTGCGGAAACAGACTGCCGAGCCACGGCCCGCAAGCGAAGACATAGGCGTCGGCTTCGAGCTTCGAACCGTCCGCGAGATCGAGCCGGGAGATCCGGCCGTGCTCGATCGGTCCCGGCCTAGCCGCCGTCCGGCGCAGCTCGCCCCCTTCGGCGACGAACGCTTCGGCCACCGCCTGGGCCGCGAGCCGCGCGGTCAGATACCCCGCCTCGCGCTCGAAGTAGACCGAGCGGACGCCGTCGAAGCGGATCTGCGGAAAGCGGCGGCGCGCCTCGTCGAGCGTCAGCGGATCGACCGGCAGTTTCGCGGCTTCGAGCAGCGGAATCGAAGTCTTGGCATAGCGGTCATCGACCGAGAACATCCACAGCACGCCGGTCGGATGGTAGAAGCGCCGGCCCCATCGGCGCTCCGCGTCTTTCCACAGCTCGAACGAGCGGACCACCCAATCGACGTAGACCTTGTCGGCGCCGTACATGCCGCGGATCACCCGCGTCTCGCCGCCCGAGCTGGCGCGCAGGTTGCCGGGACCCCAGGCGTCGAGGAGAGTGACCGCCACCCCGCGCCGCAGCAGATGGAGCGCCGTCCAGCCGCCGAACGCCCCGGCGCCGACGACCGCGACTTTCTTGAGCGGCGAGCGTGCGGAACCTTGCGGCTTGGGATCGGTTTTTGGCGAATCTTCGGACATAGCGCTCTCTTCCTCGCGGCCGGCCCGGCCGAACGCTGCGGTCCCGGCCAGGCTCAACGCGGCGGCCCCCTGAAGGATCGCCCGACGGGTCGGCGGCTTGGACTCCGGACGCTCCGGCATCGCGTCTCTCTCCAGTTGAACGTGGTGGGGGAGCCTATTCGATTTCTGGGGACGGGGAACCGGCTGGCCCAGAGAGATCGAGGGTGATCCGGAGGCCCTCGCACATGCCGTACACTTCCCGCCGCGTTTCCCAACGATCGTGGAGGGTACTCATGTCGAGCGCATCGAGCGACTCCGTCCGTCCCACCTCACCGGCCGAGTTGTCGGTGGGCCGGCAGGTGTCCCAGGCGGAAGAGCGCAGGGTCATTTTCGCCTCGTCGCTCGGCACGGTGTTCGAGTGGTACGACTTCTATCTCTACGCGACGCTCGCGCCGTTCTTCGCCTCGCTGTTCTTCCCCAAGGGGAACGACACGGCGGCGCTGCTCGCGGCGTTTGCCACCTACGCCGCGGGATTCCTGGTGCGGCCTTTCGGCGCGCTGGTGTTCGGGCGGCTGGGGGATCTGGTCGGGCGGAAGCACACGTTTCTGATCACCATCGTGGTGATGGGCGCCGCGACGTTCGGGGTCGGCCTGCTTCCCACTTACGAGACGATCGGACTCGCCGCGCCGGTTCTCCTGGTCGGCCTGCGCCTGCTCCAGGGTCTCGCGCTGGGCGGCGAATATGGCGGGGCGGCGACCTACGTCGCCGAGCACGCGCCGGACTCTTCGCGTGGCGCTTCGACCAGCTGGATCCAGACCACGGCGACGCTCGGCTTCTTTCTCTCGCTGCTGGTAATCGGCACCTGCCGCGGCCTGCTCGCGCCCGAGGCGTTCGGTCGCTGGGGCTGGCGTCTGCCGTTTCTGGTCTCGCTGGTGCTGCTTGCGTTCTCGATCTACATCCGGCTCCGGCTGGAGGAGTCGCCGATCTTCCAGCGCATGAAGGCCGAAGGGCGTGGCTCGAAGGCGCCTCTCCGCGAGAGCTTCCTCCACTATCCGAACAACAAATACGTACTGCTCGCGCTCCTCGGCGCCACCGCGGGTCAAGGGGTGGTTTGGTACACGGGCCAGTTCTACGCGCTGTTCTTCCTGACCATCACGCTCAAGCTCGACTATCTGACCGCCTACACCCTGGTCGGGATTTCGCTCCTCCTCGGCACGCCGTTCTTCTTCGTCTTCGGCAAGCTGTCGGACCGGATCGGCCGGCTCAAGATCATCCTCGGCGGTTGCCTGCTCGCGGCGCTCACCTACCTGCCGCTGTTCCACGGCCTCGCCCATGCGGTGAACCCGGCGCTCGCGGAGTACACCGCCAAGAACCCGATCGTGGTCGCCGCTTCCGACTGTAGCTTTCACGTCTTCGTGGGCCCCAAGACCCGGTTTTCCGACTGCGACCGGGCGAAGGACTTCCTGACCAAATCCGGCCTGTCGTTCGAGTCGCGGCCGGCGGAAGCGGGCCAAGCGGTCGTCACCCGCCTCGGCCCGGTCGAGCTTCCCTCGTGGGACGAGGCCGCCTACAAAGAGGCGCTTGCGAGCACCGGGTATCCGGCGGAGGTCGATCGCTCCCGGATCGACCGCGTGATGGCCGTGCTGATCCTCTTCGTCATGGTGCTCTACGTCACCATGGTCTACGGCCCGATCGCCGCGTTCCTGGTCGAGCTGTTCCCGACCCGCATCCGCTACACCTCGATGTCGCTGCCGTACCACATCGGCAACGGCTGGTTCGGCGGCATGCTGCCTTTGCTCGCCACCGCCCTCGTCGCCCGCACCGGCAACGTCTACGCCGGGCTCTGGTACCCGATCGCGGTGGCGCTCCTCACGGTTGTCATCGGCTCGATCTTCCTGCGCGAAACCAAGGACCGCTCGATCCACGACTAAAGATAAAATGGCGTCCGACCCGGGAGGCCGCATGGAACGCCTCGAAGCCCACCGCCGTTGGTTCGCCCAACTGATCGCCGCGAACGCCGGAGTGCCGGCCACGAACCAGGCTTTGATCGAAGCGTTCGCCACGACGCCGCGCGAAAAGTTCGTCGGCCCGGGGCCGTGGCGGGTGTTCACCCGGCTCGGCTACATCGAAACGCCCTCGGACGATCCGGCTCTCCTCTATCAGGACATCACGGTCGCTCTGAAAGGCGAGCAGCAGATCAACAACGGCCAACCCACGCTCCACGCCGTCTGTCTCGCGGCGCTCGCGGTAAGGGAAGGCGAAAGCGTCGTCCACGTGGGGGCCGGCACCGGCTATTACTCCGCCCTGCTCGCCAAACTCGCCGGCCCGATCGGATCGGTCGCCGCCTACGAGCTGGAACCCGACCTCGCCGAGCGAGCGGCGCAGAACCTGGCGGACCTGCCTCAGGCGACAGTCCACGCCCAATCGGGAACGGAGGGGCCGCTCCCCGCCTGCGACATCCTCTACGTCAGCGCCGGAGCCACCGACCCCCTCGACGTCTGGCTCGACGCCCTACGCCCGGGAGGCCGCCTGCTCTTCCCCCTCACCCCGAATCAAGGGATGGGAGCCATGCTCCTCGTCACCCGCGGCGAGAACGACACCTTCGCCGCCCGCTTCGTCTGCGGCGCGATGTTCATCCCCTGCGTCGGAGCCCGAGACGAAGACACCGCGAAGAACCTCACCGCCGCCTTCGCCCGAGGCGACATGGCGAAGGTCCAATCCCTCCGCCGAGGCGCCGAACCGGACGAGACCTCCTGGTGCGCCGGCCGCACGTGGTGGCTCTCCACCGCACCCGCTCCGTAGCGCTTTCCTCTGGGGGATCTCATGGGACTCGATTGGGTGGTACTCGACAGAGAGATCGATGGGATTCAGGTGAACCCGACGGAGATCCTCGGCGCCATCGACTGGCTTCGGTTCTGGTCCGACAAAGGCTTTGAGATCGTGGCCGATTACTGAGCTCTGGCTGGCGTTAAGCGAACCTGCCTTCCCCTGGGAGCGCCCTGCTAGTTTCTGGCGCCATCAGAAATTAGTAGGGATAATTTCTGGTGGCGAGCCCACGGGCGTAAGATCGGCCGATGAGACTTCCAGTCATCCAGGGTGTAATCCGCCGAAGGTTCCTGGTCAACTTCCGAGTGGACGCGGGGGTGATGAGGCGCTTTCTGCCGACACCGTTTCGGCCCAAGCTCCACCAGGGGCATGCGATCGGGGGAATCTGCCTGATCCGGCTGGAGGAGATCCGGCCGAAGGGTTTTCCCGGCTTTCTCGGGATCGCGAGCGAGAACGCCGCGCACCGGATCGCGGTCGAATGGGACGAGCCTTCGGGAGAAACGCGAGAAGGAGTCTACATACCGCGGCGCGATACCGATTCCTGGCTCAATCATCTCGCGGGCGGCAGAATCTTTCCGGGCGAGCATCAGGAAGCGGAGTTCGCTGTCGAGGACGACGGGGCGCTCATCGCGATGTCGATCCGGGCGCGAGACGGGCGAATGTCGGTCGAGTTGCGCGCACATGAGAGCGATGCCCTGCCGTCCACTTCGTGTTTTTCGTCGCTCGCCGAATCTTCGGCCTACTTTGAGGGCGGAAGCGTGGGCTACTCCGCGACGCGCGACGGGAATCGGCTTGACGGCATCCGGCTCGAAACCGAAGGGTGGAGCGTGCGCCCGCTCGAAGTCGAACGGGTCGAATCGTCCTTTTTCGCCGACGAGAGGAACTTTCCTGCGGGAAGCGTGACGTTCGATCACGCCCTGGTGATGCGCGACTTGCGCCACGAGTGGCACGATGTCGCCGACCCAATTGGGTGGCGCAGTTGACGCTACTCTCTCGACCAGTCGACGAGGCGAAGCTCGATGCCCGAAGATTTGGTGATTCGCTCGAAGTCCCGCCGGTTGCGAGTCACGAGGGGAATCTGGCGTGAGACCGCAATCGCCGCGATCAGAAGGTCTCCTAGGTGTTGACGCTGGCTTCGAGTTGCTCCGGACCAAATCTCAGCCGCTACGCTTGCGGCCTCTTGGTCAAAGGGTAGGACGATGCAGTTGGCGGCAAGTGCCTCGAAGGCCTGGAGCTGTCGCTCGAATGGTTTCCCCTCGCGAAGTGCAAGGCGATATCCCCGCAGGCGTTCAAAAACGGTGACCGCCGTGATCGTCAAGCGCCCAAAGTTGGCCAGATAGGCTAGTGCTCGCTTCCGGACGAGAGAGTTGCCACGGCTCAGCTCAGATAGGGTGTCGGTATCGAGAACGACGGCATCGGACTCCATTCGCTCAGCCTTCCGGCTCCACGAGCCTTCGGGTCAGAGAACGAAGATCCGAGGCCGGCACATCGGCAAAGCTGGCCGCTGCCATGGCGAGGATCTCGGCGGGGGCGGGAGCGATGTCAACATCTTCGCCATAGTGCCGGCGTAGTAGAGCGATCACCTGGCCGTCAAAGCTCCGCCCACATCGCTCCGCGTCGGTCGTGATCTTTTCGCGGAGCGCGACCGGAAAACGGATGGTGCGTGCGACCGCAGAGTCCCGGATATGGGCAATCGCTGGCTGGCTCATAACCAAAAAAGTACCAGATTGGTACCGTTGCGACAAGGAGGACCGCTGGGAGACCTCCTGGTTTGTGGGCTCGTTGGCCAGTCGCCTGGCGCTTTTCCCTGGGGGCGCCGAGCTCCAGCTCGGCTGTTTTGGCGATCGTGGCCGCTTCGGTGCCGAGCTGGAGCTCGGCGCCCCCAGGGAAAAGCACGCCAGCTTGGCCGTCGTCGCCGGATCGAAGCGCCGAGGCCGAATGCTAAACTCCGCCGCACCCATCCCGGAGCCCGCAAGGGCTCGAATCTCTGAACCCGTTTTTCTGGAAGAGGTGCGTCCCATGAAAAAGAACCTCAAGAAGCTGGTCCTTCATCGCGACACGTTGGCTCACCTCGATCCGAAGGTGATTTCCCTTCTCCAAGGCGGAGCCGCCGCCTTGATCCAGACCAGTTGCACGGAGCCGTGCGGCTGCGAGACAGGGTGCGTGGCTGCCCCCGCCGACCGCATCCGCTAGAAGCGGCGAAATCCTTCGATCGGCAGCAGCGAACCCTGCCGGTTTCTGGCGCCACCAGAAACCGGCAGGGATAATTTCTGGTGTCTAGGGACCATCCAAAGCTGATCGTTCCGCCGTCGTTCCGTCGCAAACCAAGGAGAGCCCATGAGCCTGCCCGCCGATTTTGCCGTGTATGCCGAACACTCCGACAAGCTGGTCAAGGTGGCAGGGGGCTGGAATCCGCGGATCTTCAACCGGGCCGAGGTGGAGGAGGGGTCGAGCATCCGGTTCGATGCGAAAGCCGGCGTCCTCCGGCTGGGACCGGGCGTGTACCACATCACGGGCAGCTCGCAGGTCACCTACAACGATCTCGACCCCAACCCGCCGACGCCCGGGTGGAACACCGAGCCGCGGCCGAACGGCGGGTACAGCCGGCTGCGCTATGCGGCGGACGTCGATTGCAAGAACGAGAAGGCGATCGTGGTCGGCACGATCAGCAACGCGAACATGCTGCCGAGCCTGATCGAAACGTATCTCGACGTTCCGGAGGTTGCGGAGCTGGTTTACGAGCACCAGGTCGGTTTCGGCACGATCGAGGGGATCTACCTGGAGGACGACGCGACCGGCTCGACCTGGCATGTCTTCGCCCGGATCGCCATTCGCAAAGTCGGAGCGACCGCCAGGGCCCGCGAGAAGTCGGCCCTCTGCTCCGCTTTCGACGCGGCGTTCCAGACCTATCTCGCGAGCCCCGAAACGTATCGCCGCCTGTACGCCTCGTACTTGGGGGTGACGCCGAAGTTCGTGCCGACGGTCGGCGGGGGCGCTTGGCCCACTCCGGGCGAGACCGCGCTCGCCCGGGTTTTGAAGAGCGGCGTGCTCCGCTTCGGCTATGCCGAGGCCGCTCCCTACGTCTTCCACGGGGCGAACGGCGAGCTTTCGGGCTTCGATTGGGAGCTGGGCAACGCGCTCACCGCCCTCTTGCGCGAGCAGTACTTCCATTTCGCGCCGGGTAAGGGACTGCGCGCGGAGTGGGCGAAGGTCGAGGTGGGGACGGGAGGCGACCCGGAAGAGCTGAAGTTCGAGGCGCTGCACGACGGGTTGCGCCGCGGCCTGTTCGACGTCGCGATGTCCGGCCAGGCGAACCTCGGCGCGGGGCTGGGAACGTCCGACGCCACCCGGAGCGTCGATTGGACCGCCTCGACCGCGATCCTGTTCACCAACATCCTCTACACCGGCCGCGACGGCCACGATCTGTCCGACCTGGTGGGGGCTTCCCGCGAGCGGTTCATCGACCGGGTGAAGGGTTGGGCCGAGGTGATCGTGATGTGCGTCGCCAATCCCGGCCCCTCGCCGATCAACTCGGCCGCGCTGGTGGCGGCGATCAACCAAGCGGGAGGACACGCGACGCTCCGGAACGACGGCACGCTGCCGTCGATCACGGAAGCGATCGCCGAGCAGACGATTCACTTCTCGGTCGGCGACGCCGTGGCGTCCTCCTGGATCGGCAATCAGCCGGGCTTCGCGGGATTGAATCTCGACATCGCGGCGGGAACCCAGCCGCTCCAGTCCGCGCAACCGGTGGCGGCGTTTACGCTGCGGGAGGGTTAGACCGCTTTGCCCTTGCGCCAGATGCCGAAGCCGCTGGTGCTCTTGGTATAGCGGTTGCGGAACGTGCGGTCGATCGCCTGGCGGAGCGCCTCGATGCGCCCGACTTTCGTGGCGTCGGCGGCCTTCACTTCCAGCTGCCAGTCGAAATCGACGTTATCGACGACGGTGGTGTTCCAGGTGTCGGCTTGGGCGTCCCAGCGGCCGCCGTCCCACTTCAGGTGCCAGCCGTTCGGCAGATAGCTGCGGACTTCCGTTTCGTTGTAGCTGATTTCGCTCATCGTGGGCGGATTGTGCCATGCGGGGGGACGCGGGGGGAACCCCGGGTCCGGAGGGAGCGCTCCCTCCGGACCCGAAAAGAGCCTTTCGATCAGTCGATGGAGTAGCTCTGGAGTTCGACGGGCATCTGACTGTTGCCGTTCACCGTCATCACGAGATGCACGTTCGGGAAACCGATGGCCGCCATGTTGGTGATTTCCGAAATGCCGCAGGGGACGGAGCGAATGAACGTGGGGCCGCTCTGGCCGAGGGCGTTCGAGCCGACGAAGAAGCTGTGGCCGGCCGTCTGGCCGTTCGGGGTGAAGATCTCCACCACGAGGATGCCGGAAGCGACCGTGAACACCGGCTGTGTGGTGAGCGGAATCGTCAGCAGGCTGCTGGACTGGTCGGGGACCTGCACCGTCACGGTCGAAAGCGCCGACCCGAGGCTCGCATTGGTCGGCGGGTTCGCCGTGCTGTTGAAGATGTTGATCGTGATCGGCTGGGTCGTGCCCGTGCCGGACGCGTTCGCGGTCTCGATGCCGATCGTGACCGATTGAACCATGAACTGGGTCTGGTTGAGCGGCGGGTTGAACGAGGAGAGCGTGAAGGCGCGGAAGTAGCTGTTGTCGGCGTGCAGGAAGCCGCCGCCAGCGCCGTTGTTGCACGAGACCGTCCCCGGGGAGACCGTCGTCGCGTTCGTCGACTGGGTGATCGAGGTCGGGCCGACGACCGTGATCGGGGCGGGGGCGGCCGACGGAGGAACGGAGGGCGGGGCGCCGTTACGGCTGAAGGACTGGGCGCCAGCGGAAAGCGCACCGAAGGTCAACAGTGCCAAGGCGAGGGAAATCCGGACGGTTCGCATGAGTTCTCCTTCCTTGAGGAAGGAGCTCGTCCTCCCCCTAGATCGTTGAATAGTGGCGAGAGTATGCAGGTGCGGCATAAGCCCCGTCAATATATCGTCGAAATCGGTGTCGTAGAGGGAAAAACGTCGATCAGCGCGCGATCGGCAGCTCCAAACGGCTCGGGTGCTCCCGGTCGTGCAGCAGGCGGACGTGGACGGTGCGGGCGTCGCGGATCGATTCGCGGGCCACTTCGCCGCCGGCCGCCCAGTTCTTTTGCTGTCCGATCGCGTTCGGGCTGGTGAGGATCAGCCGCAGGCGGCTCCCCGCCGCGATCTGGCGCGAGAAGAAGGTGAAGGTGTCGAAAGTGTAGGGGAGCGCCTGGCCCGGCCGCACCGCCTTCGCCTCGCGGACCGACTCGCGATAGCGGGCGCGCATCTGGGCGGCGGAGAGGAGGATGCTCTTGCCGCTCGGCAGAATCTCATAGAGGGCGGCCTGAAGATCGACGTCCGGCGCGTCGAGGGCGATCCAGGCGACCAGGCGCGGCCAGCCGGTGATCTCGGTCGCCGCGGGAAACGGCGCGGAGACGTAGACCAGGCCGTCGCCGGCAAGGCGCATGGCTCCCGACTGATCGACCAGGAAATCGTCGTCGTCCGCGGTCTGCCAGGTCGCCGCGCGGGTGTCTTTCGGGTCGTAGACGTAGGCGTCCGTTCCGGCTTGGGCGGCGGGCTCGGCGGCCAGGCGCCCGGCGTGGAAGGCGTCGGTCGCGGCCCCCGGCGTACCGTCGGAATCGAGGTGGAACGTTAGGGTCTCTTTCGCGATCTCTTCGATCGAATCCACATAGCGCCAGCCGTCGCCCGGCGGGGTGTACCAGGCGACCCGCTTCTCCAGGAACTTCGGTTTCGGGCCGCCCTTCATCGTCCAGTCGTACCACTCCTTGTGCAGATCGTTGAGGTCGAGGACGCTGGCCTCGCCGAAGGTCAGGCCCCCCACCTGGGCGTTCGGCGTGCGGGTGCCGGCGTGATCCCAGGGGCCGATGATGAGGTAGTGGCGGTCGCGGACGGCCTGGGGGGCGTACCGCAGATGCTCGCGATAGTAGGAGAGCGCGCCGGGCTGGTCGCCGTCGTAGTGGCCGGTGATGGTGAGGATGGGGATGGAGATCTGCCGGTACTGCTCGGGTGTCGGCACCATGGCGTCCCAGTAGGGCCCCGGGACCGGGTTGGCGAGCCACTTGTGGAAGATCGGCGCGGGGTTGCCGACGATCGCGTCGTAGTCGGCAAACGGGCGCTGCCAAAGGTAGAGCTCG
>DATMZU010000150.1:0-4633 GCA_035607435.1 Thermoanaerobaculia bacterium | reverse complement strand
TTCCATCGAGCCTGAGATGTCGAGCGTGAGCCCGAGGATCAGCGGCAGGTTGCCCACCGGCTCGAATTTCTGGATCGCCTGCGGCCGGCCGTTTTCGGTCAGCGCGAAATCGCCTTCGGTCAGCCCTTCGACGATCTGGCCGCTTCCGTCGGTCACCGCGGCGAACACCTCGATCAGATCGACGTTCACCTCGGTGAAGTCTTCCGGCGCGTTGAGCAGCCGGACAGCTTCGGAGTGGCTGCCGTCGTCGAGCGTCGCCACCACCGTGAGATAGGCGAGATCGCCCCCTTTGGGCAGGACGACCTTCGTCTGCCAGGGGGGCTTGGCGAGCGTCGTGACTGTTTGGTCGTCGAGCTTGAATTCGACCGATTCGATCTTGCGCCCTTCGGGCGGCACCACCTCGGCGGAGGCCGCGAACGGTCCGGCGGGGACTTTGGCGTGGTCCTTCGGTTCGAGAATGTTGATCACGAACGCGCCGCGCGCCCGGTTGATCACAAATTGATCGGAAGCGACCAGCACGCCCGCCGCGTCGTAGCCTTCGGCGCGGATCGTCTGCTCTCGGGGGGTCGAAGAGAGCCGGACCTCCGCCTCGTACGGCGGGCGGGTGCGGATCAGCTGCTGCTCGCCGTCCACTTTGAAGATGACTTTGACGATGCGCGAGCCGGCCACCAGCGCCTCGGCGCGCCACAACCCGAGCGCCACCTCGTCGGCCGGGGGAACGAGGAGGACCGCGTCGGCCGAGATCGGCGGCGGCGGAATCTCGCCGTTCAACGGCAGCAGGCTGCCCAGCCGGTCTTCCGGCACGGAGGGCACGGTGATCTTCCGCACCACGCTCAACTCTCCGCCGCCCGTGTCGTCCTTGAGGTGAAGGCGCAGCAGGTAGGTCTGCCCCGAGCGAAGCGGGGTTTCGAGAGCGAGCGACAGCGGATCCTTCCCATTGCCGATCGGCGCGCGGAAACGGACCCGAAGGTCCGAAAACGGCCGGCCGGCCAGCTCGATCACGCCCGCCGCGGTCAGTTTGTAGATCGTTCGGTTGCCGTCCACCACCGATTGAAGCGGCGCCTCAGGGTTCAGACGCACGACGGCGCGGACGATCATCCGTTGACCGTCCAGGCGCGGGAAATCGACGTCGAGCCCGGCGACCGGCAGCTTCGGAGGAACGGGGGTGGTTTCCGTCGCGGCCACCGCGAGGCTCCAGGCGAGCCGATCGGTCGGCGGATCGAGCAGCCCTTCGGGCTTCGTCGCGCGCCCCCAGGGCCAGGGCCTTTCGGCGTAGGCGTGAATGTAGCGGACGGTCGAGCCGTCCGGGTTCTTCACCTTTTCATCGCTCTTCCATCGCCCGGAGAGACCCGAGATTCCGGTCGCGCGGTCGATGAGCGGCGTCTGCTTGCAAGCCTGGAGGTCGAATCGCTTGACCGACGAACGCCCTTTGAAGGCTTCCCACTCGCCGAGCCAGAACACCATCTCCTCGGTATAAAGCACCCGCTTGCCGTCGAGCGGCCGCCAGGCGCGCCAGGGCTCGCCGACCGCCGGCTGATAGACGAGGATGCGCCCTTTGAGCTCGTCCTTCTTCAGGCGAACCGCCAGCTCGGCGGCCTCGGAATCCGGGGTCGGCTGGGTCTCATCCGGTTTCGCCTTGACGTCCACCGCGGCCGCTTTTCCTCCGGGAACACCGGTGCCGTAGGCCCAGATCTCGATCGGCCGAAACGCGAGGGCGCAATCGATGACGATCCGCTGCTCCGGTTTGCCGTTCAAGAACAGGAGCTGCGAGCGGACGTCGAGGGGCGTCGCAAAATCGGCGAGCGCCAGGTGCTGTCGCCGCTCGATCGCGTCGGTCAGCTCGTTGCCCGGCGTCGCGGGATCGGGATCGGCGAGAAAATCCCGGATCAGATCCGCGCGCGCGGCCGGGTCGAGATCGGCGAACCGATCGCGTTCGGCGCGGGGCATCAGCAACGCGGCGCCGTCTTGAAGGAAGGCTCGCTGATCTTCCGGGAGGGTCAGGGGATCGAAAGGGGGTTGGGCCGCCGCCGGAAGGGAGAGACCGGCGGCGAACCCGAAAATCGCCCAACGCGCTAGGAGACGCATTGCTCTCAAGGAATGCAGCGTCGGTGCCAGCCCAAGCGGCCGAATCGGCACCTCACGATGGTATGTTTCTCCGCCGTGGCAGCCAAAAAGAATCTTCCCGTGCGCTCCTGGCAGTCGGGCGACACCGTCCAGGGGTTCGCCCTCCTGACCAAAAAAGAGTTGCGCCAGGACAAGAACGGCAAATCGTTCCTCGACTTGGAGGTGGCGGACTCCTCGGGCTCGATGGCGGCGAAGATCTGGGCCGATAGCCCGGCGATGCAGGGCCAGTTCGAGGTCCACCGCTTCATCGCCTTCCGCGGCCTGGTCAAGAATTACAAGGACCAGCTCCAGCTCTCGATCGACGAATGCCGCGAGACGACGGACGAGGATCACAAGCACGGGTTCGACGAGTCGCTGCTGGTGCCGTCCACACGCGAGGACATCGGCGACCTCTGGCGGCGTCTCACGCTCCTCATGACCGAGGGGGTGGAGCGCCCGATCCTCCGCCGGCTCGCGAGCGAGACGATGGAAATCTACGGCGCCGCGCTGCGCGAGCATCCGGCGGCGAAGACGATGCACCACGCCTACCGCGGGGGCCTGCTGGAGCACGTGGTCTCGATGGCCGAATTCGCGGTCGCGGTGGCCGGGCACTTCAAAGAGCTCGACCGCGACCTGCTGCTGATCGGCGTCCTGTTCCACGACCTGGGCAAGCTCTACGAGCTGGGGGCGATGCCGGCGAACGACTACACCCTGGTCGGCCGGCTGGTGGGTCACGTGGTGATCGGCCGAGACCTGCTGCGCGACCGCTGCGCCGCGATTCCCGAGTTCCCCGCCGACCTGCAGCTCCACCTGGAGCATCTGATCCTGTCGCACCAGGGGAAGAAGGAATACGCCTCGCCGGTCGAGCCGATGACGGTCGAGGCGGTCGCCCTCCACTTCATCGACGATCTCGACTCGAAGCTCAACCAGCTGCGCAACGCCCGGGAGAGCCAGCCCGGCCTGCCGTTCCTGCGCGGCCTCGGCCGCCATATGTACCTGCCGGGGCCGCCACCCGCCGCTCCCGCCGAACCGTCGGCGACCCAGCCGGCCGAATCGAGCGCCCCCGCGCCGGAGCCCAAGCGGAACGTCTCGCAGCCACCCCATCCGAACGCCCGGCGCGAGCCGCCGAAAATGCTCGCAAGCCTAGGCGCGATCCTCGGGCCGCAGCTCGCCGAGGCCAAGCGCAGCGAACCGGCCGAGACCGAGACGCCCGAGCCCCGGACCCTGTTCGATCTCGGGGAGTAGAGGCGTAGGCGTAAGTCCCTCCCACCCAGGGCGTTGCCCTGGGTCGCGGTCCCCCGGCGCCACCTATCGATCGCCGAAGGCGTAAGTCCGGCACAAAAAACTCTTGACAGACCGGAGAATTGAGCGTAAACAGAGCGTATGTCGGCCCAAGCGCTCCTTCCGCTCTTCCCCGCCTACCCGCCCGTCGGCCGTCCCGATCCGGACGCCGAAGCCTTCCGCAAACGTGCCGGAGTCGAGTATTTCGGCATCCCCATCCGCGAGATCCTGAACCGCTGCACCGTGGAGCGGATGCCGTTCACCTGGACGGTGAACCCCTATCGGGGATGCGAGTTCGGCTGCACGTATTGCTATGCCCGCTACACCCACGATTTTTTCGATTTGGGAAAGTGGGAGGACTTCGAGCGGAAGATCTTCATCAAGGAGGGCGCGGCCGAATCGCTGCTCAAGAAGCTGAAGAAAGCGGCGCTTCAGGGGCAGCCGATCGCGATCGGCACCGCGACCGACCCCTACCAGCCGGCCGAGCGGCACCATCGGGTGACCCGCTCGCTGCTCGAAATCTTCACTCGGGTGGAAGGACTGCAGCTGTCGATCACCACCAAGTCGCCGCTCGTCCTGCGCGATCTCGACCTGCTCACCGAGTTGGACGCCCGGCACTCGATCACCGTCCACTGCACGATCACCACGCTCGATCCCCAGCTCGCCCGGCGGATGGAGCCCTACGCCCCGGACCCGCGAGCCCGCCTGCGCACCGTCAAGCGGCTCGCTGCGGCGGGCATCCAGACCGACGTCTTCTGTATGCCAATCATGCCCGGCTTGAACGACGGCGAGGAGCACCTGCGTCCGCTGCTCGAAGCGGCCCGTGACGCGGGGGCGAGCGACGTCCATGGCGGCGCGGTCTACTTGAAGCCGGCGGCCCGCGCCCGATTCATCCCGTGGATCGAACAGGAGTTTCCCCAGCTCGCCGCCCGCTACCGGCGGCTGTTCGGACGGCGCGACTACCTGGGAGACGCGGAGCGCCACGACCTGCTCGCGACCTTCCGCCGGCTGCGGCTGGAGCTAGGCTTTCCGACCGGCGTACCCGGCCGCGGCTGACGGCCCGAAAAGTGAAACATGGCGGGAAGCGCCGTAGGGGCGGCCCCCCGTGTGTCCGGCCTTCAGGACATAGGTAACACCTCGACCTCAAGACATCGGTAACAGGTTGAGTCCTTCATTCCTGTCCCGTTTACTTTAATTTGCGGGGCGTACCACCGCCAAGGTACGTCCCGCCTCAAGGTCGATCTCGCGG
>DATMZU010000145.1:0-2452 GCA_035607435.1 Thermoanaerobaculia bacterium | reverse complement strand
CCCAGGTAGAGCCCGATGCCGTACTTGCCGAGCAGGAACAGTCCGGCGGTGAAAGTCGAACCCCACGCGACCTCGCGCCAGGACAACGCGACATCGGGCAGGATGCGGTAGATCATCGCGAGGAGCACGGTCATCAAAAGCCACGAGAGGAGCACGTCCGCCCAGCCGAGGAGGGTTGAGGCGCCGCTCTCGAATCGCGCTTCGAGAGCGGTCTGGATCTCGGAGACCCCGGCGCTCGCGGCGAGCGAGAACAGCACCAATCCTCCCGCGCCGACGATCAGCAAGAGACAGAGCAGGCGTTTCTTGAGCAGCCGGCGAATCCACAGCTTCGGCTTCGGCACGACCTCCCAGACGGTATTCAAGGCTTCCTGCAGCTGGGAAAGAGCGCCGGTCGCGGTGACGATCAGGGTGACCGCTCCAATCAGGGCGGTGGTCCAACCGGCGTTCGGCCGGGCGCTCGCTTTCACGATCTCCTGGACGATACCGGCAGTTTCTGCACCCACATAGAGGGCCAGCTCCTGCTGGACTTTCCCTTGTGCCGCCTCGCGGCCATAGAACAGACCCGAAAAAGCGATGACCAGAATCAGGAGCGGAGCGAGCGCGGTGAGGAAATAAAACGCCAGAGCCCCGCTCTGCGTCATTGCGCCATGGTGCTCCCAGTTGGTGGCGGCCTCTTTAAAGAGGTTCCAGATCTCTTGGCGTTTCGGGCGGCGCATGCGGTGTCTTGCCCCCGGGACGAACCGTAGGGTAAGGGGGTCGTGTGCAAGGGGTGGGCCACTCACGGCCTCCCGAGGTTTATACTCTGCCCAATGAGCGAGCCCGCATTCACCCCGGCCCTCACCTATGAGGACTACCTCGATCTGCCGGACGACGGCAGGCGCTACGAGCTGGTCGAAGGGGATCTCTTCGTGACAGCGGCACCGTTCATCCGGCACCAATCGGATTCCGGAAATCTCTATCTCCTCCTGGCTCCTTTCGTCCGGAAGCACCGCTTGGGGCAGGTGCTCTACGCCCCGACCGACGTCAAGTTCTCCGCCACAACCGTCGTCCAGCCCGACCTGATGTTCGTCGCCACCGAGCACCAGAGCCGCATCTTGGCTGCCTATATCGACGGTGCGCCGGATCTGGTCGTCGAGATCCTGTCCGAAAAGTCGCGCCGCTACGACGAGCGGACGAAGAAACAGCTCTACGAGAAGTTCGGGGTCCCCGAGTATTGGATCCTCGATTCCGATCTCGAGACGGTGAAGGTCTATCGATTGGGCCTGAGGGGGTACGGAGCGGCGACCGAGCTGGCGGCCGACAATGGCGACCGGCTCACCTCGCCGCTGTTTCCCGGGCTTGAGATCGAGGTGGCCGAAATCTTCGCGTAGCGGCCGGCGTCGCGAGGGTTTGAAAACCCTCGCTAAATTACATCGTCCCTGGCGGGACGAGTTGTTGGGTTCCACGAGACCGAACCGTTGGGAACGTCCCGCGAGGGACGTCTAACATAGCGAGTGATTTCAATCACTCGCGGGATTTCGTTCCAGCTCGTATCTCGCCGCCAGCTCGGCGCGGATCGCTTCGATTTCCTGCGGGTGGCTGGCCGCCACGTCCCTCCGGACGAAATCGCCGGAGCGCAGCGCCAGGCCCCTGGCCGCGGCGTAGGGATCGACCTCTTGCCACAGCGGCAGGTAGTCGCGGTCGAAGCGGGGATCGAGATCGAGCTTGGCGCGCAGGGTCCAGTACTGATGAGTGTGGAGGAAGGTCGGCCGCAGGGTTTCGAAGACGTAGTCGTGGAAGGCCTGATCGTTCTTGCCCAGGGTTTTGGCGATCGTGGGATCGCAGAGACCGACCAGGTCGAAGACCGTGAGACGGGAGCGCCAGAGCGTGCCGCCGATGTCGGGCAGCAGTATCGATCCGGCGCGGACGCCGAGCTGATCGGCGAAGCGGTTGTAATCCCGGCCGTATCTCTGTTCGACGACGGCAAATGGGACCGTGGGATCGACCGCGAAGCGGACCGAGCGCGGAATCGTCGAGGCGAGGGTTAAAAGGATCGCGCCGGCCGCGAAGACCGTGCCGGCCAGAGGCAGGCGATGAGCGGGAACGACGCTCCCCAGATCGGTCGCGAGCACGGCCAAGAACGCCAGGGCGATGGGAAAAAAGGGCGTGGCGAAGCGAAACTCGGGCATCCAATCGGGCGGGAGCACGAGGTAGGGGAGGGCGCCGAGCAGGGCGGCCGCGAGGAGTAGGAGCGTCTCGCGGCGGAGCTTGCGGCGACCCAGCAGGACGCCGATCGCCGCGAGCGCGCCCAGGGCGATCCAGCCGCCGGGTATGCCGAACGTCGCCCGCAGCAACCCGAGCGCCCGCCCGACCGGGGCGGCGTTGAACGTCACCAGGCCGACGAAGGTCCCGAGCGTCGGCCCCCCTTTGGCGTTGTACGTGTTCGGCAGCCACGCTCCGAACCAGGCGAGGC
>DATMZU010000134.1:0-13284 GCA_035607435.1 Thermoanaerobaculia bacterium | reverse complement strand
GGCGGAGCTTGCCTCCGCCCGGGGGCAGGCAAGCTGCCCCCCTACGACCGAGATCCAACCGCCACTTGGACTCTTAAATCTTCGCCAGCCGCAGCCGCAGCGCGTTGCCGATCACCGAAACCGACGAGAACGACATCGCGGCGCTCGCAACGATGGGCGACAGCAGCAGGCCGAACGCCGGATAGAGAATGCCCGCCGCGAGCGGCACACCGAGAAGGTTGTAGGCGAAGGCGAAGAACAGATTCTGGCGAATGTTCCGCATCGTCGCGTGCGACAACCGCCGGGCGCGCACAATGCCGCCGAGATCTCCGCCCATAAGGGTGACGCTCGCGCTCTGGACCGCCACGTCGGACCCCGTCGCGAGCGCCAACCCCACCTCCGCCCGGGCAAGCGCCGGGGCATCGTTCACGCCGTCCCCCGCCATCGCGACCCGGCGCCCCGCCTTTTGCAGCTTCTCGATTTCCTGCGCCTTCCCTTCCGGCAGAACCTCCGCAATCACCTCGTCGAGTCCCAACTGACGCGCGACGGCCTCGGCGGTCGCGCGGGAATCGCCCGTCAGCATGACCAGCCGGATCCCCTCTTCGCGTAGCGCCGCGAGCGCGGCGGGCGTTGTCTCACGAATCGGATCGGCGACGCCGAGAAGCCCGAGCACCCGGCCGCCGCGGATGACGGCGACCACCGTCTGCCCCTCGGAGCGCAGCGGAGCGGCGGGGGTATCCAGACCGGAGACCAGCTCGGCTTCCGCAACGCCCAATTCCGCCGCAAGCGCTCGATTACCGAGGCCGACCTCGGTTCCCTCCAGAGTGGCGACCACCCCTTTGCCGGTCACGGCGCGGAACCCCGCGACTTCCGGAGCTTCGATCTTCCGCTCGGCCGCTCCGGCGAGAATCGCCGCGGCGAGCGGGTGCTCGCTCCCCCGTTCGAGTCCCGCGGCGACCCGCAACAGCTCGCGCTCGTCGATCCCCGCCGCGGGCTGTACGGCCACCAGGCGCGGCCGACCTTCGGTAAGGGTGCCGGTCTTGTCGATCACCAGGGTGTCGATCTTCTCCAACGTTTCGAGCGCCTCGGCATCGCGGAACAGAACGCCCGACCGGGCGCCGCGGCCGGTGCCCACCATCACGGACATGGGAGTCGCGAGCCCCAAGGCGCAAGGGCAGGCGATGATCAGCACGGCGACCGCGTTGACCAGGGCATAGGCGAACCGCGGCTCGGGGCCGAACAGGAACCAAATCCCGAAGGTCAAGAGGGCGACCAGCACCACCGCCGGCACGAACCAGGAGGCGACCTTGTCGGCCAGCCGTTGGATGGGAGCCCGGCTGCGTTGCGCCTCGCCCACCAGGCGGACGATCTGGGCGAGCACGGTGTCGTTGCCGATCCGCTCGGCACGAAACACGAAGCTGCCCGAACCGTTCACCGTCCCGCCGACCACCTTGGAGCCCGGCTCTTTTTCGACCGGTATCGGCTCGCCGGAAAGGAGCGATTCATCGACCGAGCTGGCCCCCTCTTCGACGACTCCATCGACCGGCACCTTCTCGCCCGGCCGGACCCGCAACCGGTCGCCGACCTGGATCGCCGTGATCTCCACCTCTTCGTCGCGCCCGTCCGCCCCGATCCGCCGAGCGGTCTTGGGCGCCAGGCCGAGCAAAGCGCGAATCGCCGCACCCGTCGAGCGCCGGGCACGCAGCTCCAAGACCTGACCGACCAGAACGAGCGCCGTGATGACCGCCGCCGCCTCGAAATAGAGCGGCGGACCGCCCGCGTGGCCGGACGAGGCGACCCCCGCCGGCAGCCAACCGGGGAACAGCACGGCCACCAGACTGTAGAGGTATGCCGCGCCGGTGCCGAGGGCGATCAGAGTGAACATGTTCGGACTGCGAAAGCGGATCGAGTCGAACGCCCGGACGAAGAACGGCCAGCCGCCCCAAAGCACGACGGGAGTCGCAAGCGCGAGCTGCATCCAGGGGACCCAAGCTCCATGAAGAGCGGTCACCCCCGCCATCCCCGCCATTTCGATCACCAGAAGCGGCGCGGCGAGAAGGGCGCTCCCGATCAGCCGCCGCTGCATGTCGATCAACTCCGGATCGGGACCCTCCTCCAACGTCGGCATCATCGGTTCGAGCGCCATCCCGCATTTCGGGCAAGATCCCGGCTTGTCGCGCACGATCTCGGGATGCATCGGGCAGGTCCACTGGGAACCGGGAGGAGCGGGCTCCGGCCTCGCCTCTTCGGTCTTCGGCGCCAGGTACCTCGCCGGATCTTTCTCGAACTTCTCCCGGCACCCGGCGCCGCAGAAGTAGTAGGTCTTCCCGCCGTGTTCCGCCCGGTGCTTCGCGGTCGCTGGGTTGACGGTCATGCCGCAGACCGGATCGAGAACGGGCTCCGCAGCGGGATTCGGATCTTGAGGGTGGAGCGAGTGGTTGTGGGGGTCTGGACTCATGGGAGGTTTAGCTTATCGTTGGGATGAGGAGAACCTTCCGGGATTCCCGATTGTTCCCGGTGAGCCCGCCAAAGGAGCCCTGATGTCACGTTATGTCGTTCTCGACGCGCCTTCGATCCTCGGACTGAAGCCGACCGGAGTCGAGCTGCTTCCCAACGCCCTGAACGCCGCCGGTCTTCATGCCGGATTGGACGCCGGCTACGCCGGCCGGATTGAACCGCCACCCTACGACGCGAAGCGCGATCCCGAGACGCTGCTCCTGAATCCGAACGGGCTGCGGGCCTACGCGCTACAGCTCGCCGATGCGGTGTCCGTCGTGCTCCGGGAGGGCAAAGTCCCCGTCGTGCTCGGCGGCGATTGCAGCAATTTGATCGGCTGTGCTTTGGCTCTACGCCGCGCGGGAAGGTACGGACTGTTCTTCATCGACGGGCATGCCGACTTCTATCAACCCGAAGCGGAGCCGAACGGCGAAGTCGCCTCCATGGACCTGGCGATCATCTCCGGAAGAGGCCCGCGCGTGCTGACCGACATTGAAGGGCTCCAACCGCTCGTTCTCGACGAGGACATCGTCGCTTTCGCCTATCGCGATGCCGAGGAGCAGCGGGAATATGGCAGCCAAGATATCTGCGCCACCGCGATCCACACCGTAACTCTCGACCAGGTGCGCACGGCAGGGTTGGCCGAGTCCGCGGAGCAAGCCCTTCGGGCGCTTCGACTGGAGCGGTTGGAAGGTTTGTGGATTCACCTGGACGCCGACGTTTTGGACGATGCGATCTTTCCGGCAGTCGATTACCGCATGCCGGGCGGTTTGGGATGGGACGAGCTGAGCACCTTGCTACGCATTCTTACCGAGTCCGGAAAAGTGGTGGGAATCAACATTGGCATCTTCAACCCAAGGCTCGACCCGAGCGGCTCGCTGGCGCGTCGCTTCACCGAGTGCCTCGTGGCGGGACTGATGCCTCCAAAGTCATAAGGGTTAAAAAACGCCGAGGGCGGAGCCACCCACCCCCGGCGCGGGCCTACGGAATCAAGGAATCAGGATCACGCCGCCTTCGTCGGCGTCTCCTTCCCAGCCTTCTCCTGCGCCTCCTTCTCCACCTTGGCTTTCAGCGCTTCGAGCTCGCGCTTCGCCTTGCTCCCACGGCGCACCCGCTCCGCGCGCGGCCTGACGCCGAACTTCAACAGCTCCGCGCTTTCCAGACCGAAATGGCTTTGCAACGCGGCGGCGAGAGCATTGCGCTGCTTCCGACCGGTCTTGATGAGCGCCTCGCGCTGCAACGCTACGTCTCGAAGACCGGAGCGCTGCACCTCGATCCGCTCGCCCATGAGCCGCATCGTTTCCACCAGTTCTTTGAACTTCGTGTGGGCCTCCTGGGCGTGGCCCATCTCGCCAAGCAGCGGCTCCATGTTCTCCACCAAGACGCCCCACGCCTGCACCTTGTCCGAATACGAGCTGACTTTCATGACCTGCTCCCTTCTGGACTTGACGTCCAAGAATCCAACCGGCAAGACACCGGAGGACGAATCCGCTACGGGATTCACAAGGGTGCAGCGAGTACGGCGCGGTTTTCTCGGTGGGGGTGGGAAATTTACGGCGGTGGCCAACTTTCCACCGCAATCATGAACCCGTTACCGTAACGAAAGTGCGACTACGGTAATCGTGCGCCAACCACCGTAACGCCGAGAAAATAGCGGTGGCAGCACGGCGATTGCCGTAACTTCGTTCCGATTGTGGAGGATTGGGTCCCGATAGCAGCTATTGCAAGACGATAGCGGCTATCGCGGCTCAACTACAGCCCCTTCCGAGGTGCGACCGTAACGGCTCGCGCCCCTGTGATCTTCAAAGAACCGGTTTCGACGGGGGAAAGTCTGCGGGACGGTCGGGGGGCTTGTCAAGCGCTTGGGCGAGATTTGTTCCGGCTTGTGGGGATTAGGTTCGCGTGGGCAGGGTTCCTGAGCGATGCTCCAGTGGGGTGCAGGCTGCGTTGTCCTCCGCCAAGCTGGGCCGTCACCAAGTCGGCGTTAACCAGACAACCATGGTGCGGGCCTTCAGCCCTTGGGGTGGTGGATCGCGAACCCGAACCTAGGGCGATGCCCTAGGCTTCTATTGAGTGGGCCTTCGGCCCTGAAGAAAACGTTCGCCGGGATACGACTTCCCGGCGGAACCGTGGTCTGTTCGAGCGCCAAAGGCGCACCCAAGACAGCCTGGGGTGAAGCCCCAGGACACGAAACCATCCTCTCGTAGAGATCGGCCCACCCACCCGGGCGAGATGCTGCGGGAAGACTTCCTCCCGGACTACGCGCTCAACGCTTCCGGTCTCGCCGATGCCATAGGCGTCTCGCCCAGACCGTCAACGAGCTCCGAGGGCGGCGAGCCGTGAGTCCCGGTATGGCTCTTCGGCTCGCACGACTGTTCGGCAACTCGGCGGAATTTTGGCTCAATGCTCAACGTGCGGTAGATCTGTGGGATGCGCCTCAAGCCTCCGAGGTCTAGCACATCAAGCCGTTGAGGGCCGCATGACACCGGCCTGTAATCCCGAGGCGAACGTCCCGCCAAGCCGCGCCCGGACCTTCAGCTAAGGGCAGCAGCGTAGACTATGTTCTGTTCGACCTTATATGAACGGATGAATTGAGCCGAGGCCGTTTTTCGCTGAAAAATAAACAGAAGCCATAGAGGTAAGCGAGAAATGAATAGAGACCTAGGAACGCTCGGCGAAAACATACTGAGTAGTTGGGCGGCAGCGAGAAGGATAAGTGCCCAAAAAGCAACCATAGATGTCAACGGCTGGGACTTCCTACTCGAGTTCCCAAGAACGAGCGGGCAACCCTCGCTGCCAGCCGATAAAGAGCCCGCACACATCTGTTGCTTGGTGCAAGTGAAGGCAACAAGCACCGGAAAACTGAACTGCCAGGTTGCCCTCGCGACTTGGCAACGGCTCGCAATCTCCCCATTTCCTGCATTCTTTCTTATCCTAGACTTCGGCGCTGCTGATGTCCCCAGGGCTGCATACTTGGTGCCCTTGGACGCCGCCCGAATCGGTCGTGTTTTAAAGAGGATCCGAGAACTCGACTCCAGCCCAGTCGGTACAAGGAGGATTGCTAGGCACACAATGAGCGTGGACTGTGGCGAGGATAACAAACTAGAGAGTCCCAATGGTGAATCCCTAGAACGCTCAATTCTTAGCCACATCGGATCAAGTTTCGAGAAGTACATTCAGGAAAAGTTGGCGTTGGTCGAAACGACCGGCTATGAAACAGCTAGCGGACATTTTACTTTCACCGTTGAGGGTGAGAGCTTGGGTGAGGTGGATTTAGGCGAGTATCTAGTCGACCTCTCTTTGGGGTTGAGAGTGCCTTTGGCCGTCAGTTCGGCGAAGTTCTATGATGTACGTTTTTCAATTCCTGCCAGGGAGCCATCTCTTGATTTGCCCGAAGGAGAACTCGAAATCATACCAGGGGTTCCGGTCCCGGTTGAAGTAATCCTTCGACTTGGGATTTTGGCCGTGCGTGTGAATATGGATATGCTTCTTCCCGGTGGGCTCGGCGTCTTGCCGATTGACCTGATAAAGATCAGGCTCAAAAGCAAAGTTTTTGAGTTTGTCGTCAGTAACTCAAGACCATTTTTAAAAGCTTGGATCTTGGCTCGCGTGAAAATCTCCGTGATTTCAACAGTTGGGCGAGGGTTATTCTCTTTTTTGGTGAGGTCGCCGGACGCGATGGGGCGGAACTCATCGTGCGCAAAGACGGTCGATCAATTTTTCAAGGGAAGCTCGAAAGGTGTGACGAGATTCTGCCCAGAGCTCTGGAGACCGCCGCGGTCGTGCGCGACGCATGGGCAATAGCGAAAGATCTTGAGATCCACGAACTGGTAGAAGCTGAGCTATTCGACTTGGTATTACAGAGAGAACAGCTGAAAGCTTTTTGTAGATTAGTTGCGGGAGACTTTGGTAGACTTAAGGTTAGTTACTTTGATGGCCAGCGGTCGAGATTTGAGGGCAAGCAGGTATGTATACCCCTGGTGATGAATGTAATTTTGGGGAACTATAGAGGAACTCTGGTGATATCAGTTTGGGGTAACGTCAAACGCACGGGCAAGAAACGTAAGAAGCAGGTCGAGTATGAAGTCGTCACCTCCGAGAAGCGGGTAGAACGAATGTTCGCGACAAAGGCGGACGAAGATCCGGTCGATCTCAGAGCAGTGGTTAGTGGTGTCGCGGAGATTTACAAGGCTCATCCCTGCATAATCCTCGAGCAGCATGACTCTTAGCCTTGAAGACCTGCGAGCTTTACCGGGAGACGCGAGGCGAGACGTCGGGCATCAACTGGACCAGGTTCAACAAGGCCTCGAACCGGAGGATTGGAAGTCCATGTCTGCGGTAGGACCGGGTGTTTTCGAGCTACGCATCCATACCTCCGTGCAGCATCGAGTCTTCTATGTGGCCAAGGTTGCGGAGGGGATCTACGTCTTGCACGACTTCCTCAAGAAGAAGCAGAGGACTTCTCGAAGCAACATAGAGATCGGCCGGAATCGATATCGAGATGTCGTGAAGAACAGGCAAGCTCCGAAACGGCTGAAGGGGAGGTAACTCTAACCATGGCTGCTTTGAAGATCACGCGCTCCAGCGGAAACGTTTTCGCGGATCTCGGATTCGACGAGGAGGAAGCCGAGCGCCTGCGAATTCGCTCCTCTCTCATGATCGCGATCCGAAAGATGATCGAGAGCCGAGGCCTGACCCAGGCCAATGCAGCCAAACTGTTCGGCGTCACTCAACCGCGGATCAGCGACCTTGTCCGCGGCAAGATCGATCTCTTCAGTATCGATACCCTCGTTGATATGCTGGCTCGGGGCGGAATCCACGTTGAGGTGGTTCTGTCCGAATCTATGAGACGGGGTGCCGCGCTTAGGCCCACCTTGGTTGACGGGTTGACGTCATGACGTTGTAGCGCTACTTTGGCCCTATGTCTACGCTCAAGCGCGCCACCGTTTACTTCGACCCCGGCCTCCACAAGGCGCTCCGCGTCAAAGCGGCTTCGACGGAGCGAAGCCTTTCCGACCTGGTTAACACCGCCGTCCGCATCAGTCTCGCCGAAGATGCTGAGGACTTGGCTGCGTTCGAAGCGCGCGCCAAGGAGCCGTCGCTCGCCTTCGAGGATGTCCTCAAGGACCTGAAGCGGCGTGGCAAGCTATAACCTCGAAATCAAGCGCTCCGCGGCCAAGGACCTCGAGGACCTCCCCGCGAAAGACCGGGGCCGCATCGTCGCTCGAATTCATTTGCTCGCGGAGGACCCCCGCCCTCACGGCGCGGAGAAACTCTCAGGGCAAGAACGATACCGAGTACGCCAAGGCGATTATCGAATCCTGTATGAGATCCACGATCAAGTTCTTCTGATCGTGGTCGTCAGGATTGGACACCGACGAGAGGTGTACCGGCAGTAATACTCAGCCCCTCCTACTCCACCGTCACACTCTTAGCCAAATTCCGCGGCTGGTCCACATCCGCCCCTCTTCTCACCCCGATGAAGTAGGCCAGCAGCTGAAGCGGAACCACGTTAACGATCGGTTGGAGCAACGGCGAAACGCGAGGGACTTCGATGATTTCGTGGGCTAGGCCTTCGAAGTCTTCGGGGGGGCCGTCGGTGACGACCAGGAGGTGGCCGTCTCGGGCTCGGACCTCTTGGAGGTTGGAGCGGACTTTCTCGTAGACGCCGTCTCCGGTGGCCAGGGCGATCACGGGGAGGTTTTCGTCGATCAGGGCGATGGGGCCGTGCTTCATTTCTCCGGCGGGGTAGCCTTCGGCGTGGATGTAGGAGATCTCTTTGAGCTTGAGCGCTCCTTCGAGAGCGATCGGGTAGTTGATGCCGCGGCCTAGGTAGAGGACGTTTTCCGCCTTGTGATAGCGGCGGGCTAGATCTTCGAGGTGGGCCTCTTGCTTGCGGATGACTTGATCGACGGCTCCGGGCAGGTGGGCCAGGTCGTCGAGATAGAGGCGGTCGATGGTCCCTTCCCTCTGCTGCTTCAAGTAGAGCGCGAGGAGGTAGAGGGCGACGAGCTGGGTGGTGAAGGCTTTGGTGGAGGCGACTCCGATTTCCGGCCCGGCGTGGGTGTAGATGACGCCTTGGCTGATTCGGGTGGCCTGGGAGCCTTCGACGTTGCAGACCGAGAACAGCTTGGCGCCCCGCTCTTTGGCGGCTTCCATGGCGGAGAGCGTGTCGGCCGTTTCGCCGGATTGGGAGATGCCCACGGCGAGAACGCGGCTATCGACGATCGGGTCGCGGTAGCGGTACTCCGAGCCGTAATCGACTTCGACCGGAATGCGGGCGATCGTTTCGATCAAGAACTTGCCGATCAGGGCCGAGTGCCAGGAGGTGCCGCAGGCGAGCAGGTGCAGGCGCTCGATCTTCTGGATCTCCTCGGCGGGTAGCGTCACCGTGTCGAACAGGATCTCGCCGGTTTCGAAATCTACGCGGCCGGCGAAAGTGTCTTGCACCGCTTGGGGCTGCTCGTGGATCTCCTTCGCCATGAAGTGCTTGTAGCCGCCTTTTTCCGCTTGGACCGGGTCCCAGTTGAGGCGCACGACCGGCCGCTCGGCGGGGGCGAGCTGGCGCCCGGTGCGGTCGAAGATCTCGATCTTTTCCGGGGTGAGCACGGCGAGATCGGCGTTCTCCAGAAAGATCACGTTCCGCGTGTAGGCGAGCAGCGCGGCCGGGTCCGAGGCGAGGAACTGCTCGTTCTCGTCCTTTCCGCCGAGGCCGAGGACCAGCGGTGGCCCCATGCGGGTCGCCACGATCTCCTGCCCGTTGCCCGCAGTGGTAACCGCCGCGAAGGCGTACATCCCCTCCACTTCACTGATGGCGCGGGCGACCGCTTCGCGCAGGGTCGAGCCGTCGAGATAGGAAGAAATCAGGTTCGCGACCACCTCGGTGTCGGTGTCGGAGGCGAACGTCCACCCTTCCGCGAGGAGGCGCTTTTTGAGCGGCAGGAAGTTCTCGATGATGCCGTTGTGGATCAGCGCCACCCGGCCCTTCGAATCGACCATCGGGTGGGCGTTCCTCTCGCTCGGCGGGCCGTGCGTCGCCCAACGGGTGTGGCCCAGGCCGTAGACCCCGGTAATCGGGGCGGCGGCGAGCTTCACCCGCAGGTTTTCGAGCTTCCCTTCCGCCCGGGCGGTCTGGAAATGACCGTCTTCCACCGCGACGATCCCGGCCGAGTCGTACCCGCGATATTCCATCCGGCCGAGGCCGTCCATCAAGAGGGGCACCACGTCCCGGTGCCCGACGTATCCGACGATGCCGCACATGGTTGGTTCTCCTAAGACTGCAAAAGGCTCGTCACGCTACAGCCCTCACCCCCGACCCCTCTCCCAAGGGGAGAGGGGGGCAAAGCAAAGCATTTCCTGCTGTTCTCCCCTCTCCCTTTGGGAGAGGGGCCGGGGGTGAGGGCTGTCGGGACCCGGTGGCGGCCGCCCCTACCCCTTCCCCTCCGCCCGCGCCCGGCGCTGTCCCTTCAAACGCTCGACGGCCCCCTCTAAATTCTTCTGCCGGACGCGAGTTACCGCGAGCGCCCCTTCGGGCACGTCCTGGGTGATTACTGAACCGGCTCCGGTCTGGGCGCCCGCGCCGATTTTGACCGGGGCCACGAGCATCGTGTCGCTGCCGATGAAGGTTCCTTCGCCGATCTCGGTCCGGTGCTTCGATTCCCCGTCGTAATTGCAGGTGATGACCCCGGCTCCGATGTTTACGTGGGCTCCGATCGTGGCGTCGCCCAGGTAGGCGAGGTGCCCGGCTTTGGCGCCGGGTCCCAGCTCCGAGGCCTTCACTTCGACGAAATTTCCGACTTTTGCACCCTCCCTGAGGGTGGTTCCCGGCCGCAGGCGGGCGAATGGACCGACGCGGCAGCCGGTTTCGATCCTCGCGCCGTCCAGAACGCTGTAGGGCTCGATCACGACCCCCTCCCCGAGAAGGGTGTCGCGGAGCCAGGCGCCTTGGCGCAGCTCGCAGCCGGGACCGATCTCGGTGGTTCCGGAAAGGGAGACATCCGGGTGAATCAGCGAGTCGCGGCCGACCGTGACGCCCGGTTCGATCGAGGTGCGGGCGGGTTCGAGAATCGTCACGCCCGAGCGCATCAGCGCTTCCAGGTAGCGGTCGATGAGGCGGCGATGCGCCTGGGCCAGCTCCACCCGGTCATTGATCCCCCAGCTTTCGGAGGGATCGGCGAGCGGGTGCACCTCGACGCGGTGCCCCGCCCGAGCGGCGTCTGTCACCGCATCGGTCAGGTACAGCTCCCCTTGGGAGTTGGTCGCGCGGAGACGATGGAGGTATTCGAAGACCTCGGGGGCCGGGAAGGCATAAAGCCCGGCGTTGATCCGCTTCTGGGCGCGCTGCTCCGGCGTCGCGTCGCGCGCCTCGATAATCTCCCCGAGTGCGCCATCGGGGTTCGAGAACACCCGGCCGAGCGAACCGGGATCGGCCAGCTCCGCAACCGCAAGCGCGCCCCATGCCGATTCGCTCTCGGCCCGCTCGGCGAGCGCTTCAATCGTGGCCGGGGTGACCAGCGGCGCGTCGCCCGAGAGGACGATCAGGGTCGATTCGTGTCCCGGATCGGTGCGCAGATAGGGCTCGACCTGCTGGAGCGCGTGGCCGGTGCCGCGCTGTTCGGCCTGAAGCACGAATTCGACGTCGGGAGCCGCCAGCTCCGCGCGCACCTGTTCGGCGCCATGGCCGACGATCACCAGAATCCGCTCGCAGGCCGCCGCCCGCGCGGCGTCGAGCACCCAGGCGAGCAGCGGCCGGCCGGCGGCCCGGTGGAGCACCTTCGGCAGGGCGGAACGCATGCGCGTCCCCTGGCCCGCGGCGAGGACGACGGCGATTCTTGGTCGGCGGGGAGACGTGCTTACGTTGGAAGAGTCTGCCCGCATTAGCCCTCACCCCCGGCCCCTCTCCCACAGGGAGAGGGGAGCAAAGCAAAAGTGCCCCGTAACCGTTCTCCCCTCTCCCTGTGGGAGAGGGGCCGGGGGTGAGGGCTGAGAAGGCGATGACTTTGACCTGTGCGATTCATCGATCTCCTCCCGACGCTCCCGGCCGAGGCCCACGGCCGGCCAGCTCCAGGGCCGCGCGGGCGAGTTTTTTCGAGTCGTGGCGCACCAGCTCCTCCTCGGCCGAGTCGGCGAGCAGATCGGCTTCAACCAGCTCGACCCCCATGGCTTCCAGTTCCTCGCGCACGTAGCGCACCGGCTCCGATCCGACCTCGGCGTAATGCTCGACCCAGCGTTGGGGGATTGGGCTGGAGCTGGCGAGCACGCCGTGAACCAGTCCGGCGCCTAGGTAGCGCTGGGTTTCGCGCAGGTGGTCGGCGCCCATCATGCGGTCGGTTTCGCCCGGTTGGGTCATCAGGTTGAGCAGCAGGATCACCCGCGCCCGGCTGCGCTGGATCGCCTGGCGGATGCCGGGGATCAGCAGGTTCGGCAGGATCGAGGTGTAGAGCGAGCCCGGACCGAGCAGGATCAGGTCAGCCCGTTCGAGCGCCGAGAAGGCGGGCGGGAAGGCGGGGGGAGCCGGCGGGTCGATCTCGATTCCTTCCAGCCGCTCGTTCGAGCCGCCGACCGCGGATTCGCCCTGGTAGAGCGTGCCCGACACGCCGCGGCCGCGGAGCACCACGTCGGTCAGGGTCGCGGGAAAGACCTTGCCGCGCACCGAGAGGATCGATTCCGCGGTGAGGATCGCCTGGTGAAAATCGCCGGTGATGCCGGTGAGCGCGGTCAGAAACAGATTGCCGAACGAGTGGCCGAGCAGGCCGTCGCCCGCCGGAAAGCGATATTGGAACAGCCGGGCGAGCAGCGCTTCGTCGTCGGCCAGGGCGACCAGGCAGTTGCGGATGTCGCCCGGGGGGAGCACGCCCAGCTCGCGGCGCAGGCGGCCGGAGGAACCGCCGTCGTCGGTGACCGTGACCACCCCGGTCAGTTGGCGCAGTTGGCGCGTGCCGACGTGGTGCTTCAAGCCCCGCAGCAGGACGGACAGCCCGGTGCCGCCGCCGACCGCGACCAGGGAGAGCCCCGCGGCGTGCTGCGCGCGCCTAGGGGAGCTCGAAGAGCTGACGGTGCTCGGCGTGCCGGCGAAGCTCGGCAAAGTCGGCGTCGTGGAACGCATGGACTCGATTCCTGGGGTTGAGCTCGATCGCCTGGCCGAGCGCCTTGGCCGCCTCGTCGAGGCGACCTTCCGCGGCGTGGATCGAGGCTACCAGGAAAGCGAACCGCTCGTCCTTCTTGTCGCGACCGCCGCGGCGCGCCAGCTCCAAGGCGGCCTTAACGTCGCCCCGGTTGCGCAGCATCACCGCTTCGAGGAACGGATCTCCCGGCTCGGCCGCCTCACCCGATAGACCCTCGCCGGCCTCCGCGAGCTTCTGGCGGCAAATCGCGAGGAATTGCTTCGCCCGTGCCGTGAGCGACGGCTCGTCGCCCGCGATCACTTTTTCCAGCTCGGCGGCGGCTTTCGCCCACTCTTGCTTCTGCAGCAGGGCGAGGCCCTGAGTCAGCTGCTCGACCAGCGGATCGGCTTCCGGGCGCGGCCCGGCCGGGCGCGAGAACACGACGGTCGGTTTCTCTTTCGGCGCCGGCAGCACGCCCACCTCGATCAGGGCGGCGCGCACGGTCTTTTCGTCGGTTTTGAAGCGGACGGCAAGCTCGTCGATGCTCTTCGTCTTGCCGTAGCGCTTCAGGTACGAGAGGTCTTCCTTTTGCCAACGCTTGGCCATCTTCTTTGGGGCTCTCCTCGGGGCTATCGTTTGCGCAGCTCGATCAAGATTTGCTTGGCGACCGATTTCAGAGTGTCGAAGACGCCGATGCCGGTGGTCG
>DATMZU010000101.1:0-12933 GCA_035607435.1 Thermoanaerobaculia bacterium | reverse complement strand
GACGATCGGCACCGTCGTCTCGGGGATCTCCGCGTACAGCCGCTCGCCGGTCTCCTCCAGCGTATCCGTGCCGTGGAGAATGACCACCCCGGAGGGACCGCGGCCGGGGGTCTCGACCCCCAAGCTGCGGACCATGGCCGCGATCTGCGCGCGATCCTCCTCGATCAGGTCGAGGCTGTCCTTGGTCATCAATTCGAGCACCTGAATGCTCGTGTCTTCGAGGCGCAGCTCCTCCAGCATGCGCTGGACGATCGAGCGCCGATTGACCAGCTCGCCGGAGCGCTCGTCGTAGGTCTTCTCGATCGTTCCGCCCGTGGTGACCAGCGCGATACGCCGCGCGCTCATTCGACGCTCTCGTTCATTAGGCTCTCCCGAAGAGGCATCGTATCCATCCGGACGCGACCGCGGAAGAGTGGCCCGGCGGACGGACCTGCAACTCTGGAAGCCAGGACCCGTATACTTTTGTCGGCGTAAGCCTTGTCCGGCGCCCGGACGCGGGCGGCGAAATCAAAAACCTCGAGGAGCCTCATGCCCATTTCACCCTATCGTCGTCTCCCCCTCGCGGCCGCCCTGCTCGCCGCAACCGCCCTCGCGGCCCTGCCCGCTTCGGCCGCGTCCCCGGCAACCCCGACGCCCGACGCAAGCACCACGAAAACCGCCGCGAAGCCGGGCAAGCCCGCCTATGAAGCGGTCGCCGCCGAGATCCGCGCGACGATCGACCCCAAGGCCGACCCCTGCCAGAGCTTCTACCAATACGCCTGCGGCGGCTGGCTCGCGAAAACCACCCTGCCGGCCGACGAAACGAGCTTCGGCCGCGGTTTTTCGCAGCTCGCCGACACCAATCGTGAGGTGCTGAGGGACGTGCTCGAAGGGCTGGCGAAGAAGCCCGGAACCGATCCGGACGACAAGAAGCTCGGTGCCTTCTATGCCTCGTGCATGGACGAGGCTGCGATCGAAAAGGCGGGCGCCAAGCCGCTCGCGCCGCTGTTTGCCGAGATCGAAAAGGTGACCGACATCGACAGCGCCTTGACCGTCGCGGCCAAACTGCAACGCGAATCCATCGAAGCGCTCCTCTCGACCGCCGTCGAAGGCGATTTCAAGGATCCCGACCTGTCGATCGCCTACCTGACGCAAGGGGGCCTCGGCCTGCCGGACCGCGACTACTATTTGAAGGAGGACGCGGAGAGCAAGGCGCTTCTGGCCGACTACCAGACCCACGTCGCGAAAATGCTCACGCTGGCCGGCGAATCTGCGGCGGACGCCGCCCGCCACGCGGCGGCGATCTTGGCCTTCGAGACCGAGCTGGCCAAGGCTTCGCTGCCGCGCGCCGAGATGCGCGACCCGAACAAAATCTACCACCGGGTCGATCCCGCGGGCCTCGCCGCGATGTCCGGCGGTCTGTCGTGGGCGCCGTTCTTCGCCGGCCTCGGTCAGCCGAATTTGACGTTGATCAGCGCCGCCCCCGAAGGGTTCTTCAAGGGCATGGCCGAGACGCTTCGGAAGACCGACCTCGACACCGTGCGCGCCGACTTCCGCTGGCTCGTGGTCCGGTCGCGCGCCGACGAGCTGAGCAAGGCGTTCGTGGATGAGCAATTCGCGTTCTTCGACAAGCGGTTGCAGGGCCAGCAGGAGCTTCAGGTGCGCTGGAAGCGCTGCGTCGAAGCGACCGATGGAGCCCTCGGGTTCGCGCTCGGTCGCGCGTTCGTCGAGCGCCAGTTCGCCGGAGAGAGCAAGAAGGTCGCGGTCGAAATGATCCAGGACATCGAGCGCTCGTTCGAAGCCGGTCTCCCCGATCTCGCCTGGATGGACGACACGACCCGCGCCCGGGCGAAGGAAAAGACCGCCGTGCTGGTCAACAAGGTCGGCTATCCGGACAAGTGGCGCGACTATTCGGCGCTTACCGTCGCCTCGGATGCCGGCTATTTCGCCAATTCCCGCGCGGCGATCCGCTTCGAAGTGGACCGGCTGCTCGGCAAGATCGGCCAGAAGGTCGATCGCACCGAGTGGGGCATGACCCCGCCGACGGTCAACGCCTACTACAACCCCCTGCGCAACGAGATGGTCTTCCCGGCCGGCGTGCTCCAGCCGCCGTTCTTCAGCAAAGATCATCCGGCGGCGATGAACTACGGCGGCATCGGCATGGCCATGGGCCACGAGCTGACCCACGGCTTCGACGACCAGGGGCGTCAGTTCGACGGCTCCGGCCGGCTGCGCGAATGGTGGGACCCGTCCGTCGTCACCCGATTCCAGGAACGGACGAGCTGTGTCGAGAATCTCTATTCGACCTTCGAGGTGGCGCCCGACGTTCACGTCAACGGCAAGCTGACCCTAGGCGAGAACATCGCCGACTTCGGCGGCATCAAAGCCTCGTTCCGCGGCTGGCATTCCTGGGCGGAGCGCAACGGCCGCCCCGGCCCGCTGATTCCGGGCTTCACCAACGACCAGCTGTTCTTCCTCGGTTTCGCCCAGAGCTGGTGTTCCCTGCGACGCCCCGAATACTCGAAGCTGCTCGCGACGGTCGATCCCCACTCGCCGCCGCAGTTCCGGATCGACGGCCCGCTGTCGAACTTCCCCGCCTTCGCCGAAACCTTCCACTGCGCCGCGGGCACCCCGATGAACCGCGCGCAGCGCTGCGAGGTCTGGTAGCGGGATCGGCCCCCCGGGGGCTAGAATCGCCGGATGATTCGACGCCCCCTTCTCCTCCTCTTCCTTCCCGTGGCGCTCGCCACCCAATTCGCCTGCTCGCGCGGCGCGGAGACCCCCGGCGCTAAGCCCGCGCAGGAGGGTGCCGCGGGAACCGCTGGAAATCCCGCCTCGACCGATCCCTCCAAGCCCGCGACGCCCGGAACGACGGCTCCGGGCGAGGCCCAGAAGTCCGAACCGCGGGTCGATCCGACGAAGTTCCCGGACGTCGTGGCCCGCGTCGGCAAGGACACGATCACCCGGTCGGATCTTCTGAACGCCGCCAATCAGCTGGTCGCGCAGAGCGCACAGGCCGGGTCTCCGCCGCCCGTGCCGACCCTGCCTTTCTTCCGCGAGGTGCTGGACAACCTGGTCGTGCGCCAGCTGCTATACATCGACGCCCAGGCGCAAGGGCTGACGGCGAGCGATGCGGACGTGAAGCGCCGGATCGCCGAGATCAAGAAGCATTTCCCCGACGCCAAGAAGTTCGCCGAGGCGCTCGCCACCCAAGGCATCAGCGAAAAGGCGCTCACGGAAAATGCCCGCACGATCCTGTCGGTCGATCGGTACGTCGGCGAGAAATTTGCGGCGACCGTCCAGGTGTCCGAGTCCGAGGTGCGGAGTTTCTACGACTCGCATCCGGACGACATGAAAGTCGCGGAGCGGCGCCGGGTTCGACACATCCTGATCCGGCCCGAAGGACAGGACGAGGCGGCCAAGGGGAAGGCGAAGAAGCTCGCCGAGGACCTCCTCGCGCGGATCAAGAAGGGCGAAGATTTCGCCACTCTCGCGGGCCAGTACTCGGCCGATCCGGGCTCCAAGGGCAACGGCGGCGAGCTTCCGCCGATCGGCAAAGGGGAGACCGTGCCACAGTTCGAGCAGGCGGCCTGGGCGCTCGGCAAGGGGCAGATGTCCGGAGTGGTCGAAAGCCCGTTCGGATTCCACCTGATCCAGATGATCGATGTCGTGCCGGCGAGCACGGCGCCCTATGAGCAGGTGCGGGGCCGGATCGAGCAGTTCCTGCGCCAGCGCGACATCAAGACCGCCGTTCACAAGCACGCCGAAGAGCTGCGGGCGAAGACCAAGATCGAAAAGCTGATCTGAACCTCGGAATTCGAATCCCGCAGGAAAGGCTCGAATATGGACCGGCAACAAGCTTGGCAGCTGATCCTCGACAACGTCCAGGCCATCGGCCTGCGCCGTCACATGCTGGCGGTCGAAGCCGCCGTTCGGGGTTATGCGGAGCGCCTCGGCGAGGACCCGGAGGTCTGGGGCCTCGCCGGCCTGCTCCACGATTGGGATTGGGAAATTCACCCGACGCTCGAAGGGCACCCCAAAGACGGCGCGCCGATCCTGCGTGAACGCGGGTGCGACGAAAACGTCGTGCGCGCGATCCTCTCGCACAACACCGAAGGCACGGGCGTCGAGCGCGAGCGGCCGATCGACTTCGCACTGCTCGCCTGCGACGAGATCACCGGGCTGATCCTCGCCTCGGCGCTGGTCCGGCCCAGCAAGGACGTGCGCGAAGTCGAGGTCAAATCGATCAAGAAGCGATGGAAGGAGAAGATCTTCGCCGCCGGGGTCGATCGCGACCACGTCGAGGCGGTGACCGCCGATTTCTCCCGCGCCTGCTTCGACGGCCAGCTCGACCTCTGGACCCACGTGGGCAACGTCCTCGCCTCGATGCAGGGAGTGGCCGCCGAGCTGGATCTGGATGGGCGGCTGACGAATCCGGCGCCTGCGGCATAGATCCGCGCGATCGAGGGCGGCCACGGGGGGCCGCCCCTACAAAACATCCGGCCTTCGAAGGGACCCACAACGACCATCCGACGCGATGTAGGGGCGGCACCCGTTGTCCGTTGCCCTCCTTCGCTTGGATCGGGTCCGCCGCCGTTCTTCCTGTTCGTTATGGCTTCTCGAGAGCCTTCTCAACGTCGGTGATGGTAATCATCATCATCATCGGGTCGAGAGGCGACTCCTGGAATCCTGCACGCTGGTAGAACCGCTTCGCATCGCCGGTCATGGCGTGAAGAAGCACCGCACGGATTCCGGTCTGCTCGGCAATCTGTAGCGTTCGCAAGAGGGCGTCGCGGAGCAGGCCGTACCCCAGCCCAAGAGCCTGATGGCGGGAATCCACGGCAAGGCGACCGATGATCATCACAGGAATCGGTTCCGGCATCTGACGCCGCACCTTTCCCGTGGCGGCTGAACGGGTGATGGCACCCGTTGCCAGGGCGTAGTAGCCGACTACGCGATCCTCAATGCAAATCACATAGGTTCGCGACGAGCCCCTTGCCTCATTCTTCTGCGCCAGCAGCTTCAGCCAGTCGTTCAGCTCCGGCACGTCACAATCAAAACCTGACCGATCGTGGTGATCTTTGAGATGTTCAGGAGCACAGATCTTGGGCTTGCTACTCATCGCTCCCAAGGAGCCTCTGTTCCAAGGAGCTTCCGTAGCCGAGGATTCTCTCTCGGAGGAGAGTCCAGGGCTTCCGTGAACCGTTGGTACGTTGGGTCGTCGAGCTGAAAGAGCCGTAAATCCAGAAGCACGGAAGCAGCTTCCCGCCGGGCCACCTCGAGCATGAACTCGGATCGGTTTTTCCCCAGTGCCTCGGCCGCGCGGTCGATCAGCTCTCGGCTCGTCGCGTCGATTCGTAGGTTGATTGAAATCCGTTCAGCGGTTGCCGGGATGGCCATCAGGCACCTCCTGTCTACACAGTGACCCTACACCAGGGTGTAGACATTGGCAATACGCAGGAACCGCCAAAATCCGGGCGGCCACGGGGGCCACCCTTGGTTTGGGTCGATTACGGCGAACAGGCAAACGCCAGCCGGTCGCGCAGGCCGAACGGCGCCGCGCCGGGCGGTTTGCGGTAGACCTTTTCGGTGTCGGCGACCTCGTCGCGGACCCGGATCTGCACTTCGAGATCGCTCGTCACCGCGCCGTACACCCACATCTTGCCGTTCGCGGCGCAGCCGTCCTGGACCTTCACCAGCACTGCCCAGTTGTCGGGGACGATCAGGGAAAACAGGCTGGAAGAGGCCGAGGCCGGGCCGGCGAGCAAGCCGGGGCCGGTGTCGCCGTTTCCCTTCTTCCAGGTCGTCTCGACCGAATAACGGCCGTTCCGCAGGCAGGCGCGGGTGGCGGAGGGAACGCAGGCGGGCGGCGGGGGCGGCTCGTCCGGGTAGCGCTCCCCCACCAAAAAGCGGAATCCATCGGGTAGCGTCGTGTCCGGCCAGGTCGAATGGCCGAAGCCCTCGCCGATCTCCTCTTCCCAAGGGATGCCGAGCGCCTGCCACTGCGCCTTGAGCGCGGCGTAGGAGCCGCCGGTGAAGTTGGGGTCAGTCGTGCCGTAATACATTCGGATCGGCGCCTTCCAGAGCGGATCGGCGACCGAGGCGACCACGCGGCTCGGGCTCGCGAGCGAGAACACCGCGGAAAATCCGAGCACCTTGGTATAGGCGAGCAGTAACGCATAAGCGCCGCCGGCCGAATGCCCCGCGACCGCGATCCGGTGCGGATCGAGCTGGATCTCCTCGCCCACCAGGCGGAGCGACTCGGCGACCGTCTGGTCGTCCACCGCCGACTCCCAGCCGATGTTGCGCTCGGATTTCGGCAGGATCACCACCGCCCGTGCCGCTTCGGCCGCCGGGATGATGAACGGCTTATACCCTTCCGGCACACCGCCCGCGCCGTGGAAGAAGAAGATCGCCGGAGCCGGATGGTCGCGGTCGAAGCTCGCGGGCAGGTAGCGCCAGAGGTACGAACCGGTCGCGGGAATCGTAAACTTCCGCCAGCCGGGGCTGCTCGCCGTGATTGCCGCCTCACCGCTCCGCGCGGAAAACCCGATCAGCAGGGCGAACAGGGCCAGGGCGGCCGCGGGACGGACTCGGAGCTTGCTCATCAAGGAATTGTACTCCCGGCCTTGTGTTACCTTCTCTTACCGGCTGCGTGCCCTGCCGGTTCCTGGTTTGCGGCACCCCTTTGGCGCCCCGATAACTCACCTGGTGACTTCAACCGATGAATCCCCCTGAATATGCCACCCTCTCCCGCGACGTTCGCGGCGTCCGCATTCCGGAAGGGATGCCTTCGATCCTTCCCGCCGGTCAACGGGTGCGGATTACCCAATCGCTCGGCGGCTCCTACACCGTGGTCACCGACCGCGGCGAGATGATCCGACTGGAAGACCGCGACGCCGACGCGATCGGCCGCGAGGTCCTGGGACTCTCCGCCGCGGCCGAGACCGGCACGCTCGAAGAGAGAGTCTGGGCGCAGCTCAAGACCTGTTTCGACCCGGAGATTCCGGTGAACGTGGTCGATCTCGGCCTGATCTACAGTTGCGATCTGACGCCGGCAGGCACGCCTGAAGGCGCGTCCCCGGAAGCTCCTCTCAACGACGTGCGGGTCCTGATGACGCTCACCGCCCCTGGCTGCGGCATGGGTCCGGTGCTCGCCGACGACGTGAAGAAAAAGATCGAGGCGCTGCCCGGAGTCGGCGCCGTCGAGGTCGAAGTGGTCTGGGATCCCCCTTGGAACCAGGGGATGATGACCGAAGCGGCACGCCTGCAGCTGGGGATGTTCTGACGATGGAGAACAGCTCGGCACCGGCGATCCCGACTTCGACCCGCGACCGCCTCGACTACCTGCTCGACCACCAGCCGCATTGCGACCTCTACCTGTCGCAGATCGCCGATCCGCGCGGCAAAACGGTGCTGGTCGCCGGCTCCGGTGCGGGAACCGAGATGCTCTGGTGCCTCCGCCATGGCGCGCGGGAAGTAGTGGGAATCGACCTCCTCCCCCAGGACCCGGAAGCGCTGCGCCTCGCGGTCGAGAGACTCGGCCTGCCCGCGGCGTCCCAATGGGAGATCCGGCACCTCGGGGTGGAAGACGCTCCGACGCTCGGCCGCATGTTCGATCTCGTGCTGTCGAACAACGTCGTCGAGCACGTCGGCGACATCGCGGCGACGCTCCGAGCCTGCGCCGCGATGATCGCGCCCTCCACCGGGCGGATCGCGATCTTCACCGATCCGCTCTATTACTCCTCGACCGGCTCGCACCGCCCGCATCCGCCCTGGCAGCATCTGATCGACTCCGATCTCCTCGCGCCGCAGGAGGAGATCCCGCTCAACCGGATGCGCCTGGCCGACTTTCTCGCGGCGGCCCGCACCGCCGATCTCGCGATCCTTCATCTGGAGCTGATCCCCGACCGCGCTTTGGCCGAGCTGCCCGCCCGGCTGGATGCGCTGCGCGCGGCGCCCGGCACCGAGGGCATCGGCACCGCCGACTTCGCGCTTGAAGGGATCGCGATCGAGCTGGCGCGCATCGCGCCGGCCTCCGCGGAAAGCGTCGTGGCGATCGGCTCGGTCCACTCGGCCCGCGAATACCTCGGGCAGCTCCACGCCGGACGGATCTCTCTCGTCTCGGTCCTGGGCGAGAACGACGCCCCGCTCGCCGCGGCTCCGCCGCAGCGGGTCGATCCCGACGGCGAACCGCTGGCGCTTCGCTTCGACCTGCCATCCACTGCCGGGGCGCGTTCGCTGCGCTGGGCCCCGCTCCACAACCGCTTCGTCCGGATCTGGCTCACCGAGGTGGAATGGGACGACGACGAGGGCAAACCGCATCCGATCGAGCCGGCCGCGTTGCGCACCAACGGCTCGATCGGCCCCGACGGGTCGATCCGCTTCGCCACCTTCTCGCCCTGGATCGCGTTCGACCTCGCCCCCGGCGCGCGGCCGGTCCGCCTGCGCCTCGCCGGAGCCTGGAAGGTGGCAGCCCAGGAAGCCGCGCTCGCCGAGCTGGAAACCCGGCTCGACGCCCGACTCGGACGGATCTCCCGACTGTATCTAGACACCGGCCGCGGTTTCTCGGAGCAGGAGGCGGTCGCCGAGCGGACCGATCCCGGTACCTCTCGGATCGCCCTCCGTTTCCAGCTACCGGCCCCTGTGGCAACGAAACGGCTGCGCTGGGATCCGACCGAAGGGCAGCTCGCGATCGTCCGCATCGAGACCGTCTTCGCCGAACGCGCATCGGGCGCAAGGGTTCCCCTCAACGCCGCCTCGGCAGAGACCAACGGCACCCGCCTGGCGGACGGGGCGATCGCGTTCGATACGCTCGATCCCTGGATGATCTTTCCGGCCTCGGGCGAGGTCGCCGCGTTCGAAGTCCGTGGCAGCTGGCAGGTGCTCGATCTCGGCAAGCGCCTCGACGAGATCTCGACCGAGCTGGCCGCCCTCCGCGAGTCGCGAAGCTACCGCCTCGGCCGCGCGGTCACCGCGCCGCTCCGCTGGTTCCGGCGCGGATAGGATCGAGCCATGGACGAACCGACCCGCCGGGAGTTTCTTCGCGGATCTCTCGCCGGACTGATCGCGCTCCCCGCTTTCTACCGTGCCGCCGATCTGCTGGCCGAGGGGAATCCTCCGGCCGCCGGTCCGCACGTTCGCTTTCTGGCGCGCGGCGATGCCGAGTATGCCCGGCACGCTCAGATCTTCAACCGGCGGATCATCGCGGCGCCGAAGGTCATCGCGGTCTGCCTCGACGAAAAAGGGGTGCAGGAAGCCGTCGCCTACGCCAAGCGGGCGGGGCTGCCCATCGCGGCGAAGAGCGGTGGGCACTGCTTCGAAGGTTTTTCCACCAACGAAGGCGGCATGATGCTCGATCTTTCGGGCATGAATACCGCGCAATACGACCGTTCGACCCGGCTCCTCAGGGTTCAGCCGGGCGCGAAGCTCGGCGCGGTCTACGACACCCTCGCGCCGCTCGGACGACTGATCCCCGCCGGCTCCTGCGCGGGAGTGGGCATTGCGGGCTTGACTCTCGGCGGCGGCTACGGTTTTTGGAGCCGCCAACACGGCCTCACCTGCGACAGCTTGACGCGCGTTCGGCTGATCGACGGCCAAGGAGTCCTACACGACTCGAACGACAACCTGGAGCTGCTCTGGGCCTGCCGAGGCGGCGGCAACGGCAGTTTCGGCATCGTCACCCAGCTTGAATTCGACACCTACCCGGCACCCGCCCACTTCATTTCCTACCGCTTCAAATATCGCAACCTGACGCCGGACGCGGCGACTGGGCTCGCCAAGCGCTGGTTCGGCCTGATGGCGACGCTGCCGAACAGTGCGTACTCCTCCTGGGTGCTGAACGGCAAGCACCTCACGATTCTGGTCACCGACACCCATCTCGATCCCCCGCCGGCTCTAAAGACGATCCTCGGCGAGCTGAAGCGGGGAGCGACGGAAGTGCCGGTCCCGCGCAAAGATACCTTTGCGCTCGGAATCAAACGATACAAAGGCGGCACCGAGCCGATCTACTTCAAGAACGTCTCCGCCGGCTACTACCACGGCTTCGCCGACCTCGAAAAGGTCCTCCCGACGGTCTGCGAAAAGATCAGAGCCTCGAAGGTCACGACCCTGCTCCAGATCAACACCCTCGGGGGAATCATCGCCGACCCGGCGCTCGAAAGCATCGCCGCCTATCCGCACCGCAAGCTCGGCTTTCTCGGCGAATTGCAGACCTACTACGACCGCCCGGCGCAAGAAAAAACCGCGGTCGCCGTCGTGCGCGAGATCCAAAGCCTTTTCGCTAAATCCGGGATCACGGCGCACTACGCAAACTACCCGGATATCGACCTTCCGAATTGGCAGACGGCCTACTACGGCGGGAGCTACCCGCGGCTGCAAAAGCTCAAGCGTCAGCTCGACCCGGACGATCGAATCCGCCACCCGCAGAGCGTGCGATTGGCGTAGGTTTCTGCGTCCTACGCCGCGAGCCGAACCTTCTCAGCGGTCACCACAAGCGAGCCGATCCTTGCGCTTCCGCGGAACGGCACGACGGCGAGCGTGAACCATTTGCCCTTGCCGGCGACGGCTCCGGGACCGAGGGGCAGGCGGTTGCCGGGCCAGCCGGAGAGGACGTAGATCAGGCGGGTGGTGCGGGCGGGGACCCAAAGCTGGGACAGCTCTTCGTGAAACGGCTCGTGGCCGCGGGCGACGAAGGCGAGATCCTGCTCGGGGACCGCGTGGACCACGAGGTATTCCGGCAGGTACCACTGAAGGTGGCGCTGCCAGGGGTAGAGAAAGCCCTCCGCGCCCGCGGATCCCGTGCCGGAAAGCTCGACGGTAACGAGGACGGTCGAGCCGGGAGGATAGCGGTGCAGCGTGTCGAGCGTCCGGTCGAGCTCTTCTTCGTATTCGCGGATCGCGGCGGCGCGGAACTCGTGCTTCGCGACGGCGAAGAGGCGCGGCTCTTCGGGCGAGCGATCGGCGCCGAACAGGAAGATCCCGGCGCCGCAGGCGACGGCGGTGGCCGTAGCGAGCAGAGGTCGCCAGCCAAAAGGAGACCGGGCGGCAGCTCCGTCCCCTCGCTCGAACAGCGGCCCCGCGGCGAGCGCGAGGGCGGTGAGGAACGCCGGCAGGTAGACCAGCGTGTAGCCCGCCTTCGTGACGTGGAACAGGGCGAAGAACGCAAGCGGCGGCAAGGCCCAGAACGCGAGCGGCACGGCGTGCGCTCGAATCGCCGTGAACGGTTCGCCCCAGCGCCGCGGGGCTAACCCTACCGACACGACGAACAGGCCGAGCAGCGCGAGCACGCCGGGCAGAATCCCCTGGAGCGTCCACTTGGTCAGCACTTCGAGGTTGTGTTCGAGCGCCCCCCAGCCGGCGCCGTAGAGGATCGAGGTCGCGGGCAGCAGCGTGCGGAAATGCTCGGCGCCGATCCTCTTGTACTCGGCGTACCCTCCCGCCTGGAGGCAGAGCGGAACGAACCATGCGAGTACCAAGCCCAACCCCAGCGCCGCGCCGAGCGCGATCCGCGGCAGCGGTAGCCGGCCATCCCGCCAGGCGCGCCAGACGCCGTAGAGGAACAGCGGCGCGAGCAGCACCATGGACGATTGGCGCAGGCCCCCCACCAGGGCGAACAGGGCGACCGCGCCGTAGAACGCCGCCCGGCCCTCCCCCATGCGCAGGACGACGGCGGCGATCACCACCGTGAGCCCTCCTTCGACCGCGTAGAGCAGCGGCAGCTCGCCATAGAACCAGAGCAGCGGATCGGTCGCAAACAGCGCGGCGGCGAACATTCCGACCGCAAGCCGGCCGCCGGAAAGCCGGGTTGCGAGGAGCAGGATCGCCGCCGCCCCGAGGCCTCCGGCGAGGATCGCGAGCGCGACCATTCCCTGGAGTGGCTCGACGCCCGCCAGGCGCAGCAGTTTCAAGAGCGCGATGTAGAGCGGATAGCCGGGAGGGTGGGGATGATGCGCCGCGAGATCGTAGCGCTCGACGCCCAGCGCGAACTGGATCGAATCGTGATCCCACATCCGCCGCGCGGCGAACGGAATGCGGATCAGCACCGCGACGGCCGCCGCGGTCAAAGCGGCGAGCCGGAGCCGCCAGACGGAATCGAACGGAGGAAGGCGCAAGGCGTTTCGGACCACTACGCCGCGAACAGAAGCCGCAGCAACTCGGCCCCGATCTCCGGGGCGAGCCCCCCTCCCAGTTGCACCCGGCCGAGCAGATAGGCCGGCGGCTGGCGGCCATTGATCACCGCTTCGAGATCGGCCGCGGCGATTCTCGCTTCGACCCCTGCCCCGACCCCTTCGGTGATCGTCGGCGGCTGTCGCGAGAGATCTACCGTCCAGCTGCCGCCGTTTTCCCCCTCGATGGCAAACACCCAAGCTTGTGCCAGGTGCTCGGGTACCTCGCCGATGCCCTCCAGGGTGATCGGCAGGACCTCTTCGAAAAGGGTCGCGGCGGTGAACGGTGCCTCGTCGGCTTTTTCCATCCCGGTGACGAAGCCATCCTCGCGGAACTCGACCCGCGGGTAGCCGAGCTGTTCGAGGCGGGCGTTCATCCGTTCGCGATAGGCCAGAGGCGTCGTATGGATCGCGTGCCATGGAAGCTTCGACCCGGCGCCGATGCTCTGGTCCGAGATCTTGGTCGAGACATAGGCACGCCAGTCGCCGCCGTTCGGGCGCTGGCGGTGCTCGGTCACGAACACCTGGTCGATCAAACCCGGGTCGAAGGCAACCCCGAGGAAAGAGAACAGCGCCGCGAGCGTGCTCTCGGGCTCGCGAACCAGATCCTCATAGCGCAGGCGGTGCGCCCGGGAGCCCATCTGCCGCTCGAAGCGGAGCATGTCGGCGGTCCGCTCTTCCCAGGCGTCGATGAATCCCAAGGTGTGATTCGGGTAGTGCCGGCGCAGAGCCGCATCGAGCATCGGCATCGCCTGGTAGTACGAGGTGGATTTGACGCACGAGGAGA
>DATMZU010000100.1:0-11301 GCA_035607435.1 Thermoanaerobaculia bacterium | reverse complement strand
GCGGCGACGGCGGAACCGTCCCCAGCGCCGAGCTCTGCGGCCTCACGCCCCCTGGAGCCGCCTACTCGCTCAAGCACACGTACTCCTCGGCGCTGCTGGTCAAATCCGAATACTTGAAATCGAGCGGCACCGTGTTCGAATTCGCTGCGGTCGACCGAACGATCGACCCGCGAACCGGCCTGACCTCGGCCGAGAAGGACGTTTCGCAGCTTCAGACGACCTACGAGTACGACACCTTGGGCCGCTTGACCTGGGTGCAGCCGGCGCAAGGGCATGGCGCTTGGACAGAGTACGCCTATACCCGGGCGACCAACCCGAGCGCGCTCGCCAAAGTGACGATCAACCAGCATTCCAATGGGAACAAATCCAACCCAATCCTCACGACCAGCAGTTTGTATTTCGACTCGTTCGGGCGCTTGATCAAAGAGCAGCGAAAGATGCCGGGAGGCACCTTCTCCAACCGCGAGACCACCTACGACGCAATCGGCAACCGGGCGACCGTCTCGGAGTGGGAGGCGGGGGTGCCTTCCAATACGACGAAGTACCTCGACTACGATCCGTTCGGCCGGCCGCGGACGATTCAACCGTCGGACGGCGCGGCGCATGCCGTGACGATCACGCGATCCGGAGTGCGGGTCGTCACGAAGAGAACGAAAATCTGGGGGCCGTGCGGTACCGGAGGCGCGCTCCAGGAATGTTCGAGCGACACGGTCGAGCTCTACGACCAGGTGGGCCGTCTGTTCCGAATCGACCAGCCGGTCGCCTGGCCCGCGACTCCGACGTCACCGCTTCCCGCTCCGCTGCGGACCAGCTACGCCTACGACATCGGCGACCGGTTGAAGACGGTGAAGCAGTTCGATCCGGTCACCCAGGCGATCATTCAGCAGCGGGATTTCAACTACGACAACCGGGGGTTTCTCAACTCGGAAAAGCACCCTGAGCTGGGACCCGCGGGGGTGACCTATTCCAACTACGACGCGCGGGGCCATGCGGGGGGCAAGCAAGATGGCGTGTCAGACCTGACTTTCGAATACGACCGCGCCGAACGGATGACGAGGGTGCGGGAGACGGGGACGTTTATCGGCTGCGGCACCACCTTGAGGCCGCGCTGCCTGAAGGAGTACACCTTCGGCACGGGCACTTCTGCGGCCGATCTGTCGCTCGGAAAAGTCCAATTGGCGAAGCGCTACAACTATCCCGTCCTCGGCACCACCACCCACACCGTGGCGGTCGCCGAAACGTATACGTACGCGGGCCGGGAGGGGCGCGCCTCGAAGCGCGACACCCAGGTCTTTTTCAACACCGCGGCGACGGAGGCCTTCACCCAAAGATTCACCTACGACGACTTGGGCAATACCGCGAGCCTCACCTATCCGCTTTGCACCCAATCCGGCTGCGCCCCGCCGCCTCCCCAGACGGCTACGCCGAAGATCGTGAACTTCACCTACACCGAGGGCCTGCTGACGAGCGTTCGGGACGCCAGCTTGTTCGCCTATGCCAGCTCCATCACGTACAACTCGAACCAGACGATCTCCCAAGTGGTGCACTCCAACGGCATCACCGACGTGATCGGCATCGACCCCAACGCCCAGCAGCGCCCCGCCTCGATCGTGGCAAGAAACGGCGCGGGCACGAACCTATGGAACGCGGGGACCTACCTCTACGACGGCGTGGGCAACATCAAATCGATCGGCGGCTCGGGCTTCGCTTACGATCCGGCGAGCCGGTTGATCACCGCGAACCTCTGGGATGGCACAGGCGCGACCGGCACACCGCTCAAGACACAGGGCTACGTCTACGATCTTTTCGGCAACCTCCAGAGTATTACCGGCCAAGGTGGCCGTAACACGCCGACCAGCTCGGTAACCAACCGCCTGAACGGCCCGGGCATGGCCTTTGACGCCGCGGGCAGCCAGACGAACAACAACGGGGCGGTCCACGAGTACGACCCGTTCCACTTGATGTGGCACTTCCAGTCGGGAGCCGAAGACTGGCGCTACGTCTACACCGCCGAAGACGAGCGGATCTGGTCGTTCAAGACCGGAGGCAGCTCCCGCTGGACCCTGCGCGATCTGGGCAACAACGTGCTCCGCGAGTACGCCAATAACGGCGGAACCTGGAGCGTCACCGAAGATTTCATCCACCGCGGCGGCCAGTTGCTAGCGGCGGACACCACCACCGGTGTGAGCCACTTCCATCTCGATCATCTCGGCACACCGCGGCTGGTGACCAACCAGTCCGGCGTGAAGATCGCGTACCACGTCTACTGGCCCTACGGCGAAGAGCTGACCGTGGCGAACCAGGATGCGGAGCGGATGAAGTTTACCGGGCACGAGCGGGACCTGAATGGATCGGGTGGGGTGGGGGATGATTTGGACTACATGCATGCTCGGTTTTGCTCTCCGGTGACAGGGCGGTTTTTGGGGGTGGATTCCGTTGGAGGGACTGACAGTATTCCTGTTAGCTGGAATCGATATTCCTACGCTTACAACAATCCTCTCAAGCTGGTCGACCCGGACGGCGACCATCCGGTTGTACTCTTAATTGCAGCTGCAATTGTCGCTCTTATCTCGGAACCAGAAGCTGCTAACGCTCCCGAGTCGAGGGAAGAGCACGCAGCTGGAATCCCGAGGAAAGACGAGGCTGGTACGATGGCGGCCGCTGCAAAGGCTGCTGGTTTTTTTGTTGGAATGACTCAGTTATTCTCTGAGGATGCGAGTCGAGGAGATGACGATGGCTCAGGTTCCTCCTCGGATTCTGGAAAACCGAGCCCCAAGGAAGGCAGCAGCGGTGGTCCTGGTGCGGGAAAGAGGTTCCCAGAATCAGTAAAGACGCAGGAGCGGGCGGATGCCGATAACAAGTGCCGCTTATGTGGACAGGAGACGGCTTCTGAGCCAGGACCGACCAAGTCCGAGATCGATCACGCGCATCCGAAATCTCGAGACGGGAATAACACGCTGGATAATGCTCAAAACACCTGCCGGACCTGCAATCGAACCAAGGGTGCATCCACCACCTCGGAATATCTAGAACGAATTTTGAAGATGGTGCCGCCGCCACTATGAGTAACGAAAAAAAAACGCCTGATCGGAAACCTCCCGGTGGAAATCCGCTAGCCAAGGTTAGATTTGAGATACCTCAAGCTGACCAGCGGGATTTTGAGTCCGAATTGGTCTGGGCCGAATTCTTGGGCTCCAACCGATATCGGCTGAGAAATTCTCCGTTTGCCGTTTTTGGGTTCAGTTGTGATGACGAGGTCTTGGCTGTCGAGAAAGATGGCGCGATGGTTGTTGCGGGTATTTATCTCCGAGGTGGGCATTCAACGTATAGGCTCTCATTGGCTGAGGGAGTGGACCTCGGCGGTTCTCGATTTTCCGAACACTGGCTTCCGATGGAGCGTTTAGGGTGTACCTATGAGAATGCAAACAGCCGGTTGCTCTCAATCGACGTACCGCCAAGCGTGGATATCTACAAGGCTTATTCTCTTCTTGAGCTAGGAGAGAAGGAAGGGGTGTGGGATTTTGAGGAGGCCCACTGCGGGCACCCTCTCAGGCCCATGAACGGCAGCAACTGAGACTCGGCACCAAGAGACGGCAAGACGGTGGGAGGGGTGGAGGTGGCTAGAAGCCGAAAGAGCAAGTGCCTTCTCGATCTCGCTCGTTCGGTCGCCGGGAGGCCATGGAAAATGAAGTCGTCGTTCTATTTCGGGATAGGTCTTTCGGTTATCGGGTTCGCGTGTGCAAGCGGAGTAAGGCAGCGTTCAGCGCCAGGTATTGTCGAGGCGCTGCGTGCCTCAGACCAGTCCGCAATTAACTCCTTCACCGAGCGCTTTCTGGCGGGTGGCGTGCGGCTAAAGCCGAAATGGCTGGCGGAATGGTCGGTTCAGCATATATACATTCGGATCGGTGGGTCCCGAGAAGAGGGAATCAACCACCTGGGTGTGGAGCGCCTCGGAGACTATTTCCTGTGCCTTCTGGAGGTTCGGTTTAAGAAGACGACCGCGGAAATCTTGAGTGACCAGGGGATTCCCCTCACGGTCGCCTGTGCGCGAGGGGACTGTGGCGTGTGCTTTTCCGAGGCCTGGCCGGTTAGCGCCGAAGCGCGGAAGATCTTGGTTGCTTACTGGCTCGAAAGAGCCGGTGATTGGGCTGAATAGGCCAATGAATATTGCTAGCTCATGCTGGACGCTGCGCGATCTGGGCAACAGCGTGCTCCGCGAGTACGCCAACAACGGCGGCGCCTGGAGCGTCACCGAAGATTTCATCCACCGCGACGGGCAGCTCCTCGCGGCTGACACCACTGCCGGGGTGAGCCACTTCCATCTCGATCATCCCAACGGCCGAGTCGTGCGAGCAGCCGTTCGGCGGATTGGCGTTGCAACAGAAGAAAGACTGAGTCCATGAGATGAAACTGCCGAGATACGGTACTCTAGAAAAGTCATGGACTTGGATCTGTCTTTTCACCGGCACGCTATTCGCGGTCGTTATGTCCGCGTCGATCTACTTCGATGGTCTTGGAGTAGTGCGAGAAGGCGGTGTATTTCTCCTTCGGAAGGGAGTAGTTCGAGAAATTGATCAGCGAGTCGGATTTCTCATTTTTAATCTAGGTAGGCTGCTGCTTATCGCGATGCCGGCATCTATGATTGTGACGTTATTCGTTTTCTTAAAGCACTCCACTGTAGCGCCCGATGAGATTTTTGATAGTTCAGAGGAAGGCCGATCACTTCGAAACAGATTGCGGATTGCGCAGGCATTTTCCATAGTACCCATCGCATACCTTTTCCTATCTCTACTGTGGGGATGCGTGAATTGACTTGCAGGGCGGTGTGTCGAACCTGATGTTCGGTTTCTAAAACAGAAGCGAAAGGAGGGGCCGCCCTAATGAAACTCCAAACCTTCACCGTGACTTCGGTAGCAGCAGCTTTGCTTCTACTCGGTGAGAACGGCTGTTCCATGGTTGGAAGCACCAGCTCTCATCTCGGGGTCGGAAACCTCCGCATAGGCAGGAGAATGCCAAGTAATTCAAGTGTGGCCGGCATCGCCCACCGAGGAAGGGAGCTCTGCACTCATTGGACCGAGGTGACTGAGGTGACCTACAACTTCGATGTTCTGTGCGGGTCAGGAAAGGTCGTTTACATCCAAGTTTCTGATCCGCAATTCAGAACACCAGGGGGCTTGGGGATCGGGGAGCCGCTGAACGCCGCCCTTCGCGAAAAGGGCACTTGGAAGAGAATTGAAGGTTCGTGTGGAGTCTCTCTGCCTTCCGGGTGGATCGCTCGGGCCGAAGCAGGGGCTCCGAGGTACAGCGAGGGTTGTGGCGTTCAAGATGATGTATCGATAGCCTATTTCGAAATGCGGTAGGACTTTGGAAGAATTTGTCGTCGGTTGTCATCGTCCTCCGCTTCGAGTAAGGCCGCATGGACGAGCTCGCCGAACGGAAAAGTTAACGACCGAGCCGGGCGAGCAGCTGTTCGGCGGCCCGGCGTTGCTCGGCCCAGGCGGGGGCGGCACCCGCCGCGGCGAGGAACTCTCGATAGCTCGCGGCCGCTCCGTTTCGGTCGCCGGCCAGCTCCAGCGCGATGCCTCGGTTGATCAGCGTCTCCAGGTTTCCCGGGGCGAGCTGCCTTGCGCGATCGAAGCAGTCGATCGCCTCGCGGGGGCGATTGGCCTCGACCAGCAGTGCGCCGAGGCCGTTCCAGGGTTCGGCGTAGGCCGGCGCCGCGGCGATCGCCCGGCGGTAGGCCGCCTCGGCTTCGCCCGCCCGGCCCAAGCTGCGGAGAGCGTTCCCTAGGTTGTTGAGGGCGACCGAGTTGCGCGGGTCGATCGCCGTGGCGCGCTCGAACTGGCGCCGCGCTTCGTCGCCGCGCCCCTGCCCCAGGAGCAGGATGCCCAAGGTGTTGTGCGGATCGGGGCGCGAGTCGTCGAGCTGGATCGCGCGCTCGATCGCGGTCTGTGCTTCGGCGGCCCGGCCGGCCCCTTGGAGCGCCACCGCGAGGTCGTACCAGACGTCGGGATCGGACGGCGCGGCGTGGGCCGCCTCGCGCAGCACCGGAATTGCCTCGGCCGGCCGGCCAGCCTCGCGCAGCGCTTGAGCGAGGCGGCTGCGGAACGTCGCGTTGCCGGGGTCGGCCGCGGCGAGCGCGCGCAGCTCGGCCGTCGCCCGGGCGGCTTGCCCCGAGCGGAGCGCGAGGGCCGCCGCCTCGAAACGCTGGAACAGATCGATCCGATCTTTCGGGTCGGGTCGTCCTCCCCCCGCCGGGGACCGCACGGTGCCGCCCCCTCCGGAGACGTAGCCGAGGCTGGCCAGGCGGGCGGCGGTCTCGGCATCGACTGGCGGCGCCGCGGTCTTGACGGCTCCGGCCTCGATCTCGGCGAGACGCGTGGCGAAGCCGGAGCCCGGGTCGCGGGCTCCGGGAGCGGGCTTTTCCGGCAGGAGGTTCCGGCGCTCGCCCGGATCGCGCGCCAGGTCGTAGAGCTCCGGCCGGGGCGCGGAGATGTACTTCGCGTCGCGCCGCCGGAGCATCGAGAGCGGGCTCCAGCCGAAGATCTCGGGGTAGCGGGTCTCGGCGTAGACGTCGCCGCGCGCGGGTTCTTGGCCTTGCCGGAGCGGTTCGGAAAGGTCGCGGCCGTCGAGCGTTTTGCCGTCTGCGGCAGTCGCGAAGGGGTGGCCGAGCAGGCCCGCGAGCGTCGGGCCGAGATCGCACAGGCCGACGGGCGCGGCGACTTTCCGCGGGGCAAGACCCGGGCCGCGCAGCAGCAGCGGCACCGCGAGCGTCGATTCGTAGATCAGCATGCCGTGGGTTGCCTCGCCATGCTCGCCCAATCCCTCGCCATGGTCGGCGGCGACGGCGACCAGGGTGGAGCCGGCGAGCCCGCGGCGGTCGAGCTCCGCGAGCAGACGCCCGACCTGCGCGTCGGCAAACGCGATCTCGCCGCGGTAGGGGTCGGCGGCGAAGCGTTCGCGGAACGGCGACGGCGGATCGTAGGGGGCGTGTGGGTCGTAGAGATGGACCCACAGGAAGAGGGGTTTCTTCTCTTCGCCCTGGCTCTTTTCGCCGAGCCAGGCGAGCGCCCGATCCATCACCTGGTCGCCGCGCCGCTCGGCTTCGAGCGCCGGCCGGGCGCCCGGCTCGCGCTCGATCTCGTCGTCGTAGAGCGCAAAGCCGCGGTCGAGGCCGAACCGGTGGTCGAGCACGAACGCGGCGACGAACGCGCCGGTTTCGTAGCCCGCGGCCGACAGCACGGAGGCGAGCGTCTCCCGATCGGCGGGGAAGGCACCGGCACCGTTGTTGCGTAGTCCGTGGTGCGGCGGCAACAAACCGGAAAGAAGGCTCGAATGCGAAACCAGGGTGAGCGGAGCGTTGGCGGTGGCGGCATCGAACCGCACTCCCTCACGGGCCAATCGGTCGAGCGCCGGGGTGGCCGCCCGGGCGTCGCCGTAGGCGCCGACGTGGTCCCGGCGAAGCGTATCGATCGTCACCAAAACGAGATTCTTCGGTCTCGGATTCGAGATTTCCGGACGCGAGCATGCAGCTGAAGCGCCCAGGCCGAAAAGCGCGGCGAGCAGCGAAAATGGAAGGAGGCGGCGCATGGATCGGATGGTCTACGGCCAGAGAATAACGGAAGAAAGGGACCTGCCGGCTCGTTTCGGTTCTCCGGCGCACCTCGGAGAAGTAGGAATCGGGCGAAGCGCCGGGCGCTGGCCCGTCGTCGGTAACGCGGCGGCCGATCGCATCGCCTGGGATGACATGCTCATGGTTGAAGGCGAACGGTACGCGAAGGAAGCGGCGCTACAATACGCGCTGTTTTCGAACGGAGGCGCGATGGGCGAAAGCCCGCGGGACATCGGCTCGGTTCTCGAGGGCAAGTACGAGATCGTACGCCCCTTGGGTGCCGGCGGTATGGGCGAGGTCTACCTCGTCCGCCATCTCCACCTGCAGGAGCTGCGGGTGGTCAAGATCCTGCGCCAGGATCTCGCGACCGATCCGGTGGCTCAGGCCCGGTTCCTGCGCGAAGCCCGGCTTGCCACCCAGATCAAGCACCCGAACGTCGCCATCCTCTATGACTACTCCCGGCTCGGCGACGGCAGCTTCTATATGGTCTGGGAGTACATCGAGGGCCAGGACGTCGGCGATCGCCTGCGCCGCGAAGGACCGTTCCCGGTGGCCGTCGCGGTGCAACTCGGCATCCAGACCCTGCGCGGGCTGGAAGCGATCCACTCGACGGGCGTCATCCACCGCGATCTGTCGCCCGACAACCTGATGATCACCGAGGATCGCCGGGGCCAGCTGCGGGTGAAGATCATCGACCTCGGCCTCGCCCGCGATCCGGGTCCGGATCCGAACCTGGAGATCACCAAGGCCGGCATGTTCATGGGCAAGCTCCAATACTGCTCGCCCGAGCAGGCCGGTCCGGGGGCGAACGAAGCGGGCCTCGATCGCCGGAGCGACATCTACTCGTTCGCCCTGGTGCTCTACGAAATGATCTGCGGCCGGCCGCCGTTCGATTCCGAGAGCCCCCACGGCTTCATCTTCAAGCGGCTGTCCGAGGATCCGCTGCCGCTCTCGGGACGGAACCCCGAGATTCCGGTGCCCGCGGAGCTGGATCGGGTGGTCCGCCGCGCGCTCGAACGCGAGCGCGAGCAGCGCTTCCCCGATGCGGTGAGCTTCATCCTGGCGCTCGAAAAAGTGGGCCATGGCCTGAACCCCGCGGCGACCCAGGAGATCCAGATTCCCGCGATGATGACCGGCGCGCCGCCCGCGCGGCCCGCCCAGGCCGCCGCGGTCCAGAAGCCGCGCAGCTCCTCCGAGCTGACCCGCGAGGAGCGGATGGAGCTGCTCGCCCAAATCGAAAAAGCGGCGGCGCGAGCCCGCGAAGGCGACCAGGTGCTCGCCCGGGCGCGCGACGCGATCGCCGCGGGACGGCTGGTCCAGGCGGCCGAGATGGTGCACAAGCTGGAGGCGACCAACCCGCAGACGCCCGGCCTGGAGGCCGTGCGCCAGAGCCTGGCCGAGGCCGAGGCCAAGGATCAGCTCGGCGCGAACGTCCGGGAAACCGAGCGCGTGCTCGAAGGGTACCTGGCCAAGAGCCAGCTGGCGCTCGCCCGGTTCGCTCTCGAAAGCCTGCTCGAACAGATGCCGAACTACCCGAGGCGCAGCGAGCTGGAGTCGCGCATCTCCGCCCTGGCCGAGGAGATCGAGCGCGACCGCCGGATCTCCGACGTTCTGGAGCAGGGACGCGCCGCGCTTTCCCGGGGCGACCTGCGCACGGCGCGCGGCCAGGTGGAGATCGTGCGCCGGATCGGCGGTTCGGCCGAACAGGTGGCGCCGCTCGAGGAGGCGATCGTCGAAGCCGAGCGGGAAGACCGCAACTCGATCGACGTCGCCGTCCGTCGGCGCCGGCTCGAAACCCTGCTCGCGAACCGCAAGATCGCCGAGGCCGAGCGCGAGCTGGCCGACCTGGGCCGGCTCGACGTGCCGCGGGTCACCCTGGATGCCTATCGCGAACGGATCGACGCGGCCCGAGCGACTCTCGGCACCGAGGCGCGCTCCGCCGAGCTGGCGCGGCGAGCCGGCGACGCCATCGTCGCCAAGGATTTTCTCGCCGCCCGCAGCGCCGCCCAAGAGCTTTCGCGCCTCGCGGAAGGCGGCGAGCGAGGAGCCCAGCTGCTCACCGAGATCGATCGCGCCGAGACGACGCACCGCCGCCAGGAATCGATCGAGCAGGGCGTCCGCCAGGTGGAGGCTTTCCTCGCCCAGGGCCAAGGTCCCTCGGCCGAACTGGCGCTCAAGATCCTGGTCCAGATGGACCCCGAGAACCGCCACCGCAAGCGGCTGGAAAAGCAGCTCAAAGCGCTCGCGGGTTAGGCGAGGGGGACTTTCGGAGGCCCGGCGCACCCAGGGAAAACAGAGTACCCAGGCATCTACTCCAGTCGCCCCTCGGCCGGGTGCTGTTCTCTGACCGTGACCGTGACGCTTGCGCCGTCGAGCGAGATGCTATACCGCCCGGCGACGAGGCCGCTCATCCGAAGCGGCAGGTCGGGCGCCAACCTCGGCGGCGCGCCCAGTAGCCGTAGGAGCCAGGAAACATCCCAGCCGTTTGGAGTGAGGATGCGCGGCGAGCCCTGGTGCGTGTCGCTGGTCACGACGAAAGATTCCGCGCCCGCGACTTCGACTTGGAACTCCCCGTCCGCCGCCTGCCGATCCAGCCAATCCCCAAAACCCCAGGAGCCCGAGGAGAACGCGGCCGCGCGCACTCTAGGGGGAAGCGGAGGCTCCAAGCGAACTTCCGTCTGCCCTTGGGCATCGGCCACGAGCAGCCGCTGGCCCTTTCCCTCCTCGTCGAGGAAGACGAAGGCTCCGGGCACCGGAGCGCCGCCGGCATCGACGATCCGCACCGTCAGGGAAGGTGCTTTCCGTTGCCCCAGCACCAGGCGCAGCGGCTCGGGCCTTTCGCCGATGCGGAGATTCAACTCGGCGAGCGGGCTCGTCTGATCCTGAAGCTGGGCCTGGACCACCGACTTGCCGGCCTTCAAACCGACCAGGGAAAAGTTTCCCTCCGGATCGGAGAATGCGATGCCGCCGCTCGTCAGCTCGCGAACCCGTGCCCGCTCCACCGGCTTGCCCTCTCGATCCACGACCGTCCCGGTGACCGCCAGCCCCGGAAAGGAGAGCACAGTTTCGAAGTACTCCTCGGCGGGGATATCGACGATCTGCTCGCCCGAAGCCGACCCTTGGGAGAGCAAGACCACGCGCCAGCGGCCGGGGCTCAAGTCCTCGGTCTCGAACGAGCCGTCGGCAGCAATCGCCACGCTCACCCCGGGCCGGCCGGCCCCGACGATCTGGAATTGCTTGAGACCGGCGGGAGAGACCACGGTGTCGATGCGGCTCGGCATCGCGAGGTCCGGCGCGCTCCAGGAGAGGGTGCCGGTGCCGGCCGGAACGCCCCCGACCTGTACGTAGCCGGAAACGCGAAGACCGTGGCTTCGACAGTCGACCTCCTGGCTGCCCCCTTCCCGGACGACCACCGACTGTTCGCAGAGCAGCCGCCTTCCGGCCAGGACGGAGACCGTAACCCTCCCTGGCGACACGCCGGAGATCAGCGCCTCGCCGTTCCAAACCTGGGCGGTCAACATGTCGGATTCCGACCAGCGGTTGCCCAGGTCCGCCCGGGCCACCGCACCTTGCGCCTCCCGATCGCCGGCCGCCACGTGGACGAGAAACGTCGTCCCTTCCGACAAAGCGATCGTTCCGAGGTCGACGAGGCCGGATTCGCTCGCCTCGGACCGTTGATCGAGCGGCAC
>DATMZU010000099.1:0-6044 GCA_035607435.1 Thermoanaerobaculia bacterium | reverse complement strand
TCCTGTCGCGCTCCCGAACCAGGTAGGCGTTGGCGACCGGCCGCGTGAAGGCGTAGGCATTCCTCACCGGGTCTCCAGTCTCCGGCCGGCGCGCAGGCGCGCCGAGCGCGACCGCGGGTTCTCCGCCACTTCTTCTTCCGTCGGGCGCACCGACCGCTTGGTCAGCAGCTCGATCGCCTGGCTCTCCGAGCGCGGCCGGCCGGTGATCTGGTCGATCTCGCCGCGGTGCAGATCGCGCAACGTGTTCTTGACGATCCGATCCTCCAGGCTGTGGTACGAGATGATCACCAGACGCCCTTCGGCGTCGAGCTGGTCCACCGCCTGATCGAGGAAACTTTCGAGCCCGGACAGCTCCTCGTTGACCTCGATGCGCAGCGCCTGGAACACGCGGGTCGCCGGATCGACCCGCCCCTCGCGGTTGCGATGCCCGGCCTCATGCCCCTTGCCGCGGTCGATCGCGCGGCGCAGCTCCGAGGTGGTCTCGATCGGTTTCTCGCGGCGCGCCGCGACGATCGCGCGGGCGATCCGCCGCGATTGCCGCTCCTCGCCGTACTCCCAGAAGATCTTGGCCAATTCTTCCTCCGAGCTTTCGTTCACAATGTCCGCGGCGGACAGGCCGCCACGGCCCATCCGCATGTCGAGCGGTCCGCCGAAACGAAAGCTGAAGCCCCGTTCCGGCGAATCGATTTGCAACGACGAAACGCCGAGATCGGCGAGAATCCCCGCCACCCGGCCCACCCCCGCCGCCCCGAGCAGCTCGGAGAGGTCGGCAAAATTTCCCTCGACCAGCCGCACCCGGTCCCCAAACCGCGCCAGCCGCTCGCGCGCGAGCTCCAGCGCCTGGGGGTCGCGATCGATCCCCACCAGCTCGGCCTGCCGGCCGGCTTCGAGGATCGCCTCCGCGTGACCGCCCAGGCCGAGCGTCGCGTCAACGAACACGCCGCCCCGTTCGGGGGCGAGCAGCTCGACCACCTCACGGAGCAGGACGGGGACATGTCGGGCGGCCACGGGCTCTCGATCTCGTCGCGCGGCTGTCGCACGACCTAGATTCCGCCGCGCTCCGCCAAGGCGCGGGAGTCGTCCTCGGTGAACGGCTGCTCGGCCATCCGCGCGACCAGGCGCTCGTGGTTCCAGACGATCAGATGGTCGATCTGCGCCATCACCACCACGTCGCCGTTCATTCCGGCGCTCTCGCGAAGGATCAGCGGAATCACCAGCCGCCCCTGGTCGTCCAGCCGCACCTGCTGGCCGTAGTAGCTCGCCCGTTCGAGGTACCGCTGTTTCGACGGATCGGCCGAAGGCATGGCCTGGAGCTTCCCTTCGATCTCTTCCCAGACCGGCAGCGGATAGAGCCGCGCGCAGTCGCCGTGGATCGAGGTCACGAACAGCTCGCGCCCATACCTTTCCTCAACGAACCGGCGGAAATCCGTCGGCACCTTGAGGCGGCCCTTCTCGTCGATCTTCGCTGGTGAGCTACCCCGAAACATGACCCCCGCCTTTGGGTCCAGCTATTTGGACGGTGATTCTAGTCTCGTTGCTCCACTTCTGTCCAATAATTTCCACCATGGGCCACCGAAACGCCCACTTACGTCCCCAAGACCCCCTTTTCAGTGGCGTTGAGGGGAGGACGAGGGAGGTCTGAAGGCTGCTTTTGGGGTGAGACAGGCAGGCTCCGCCGGCCGACCGGCAGATCAGCAGGAGGTATTTCGAGATTTTGGAACTAGGGCCGCCTTACTGCCGAGGTGGCGTCTGCATCGTCTGCGTCATCGGGGCCGGGTGGCCGTCCGAGCGAAACTGGAAGACGAAATAGGGCGGAATGCAGATGCCGCGCTGGTCGCCTGCGCCGCCGTTGCGCGAGAGCCAGGCTTGATCCGGCTCTTTCTGGCCGAAGTCGTTGGCGTCGTAGATCCCATTGACGTCTGCCAGGCGCGCCTCGAAGTTCTGGTGCCCGTTGGCGAGGGTATAGCCCATCGGCCGCAGGCAGATGTAGTCGTCGCGGCACGGGTTTTCGACATCGCAGGCGCGCATTCCGGCATAGGAGGTCCGCTGCTGGAAGCACTCGGCCAGCGACTTGGTCCCCGCCGATACGTCGCTCAGGCAGCTGTTGAATCCGCTCGACGCGACCAATCCGCAGGTCGCCTCCGGCGGCAGCCCCAGGCATTCGGAGAGGCGCAGCATTCCGCTCGGGAACCCGCCGGTCAAAGCGTCGCGTTTGACCCGGGCCTGCTCTTGGGCTGAGCCGGTGCCGCCGGTCGAGTCGCCGACATAAAACTCCTGGTGCGCGCCGTAGAAGCTGTTGCCGGCCGGGGGGGCGGCCGGTAGGCTCGACGCCGGGATCAGAGTGTTCCGAGTCGCGCGGTCGCTCCAGTCGCCGACCGGTGTTGGCGTGGTCCTCCGATAGGTTTCGAAGCCGAAGCGGGTGGAGGTGACCGTGCCGATTTGCAGCGCGTCGCCGATCTCCTGGCGTCCTTCGGGAACGCAGGTGCCCATGCCCGGCGCGTTCCTCGACTCGAACAGCTCCTGGCATATGAGCCCGGCCTGGCAATCCCATTGGCGCCGGCTGGTCGCCTGTTGCTCGGACAGTAGGCAGGCGCCGCCCCAGCCGCCGATCAGTTGCGTACCGGTCAACTGGGGCTTGAACTTGTTCAGAGGGCGAGAGGCATAACTCTGCGCCAGCTGATAGCGGTTCAAATAGTGCCCGGCGGCGAGCTGTTCGAGAATGGCGATGCGCCGGGTCTGATCGCCATAGAAATGCGGCGATCCCGGCAGGAAGACCGCGTTTGAAACCGATGTCTCCGCCCGGTCTGCCCCCGGGAAATGGAAACCGGCGATCGCGCGGGCCTGGTGGCAGCCGCTGCAGCTCATCTCCGTGAGGCGAAGGCGGACGTCCTGGGGCGATCGCACGAAGCTGAATTGCCGCCGGGGGCTGGTCGCCCCCGCAAGCGCCGCTTGAATCTGGGCGTCGGTCACCAACTGTTCCGCCGGGTCGAGCGCGTCCCAATAGAGCGCGTTTCCCGACCGCGCGGCGCCGCCGGGCGACGCGGAAGTCGCTCGACAGGCGAGGAATTCCTGCGGGATGTTGAGCGTGCCGTTATCGACGTCGGAAAGGACCACCGGCGACAAAAGGAAAGCCAGGAACTTGTCGCGCGACATCGGCCGCTTGACGCCGGGATCGCAGGAATTTGCATCGCCTTCGGGATTGCCCAGCAGCCGGGCGCGGTCGATCTGGTCGGTGAGGTAGCTCGCCGTGAACATCTTCCGGTCGGGGTTCCACCGGAACACGCGGATGATGTATTCCGCCGTGCTGCCGAGATCCGTGCTGTCGCTTCCCGCGCTGATTCGATAAGCCTGGATGTTGAGCTCGATGCGCTCCAGGTCCCGCCCATCGATCAACGCGACGACCCCTTTGCCGGGATGGGTGAGGTCGGCCACCACCTGCTCCGGCGTCCGGCCCTCCGACCGGTTCAATTCCGCCAGCCACCGCGCCGCGACCCCCTGGCAGGTGGTGACGCCTTTCTTCCGATCGTGCGGGATGGCTGGGAACACCAGATTGAAGGTGACCGGCAGGCGCGAGGAGACCGCGCCGTTCCGGAGCGAATAGGAAAAGCGGTAGATCAGGCTGATCTCGCCGCAACGATTCCGAGGCTCGTCGCCGGGGATCAGGTCGTGGATGAACTGCCGATCGATCCGGTCGATGACGCCCACCAGTTCGATGCGCGAGCCGTCGTTGGTGAGGAATTGCGGATGGATCTGCTGCGCGGGCTCGATTCCCCCGGTGGCCTGAAAGCCTAGGAGGTCCTGTTCGATGGTCTCGCGGATGTCCTCCGCCACACTCAGATTGAAGGGATTGGCGAATGCGCCGGCCGGCGGCTGATGCGCCTTCGCCGAAGCCAGCGCCTGAATCAGACAGCCGAACACCAGAGGACCCGATTTGGCGCAATCGCCGCCCGGATCCTGCCGGTCGAGCAGAGCGATCACCTGCGGGTCCGCGACATAAGGCCCCTTGGAAATGTCGGCCAACGGGGCGCCGGTGCGCTCCGGGTAGGGGTTCTGAGCGGGTTGCTGCCCCGTACCGGTCGCTGAATACGCCATGGCGAGCACGGCCGCCACGGCCATTGCGGCGGGAAACAAGCGCTGCGTCAGCCTGCGGGGAGAGGTCGGGTTCTCCGGCATCCGGGGCCTTCCTTCTGGGATGCAAAGACGGTATCACGCCCCCCCTTTTCCCGGCGCCCGCCTTCAGTAGTGAACCACCAAGGGAAGACCGGGCTGAAGATCCACGGTGGCTTTCTGCCGGCCGTCGTCCAAGGTCAGGTCAAGTCGCCATTGGCTTCCCACTTCGAACTTCATCAGCCCGTGTCCACCCAGGTAGGCCGCCGCGGGAGGCAACCCCTCCGCGTCAGGGGCGACGATCCTTACGCCGGTCAACCGTCGCGCGCCGTTGGGATGCTCGAACATTGCCTTCTTCTCGGGATCGCGTCCGAATTCGGCGTACGTCGCCCCCGCGCTCCCGGCGTGGGACGAGATGGAGAGCGACACGGCCTTGGGCGCCTCCTTGGGCGTCAGCATTTCCATGAACTTGCCCGGCCCCATCCAATCGGCGGAGATTTTCCAGGTAGCGAAAGGGAACGCCTCCGGCGTTGCCGCCGTCCGGTCGAACACGATGCCGATCGGGGAGTAGCCCGACTCGCGCCAGATGGATTTCAGGCGAAACTTTTCGGCCCCCACCACCGAGGCCGGCGCGACCGAGACCGTCGGGTCCGGGTAGATCAGCTCCAGAAAGCCGTTTTGAAACTCGACGGTGATCGACGCCGTCCCCTGGCCGTCGTGCCGATTGACCGTCGGGGCGATGCGGAACCCCGCCTGCTCCAGCAGCGTCCGTTCCGTGGCGCCGGTCGGCACCACGATCCAGGCATGGCTGAGCGCGAGCGGGGGCGGATGACTCGCGCAGCCGGCGGCGAACGTGCTGAGGACCAGAATCCACGGTGCAAAACGGAATGAGCGCATGGTCGTTCCTCCCAAGACTTCTGAGGCTACAACTCTCGAGAGCCTCGAACGTTCCGTAGGTTCGGTGAAATTGGTCCGAGTTCCACTGCATTCGATGACGCAATGCAGTGGAAGCGGCCACAGATTCCACCGGAAGCGGTCGCAGAATCCACTGCATTCTGTCGCCGCTTCCACTGGATTCTGCGCCGTTTCCACTGCAAGCGACCGTTGCTTCCACTGGAAACTGTCGTCGCTTCCACTGCATTCTGCGGCAGCTTCCACTGCATTCCGTCGTCGCTTCCACCGGAAACTGTCGTCGCTTCCACTGCATTCTGCGGCTGCTTCCACTGCATTCGATCGTCGCTTCCACTGGAAACTGCGACCGCTTCCACTGGAATCAGCCGTCGAATGCACCGGAAGCGGCGGCGCGTTCCAGCCCGATCGGCACCCGCGACAACCCCGCCGAAAAGAATCTTTCCGGACCTCTCGATTTCGCAGATCCTCGTCTCGTACCCTTGCGGCGTGGGACTGATCCCACGCTAACGTCGAAAGACGAAAGGAGTCCGCATCATGGCTGGAAACGGTCACACCCTTGGAGCCCGCATCAGTCGTTGGAACACCCTGGTCACCAACCTCGAACCCGATCTTCCCGACCTGCAGCATCTCGTCGGCGACGTCGCCCAGCTCAAGGAGATCCTCCTTCGAAGCCAGGAGTTCGAGGCGCATCAGGACAACCTGCGCTCCCAAGCGCAGGGCACCACGGCGACCCGCAAAGATCTCGCGGCAGAAGGCGACCGCCTGCGCCGCCGGATCGGAGCGAGCCTCCAGTGGAAGCACGGATTCGGCAGCGAGACCCTCCTCAAGTTCGGCTTCCGCCCTCGTCGCCAGCCCCTGCGAACGAAGAAGCGTGAATCGCCGGCCGTGACGAACGTCTCCCCCGAAGCGGCTTAATTAAGAGCGCTGAACCCTCATCCCTGAAGACCCGCACCCCCTCTCTCCGCCGATGGTTGGGCGGGGGGAGGGGGCTTTGATGCGCCTTCGATCAAGCGTGGGCGGCATGG
>DATMZU010000096.1:0-22107 GCA_035607435.1 Thermoanaerobaculia bacterium | reverse complement strand
GGGCGACCCGGTGGACCTCGATCCACTCGTCCGCGTCGAGCTTGCCGTCGCAGATGATCTCGCGCACTTCGGAATGGAAGATCTCGGCGCCGCCGCCCGGCAGCGACCCGAGCCCCGCGTCGCGCATCTGGCGCAGGACTTCCTCGATCGACAACTTCTCGCGCTTGGCGAACCAGCCGATCTCGATCGCGGTGAACGCCTTCAAATGGGCGTTCGGGAAACGCTCGCGCAAGCCGCGGAGCATTTCGAGGTACCACTCCAGCGACAGGTCGGGGTGCAGGCCGCCGACGATGTGGAATTCGGTTGCCCGCTGGCCGCCCTGCTCCGCGGCGTGCTTGTAGACCTCTTCGTGGGACATCTCCCAGGCATGGGCTTCGCCCTTGAGCGCCGCGAAGCTGCAAAACTTACAGTTGTAGGTATAGACGCAGACGTTCGTCGGGTTGATGTGCCGATTGACGTTGAAGTAGGTGACGTTGCCGTGCATCCGCCGACGCACCGCGTCCGCCAAACGGCCGAGCGCCACGACGTGGGGAGTGGTGAGGCAGAGCAGGGCGTCTTCGTCGTTCAGCCGCACCCCGTCGCGAACCTTCTCGGCGAGTGGGCGGAGGCTCGAAGGAAAACGTTCCGGGTGGATCTCGGGGTTCTGCATTTTGGCTTCCTTGGGGCTCTCGGGAGCGGCTCTCAGGGGTTCTACCTGGCTGATGGCGGGGCAGTATAGCAGGGGGCCCGACAGCCTTCGAGAGTGAAAACACCGCCGGGTTTCCGCCCCATTCCCGACCGGGCCGATCTTCTCTTCGGCGCCCCTCATCCGAATTCCGAAACCCGCCGTAGAGACCTTCTGAACCCGACAGATTCCCCTACTTGGAGGATAAAAGACATGTTTCGACTTGGTCGTCTCTCTGGCATCGCTTTGGCTTTCGCCGCCCTCGCCGCCCCGTCCGCCCAGGCGCAAGCCCCCGCCGGCCAGCTCTACGGCATCCATCGCGAACACGCCAACCCCGCCCTAATTGCCGACTACGAGAAAACCTCGCACGAGTTCGCCGCCGCGATGAAGGATTCCAAGATCTCGACCTTCCCCGCGAATTTCATCACCTGGAGCTACGACGACCTCTCCTACGACTACGTCGCGCCGATGACCGACATGAACGATCTCACGAGGGTTCCGGCGACCTTTGCCGAATTGGCCGGAAAGATGGGCGCGGAGAAGTTCGGCGACCTGATGGGCCGGGCGAATCCGACAATTCAATCCTGGGACGACGTGGTGATCCGAGAGCGACCGGACCTCGGCTACGCCCCCGAAAAGCCCCGTGTCTCGCGCGAAGAGACCGGCGTGATGCGCTTCGACTATTACTACCTCCAGCCCGGCAAGGAAATCGAGCTCGACCAACTCGCCAAGGACTGGCGCGCCCTCGCGACCGCCAAGGGAATCCGCGACGGCTACCGGATCTTTGAGACCGTCGTCGGACCCGAGATGCCGCTACTCGTCGTAGCCACCCCCGGCCGAGACGCGACGGACCTAGCGACCGCCTGGGCCGCGAACGTCAAAACCGGAGGGGCGGAGTGGCAGGCACTCATGGCGCGAACCCTCGGGATGTGCCGTAAGTTCGAGACGAAGGTGGGGACCTGGCGGGGGGATTTGTCGGCGCGGTAGGAGAGCTACCTGAAGATCCCGCGAGGCCCTGAGCTGCCAATAGCTCAGGGCCCCTTCATTGGACCGAAAGTCGAAACCAGGCGTGCAAATTGCTTTTAGGCAAGTCTAGTCTATTTCCACTCAGGAAGGGCTGTCGCCGAAACAACGGTGCTGTCACACTCGCGTATGTTGTGCTTCGCATAAACAAAGCCGATTTTGTTGGCACGTTTATCAATCGTGCTTAATATCGACTCACAAGCACCAAGATAAGGTACAGAACCGGTGCTCAAGTGGCGCTGTGAAGGAATGAGGTTAGGCTTAAACTTAGTTAGTTGATAGTAGGCCTCGAAGTGGTGGGATTGAAACACGGAAGGCGGAATCGCCTTCGGCTGATTCCAGAACAGAAGTGTGACTTTTTTGTTTTCTGGCTTTATCGGAATTGACTCGAAGCCGGCGGTGCCAAAGCTTCGAACCTGGAGAATGACAGCTGGAATACGCAAACCCTCCCACTTAAACATCGTGGAATCGGCAACGACGTGACGCTCTTTCTGGGCTAATGCGCCTCCGCTTGTTCCTGGTGGCGCGAAGACAAATGCTTCAACCTCTTCTTCCTCGCCCTTCCCATGCACCAGATGGCACGTCTCTGCGCCTGTCCATCCCGAAATTCGGACTCGCGATGAAACAGGACATTTTGGAGAAGCACTGGTAGGATTTCCAGGAGCAAGGCACGAATCGAATACGGAGGAAGCCTCAGGACTAATCTTATTCAACTGCGGAATCCAGCCAAGTGACTTCGTTTGCTCTGCAGTTCCGGGAAAGACTCCCGGCCTCGCTCCTATGGTTAGAAAATCACCTGTGGTAGGGAGCCCCGCTAAACGCACATCCAGTTTGCCCAGGTCGTGGAGATCTGTCGGGACACCTTTGTTTTTCTTTATTATTGGCAAGCGCTTACAGTCATCGTCGCAAATTCCTTCGTAGATCATCAAGCCGGGAACATGTTCCGTAACTCCGCTCGACGTTCCGTCTACAAGAAGTCCAATGGCCTCACGGTGTGTGCTGCTCGGAGCCAGCGCTATCAATCCATAAAAAATGACTTCGAGGGTCCAATCTGTCGTCGACGAACTAGCCGCCGCTGAGTCGCTTGCTGGACCGCCGCCTTTCGTATCCTCGTCGCTCTTTACACAGGCTTGAACAGCAAGAGCTGCGCATAAGATGCAGGTTATCTTTAGCGGGATTGCTCGCATCGAACTGCCTCCAATTCTGAGTGTTAGTTGGCTCCGCCCTGAAATCCCGAATAACTGGCAAAAGCTGCCCAACCAAAAGTCTCGCCCATGCGTGTTGTTCTCTGAGTTTCAATCTCCAGCATTTGCGCAGTACGTAGGGCCTCCGTTGGACGCTCTCCCTTACCGAGCGCGGCATAAAAATTAGAAAACAATTGAGACGACTCCCCATCCGACACATCCCACGTGCTGGCGATAACGCTATGCACACCATGAGCGAGGAAGGGCCAAGCTAGGCCAACAATCCCTTCGCTGGCGGAGTAATGGGTTCCTGCGCTGGCACAAGCCGCAAGAACTACGAGGTTGAGTTCTGGCATCGGCTGATACGTAAGCTCCCGAGCGGTAATAACACCTCTGTTGCTTCCGTCTGAGGACGGGGCAAGAACAAGCTCCGACAGAAAAGGTCTCTTCGCATTGACGCGAGCGTGAACTGCAAAATGGACGACTTGGGTTTTGAAGAGTTGTGCAAGCACCGCGCTACTTGTCGCTTCTCTGTCGCTCAGAACCTCGGTGGCCAGGAATGATTCACGAACAGCTTCAACCTCGTCCATCGCGGATCGAAGGCGCGTAAGCGTGGGAAAGAGTTCGCGGTCTACCGCCGGATCGGCCACGACGAGCGCGCGCGTGTCCTTACTATTGGCTCGAGAACTCCTAGCCACGTATAGCCGGAGGCTGGGAGCGATTTCGACAGGAACTTCCTCTACGAGATAGCGACCCGTGGCTCGGTCAAAAAGTGCCGCAAACGGTACAGCGAATAGCTCTCCGCATGGCACAATTACAAAAGTTCCTCTCCCAAAACGAGGGGCTAAGGGGCGAACTAGGATTTCCCAGAGTTCTGCTAATTGCGCCTTGGAGGCTCCGGGCTCGAACTGAACGCTATGTATAGCTCTCCGGATCTTGTCGCTCAGTTGTGATCGCAAGATATGAATCTGAGAAGAAGTAATTCCATTTCGGCTTATGCGCCAGACAAGGAGTCGCTCCGGTAAAGATTCGTAAAAAGCAATCGTCGTGTTCGGCGCAAGGCTTGCGCGAAACGCAACCAGGTTGATCATTCTTTTTCTGGACAGGAGCCTAGTTTCTTCCGGCTCTTCCGTCCCGCGTTCTTGGCTCGAGATGTCGAGTAGCGCGATCGCGCGTCCTCGCTCAGCGTAAACTAGTGCTAGATCGGGCCGGTGACGATGATCGAGCTGAAGGGCGACCATCGCCAACGGGATATCTCGAACTCGGTCGGCGAATCCGATCATCCGTTCGACATCGCCGACCCCCGAGCGCTCTTGCTCAAGGCGCTCTATCGCCTTTATGAGGTCGGCCTCTGCTTCTCTATCGTCGCCAGCCCCGAGGCGTGCGGCGGAACGCTCGGCAAGTACTAGGGGCAGGAGAGAACGATAGCTGGTTGCTTTGTATCGGTCGACCACTTCATTCAGCCCAGCGATTGCATTTAAATAATCACCCCTCCGTCTGGCCAACCGTGCTGACGCAAAGAGAAGATCGGTCTCTAAATCCCTACGGTCTACGATTTCGGGGATTCGGGCGCACCATCTTCGTGCCTCTCTAAGGTCGGCTGCGATCGAGGACGAAGTCTCGTGATCTTGCTCTCCGATCTCTATGCGGTGAAGAAGTGCTCGTCCTGTAGCCATGGCGTTGTTAGTGCTGCGGCCAATCCTCAGCGCCTCGTTGATAAAGGCTCGAGCCGGAATGAATGCTCCATTCTCAGCCGCATCGAAGGCGGCCTCCGTCAGTGCAAGGCGGTAGTTACGCTTTTCACCTAAGGCACCGAGGAATCGAATTAACGGGAGCCGAAGTGTCCAAACATCTTCTTCCTCACTCCAATCGCGAAGGCCGCTCGCGCGACGGTCTTGGACGGCTGTAAGATTTCCGATCTCACCTGCTTGCAGGAACTCGGCCGCTGCATCGCGGTATGCGGCGTCACCCTCTGCGCGGCGACCTAGAACGAACGCTGCGGTTCCAGTTATCCAAAGCGCTCGACCACGGAGATGAGAAAGGCCTGACTCTCGGCACTCTGACGCCAGGCTGCGCCCCCGTACGATAGCTTCCTCATATCGATTTGCCTGAAATGTTTGTCTGAGAAGGACGAGGTCGGCTTCCAGGGAGAGAGGTGGACCTACCGCGATTAGAGAGATCGAGGCTTCGTTTACAGCCGAAGCGGCGCCTTCGAAATCACGATTCCGGATCTTGGCCTGGGCCTTGCTGATTGCAGCCAAGGATTGAGCGTAGTCGAGAATCGGACTCTGTTGTTTTTCCGCGTCGATTCTTTTCAGGAGGAGGACCAACTCTCGGTCACCTCCCTCTCGCTCTAAAGTCGAGCCGATCAAGCGAGCCATATTTAGGTGCTGGGCGGCGGACGGATCTCCTGCGAGCAGTGCCTTGCTCCACTCCGGCAATGTCCGCTCCAAAACCTCCTCCCTGACCGCCTGTCGATGACGATCGACAATCCCGACTATTTTCTTTAAATCACCGACAAGGGCAGCGCGCTCGAGTTCCACCCTTTCGCGGCGCCAGCTCGCCTCCTCGCTCTCCGCGGGTGCCAGACGGTCGAGATGAGCCTGTGCCTCCGCCGACCACTCCGAGTCAGGATCGAGCGCAAGGTAACGCGCCCAGCTTCCGCGGGCTTGCTCACGGAGACCCAGCGCCTCTTCGACTAAGGCGCGGTTGAAGCGCGCTTCCGGGAAAGAGGGATCAAGTTTGGTAGACCGTTCGGCGAAAGCGTAGGCGTCGAGGAGCGGCAGCGGATCCTGCTTCGCCTGGGCTTGAGCATAGAGCGCAGCCGCCGCGTCCGACTGGCAGCGGACGTCTTTGGGATTTTGTTCGCCGGCTTGGCGAAGGATCTTGGCGGCGCGTGCGACACTCCCAGGATCGGAGCCGAGGTCGCGCAAAGCCTTCGTTCGTTCGTTCTTCGAAACGGGCGGCAGCTCTTCGGTTGGCTCGAAGTCCGAGTCCGGGCCACGGACTACTTGGCGGTCGCGACGCCGCGCCATGCCTTTGGCCTTTTGGCTAGCCGGGCAGAGGAGCCGGGGGATTACGAGGCGGGGATCGTCCGGCCGACATGCAGCATAGGACTGTCCAGTACTGAGTCGCGGCTCGACGGCTCGCGTGGTATCAGGGGGGCTTAGGGTCGAGCTGCAGAGGACGACGAGCAGGAGCAGAGCGGCAACGCCGATCCCAAGACGCAGAATGCGCCGCGTGGCGAGCCACCTTCCCTCGCGCCGCGCGTCGTCGACCGATGGCGTAACCTGGTGCGACATCTCGCCGACTCTCCTGTCCGGTTGAGTACGGCGATAGCTTAGACGGAACCGGCGCGGAATTTCCTGCGCTCAAGCGACGAGCGAAACATCCCTTCCCTCGGCCAAGATCGATGGCCCCAAGTAGGGACTCAGCGATTCGGGCGTCACCAGCGGCTGGCTTCCTGGCGCGCGAAGGAACCAAAAAGTCGGAGGCGGCTGACTCCGAACGTCAGCAGTCGCCCGGCTTCGTGTTCAAGCCGGTCCACGACTTCTTCACGGGTCTCGACAGCTGCCATGACTCAAATGCTATCAGAGGAAGGTGATTTGACCGGCCAAGCCTTCAAGCCCCCCGCTCACTCGGTCGCTTCATCAATCCACTTGAGGTAAGAAGGTGCCCCGGCCATGATGGGAAGCTGGATGATCTCGGGCACTTCGTACTTGTGGTGAGCCCGGATCGCCTCCTCGACCTTCTCGTATAGGTTTGTCCGAGTCTTGATGTAGAGGACGAGCTCGTTTTCGCGGGCGATCTCGTGGTTCCAGGTGTAGAAACTTTCGATTGCGGACACTTGGACACAGGCCGCAAGCTTTTCCGCGAGAAGGTGGCGGGCGATGGCCTCCGCGTCCTCCCGGGTGGCGGTCGTCGTGATCACTACGCAGTAGCTGGATGCGTCAGCCATGTCTTTTCGCCCGCCTCGCTCGAACGCCTCAAGAGGCGAGCAAAGCGGCGTTAGGGGAGGGCGTCAACTCGGTCTCTTGAGCGAAGAGGTTTGCGATCTCACGGACCAGGTCGGCCGTGAGGGAGGCCACCTCGCGAGCCAAGGTGTCGAACTGAACCGCCGCGGACCCATCGGCAGCATCGGAAATGAACCGCAACAAAAGAAACGGAGTGCCGCTCAAGAAACAAGCGTGAGCCGCGGCGGCTCCTTCCATCTCCACGCAAAGGGCACCGAACGCGCGCTGGATGCGCTCGCGGTCGGCGAAGTTGGCGATGAATTGATCTCCCGAGGCGACGGCCCCGGCGAGTGCTGGAGGAACCGTTTTTCTTCGGGCAATCTCGTCGTAAGCGCGAAAGGCGAGTTGGCGAAGGGCAGGGCTCGTTTCGAAGTACGAGACTCCCTGCAGTCGATCCATCGACGGCTTGCCCAGGATTTCCTCGGCCTGCGCGAAGAACTCCGGAGAAACGCTTTTGACGTCGCTGCCGATGGGGACGAACCCCCGCGTCCGATCGAAGGCGGTGAGATCGTAGTCGTGTTGAATGGCCTGCGTGGCGATCACCAGGTCGCCGACTTTTAGAGCGGGTACCAGCGATCCGGCGACGCCCGTGAAGAAGATGGCCCGGGGCCGGTATTGAAGGATGACCGACTGGGTATGGAGCGCGGCGTTGACCTTGCCGATCCCCGTTCGGCCGACGAGCACCTCGCATCCGCCGAGCCGGCCGCGGAGGACGCTGAAGGCTCCCGTGCTCTCGGCTCGGGCGTCTGTCAGCTCGGCGCTGAGACTTTCGATCTCCTCGTCGAGCGCGGCGAGAATGGCGAGGTCGATGGGCGTTGTCATCGAGAAATCTGCTGGGAGAAGTCCGGATTTCCGGAAATTGAAGGTCCAATGGCTTGAGCCTAGGTGCTGGCGCTTAGCCTGTCAATTTGGCGGCTCTCGCTCGATTCCTTCACGCTAAAGGCTCGGGAAGCGACTTCCTGAGTCAGGAAGCGATTTCCCGGCTCGGGAAGCGATTTCCCGGCTCGGGAAGCGACTTTCCGGTTCAGGAAGCGGCTTCCTGGGTCAGGAAGTGGCTTCCTGGGTCAGGAAATGGCTTCCTGGGTCAGGAAATGGCTTCCCACCAGCGCAGAAAGCGACTTTCCGGGCCAGGAAGCGACTTTCCGGGGCAGGAAGTGGCTTCCCCGGTCAGGAAACGGCTTCCTGACTCAGGAAGCGGCTTCCCGGAGCGGATAGCCGCTATCAGCCTTTGAATGCGGCTATCCGGGTGGCTTGCGGCGCTACGGCAGGGATGGCCTCTTTGGGCTCTGAAAAATCGGCTCTGGCCTCCGGATAGCCGCTTGATCTGCCCGACTCTCCCTAATCCTCCTCGTACTTGATCTCCATCCCCCGCGCTCTCCAGGCCGAGAGGGCGACCAACAGGCCGGCGAAGAGCAGCAGGCCCGGGCCAACCTGATTACCGGTGCCGTAAGATGATATCTTACCTTCATGAAAACCGCCGTCTCCACCAAGGGCCAGATCGTCCTACCCGCAGAGATCCGAAGGCAGGACCGAATCGAAGCGGGCGACGAGTTTGAGGTCGAGCGCGTCGACCGGGGAGAATACCGGCTTCGGCTGGTTCCCTCTCGGAATGAGGGTCTCCTGGACTGGCTGCTCGCCTGTCCAGAGAAGGGGTTTTTCGTCCCCATTGAGTCCGAGTCCACCGACACGCTGTGACCATCCTGGTCGATGCCAATGTCCTGAGCGAAGCAACCCGCCCGGAGCCTGACCCGGCGGTCCTGGAGTGGCTGGCTGAGCATGAACGGGAGATCGTCGTCGATCCGGTCATCCTCGGTGAGATCCATTTTGGGATCCTCGTGCTCCCCAGCGGCAAGCGACGCCAGCGCCTGGAGCGCTGGTTTGAGGAAGGGGTCGGACGAATCCACTGCATCGCGTGGGAATCGAACACCGGGCTTCGCTGGGCTCGGCTGCTCGCCGATCTGCGCCGTCGAGGCAGGTCCATGCCGATCAAAGACAGTTTGATCGCGGCGACGGCTCTCGCTCACAACCTCCCGCTCGCGACACGCAACCGGAGCGACTTTGAGAAGGCCGAGATCCAGATCATCAACCCGTTCGCCCCCGCCTAATCCTCCTCGTACTTGATCTCCATCCCCCGCGCTCTCCGGGCCGAGATTGCGACCAGCAGGCCGGCGAAGATCAGTAGGCCGATCACCGCGACCGGTTTGCTCGGTGCGTCGGAGAGCAGGGCGAGCGGGCCGTCGGAGACGGGGACGGGCATGAGGGATTGGAGGTAGTGGATGACGCTCGCCTTCTTGAGGAGAGGCGGGAGGAGGAAGTGGATTCCTTCCCAGCCGAAGATCAGGAGGGCGGGGATGGCTGGGCTGCGGAAGAAGAAGCCTAGGGTGAGGAAGATGGCTCCGTAGCCGACGCAGGCGAGCAGGGTGGTTGCGACGTAGGCGAACAGGTGACCCAAGCCGGGGCCTTGGAGAAGGAAGCGGGTGCCTCCTGGGATGGGGGCGAAGGTCAGGAGGAAGGACGCGACGGTCGAGAGGCCGAAGAGGAAGCCGGCGACGATGAGTCCGGTCAGGTACTTGCCGAGCACCAGGATTTCGCGGCGGATGGGGGCGAGGAAGTAGTAGTGCAGAGTGCGGTCGAGCACCTCGCGACGGATCAGGTTGCCGAAGATTCCGACGCAGCCCAAGAAGACGATGACGCGGAGCAGGAACGCCTGGTAGATGGCTCCCGCGAAGATCGCCTGGGCTTGGGCGAGGTCGAAAAGCTCGGCGATCGAGTCGCCGCGGGTGTCGCGGGTGAAGAAGAGGCGAAGCGCGAGCATCGCGGGCGGAGCGAGCGCAAGCAGCCAGAGGCCGATCGCGCGCTTGCCGAAGAAGCCTTTTTTCAGCTCCATGCGGATGATCGCCGCGAGCTGGCGGCGGCGCAGGGCCGCGCTGCCCGGAGCGGGTTCTCCGACCGCAATGGGGGTCGCCGGGCTCGCCGGAACTGGGTTCGAGATCGCGGCGCTCATCAGCGGCCCCCTTGTTCGATCAGATATTGGTAGACCGCATGGACGTCGGCGTCGGCCGGGACGATCGATTCGACCGCGAGGTTGTTTTCGAGCACGATGCGGTTGAGCAGCAGATGGAAACCGTCGGCGTCTTTGGTGCTGACCAGCAGACCTCGGCGATCGTTGGTGATTCGCGCCTCGACCACGTGGTCGGCTTCGAACAGCTTCGAGGCGAGCAGAGACGGCTGGTCGCAGCGGATCATCACCTGGACCGGGTGCTCCTCTTCCATCTCGTCGCGCACTCCGCCGATCTCGCCTTCGGCGACCACGTAGCCGCCGTTCAGCAGCACCACCTGGTCCGAGATGAGATCCACCTCGTGCAGAATGTGGCTGGAGACCAGGACGTGCTTGCCGGCGGTCGATAGCTCGCGGAACAGGGCGATCACCTCAGCGCGGGCCATCGGGTCGAGGCCGTTCAACGGTTCGTCGAGAATCAAGACGGACGGATCGTGCGCCATCGCCTGGGCGAGCTTGATGCGCTGGCGCATGCCTTTGCTGTAGCCCGCGACTTTTCGGCCACCGGCTTCCGTAAGGCCCACCCGGTCGAGAGCCTTCGTGGGGCGCGCCTTGGCGTCCGAGGCCGAGAAACCGTAGACCCGGAGCAGCAGCTCGACGAACTCGAAGCCGGTGACGCCGGTCGGAAACGCGTCCACCTGGGTGGCGAAGCCGATTTCGCGGAACATCGTCTCCGGCCGGTCGGGCGATAGACCGCGAACGCTGACCGTGCCCGCGCTCGGCCGCAGCAGGCCGACCAGGAGATTCATCAACGTGGTCTTCCCCGAGCCGTTCGGGCCGACCAAGCCGGTGATGCCGGGCGGGATCGTCAAGTCGATCCGGTTGACGCCGAGCACCTCCCCGTAGAACTTCGAGACGTTGTCGAGAACGATCTGATCGTTCGTGCCTTTCGTCGGCGCGCTCATCGCACCACCTCGTAGGCGCGAAGGCGCGTTTTGAGCAGCCAGAGGAAGACCAGGCAGCCGCCGATCATGGTGATCCAGGCGAGCGCGAGCGGGTGGTCGTCGGGCGGCCGGACGCCGAACAGCGAGGCCCAGACCCTGGTGCTCGCGCCGGAGGCGTCGAACAATTTCCCGAACGACAGACCAAGAATCCCGTGGACCGCGTGACCGAACGCCGTGCCGATGAAAAACATCATGAAGAGCGCGATGCGGGCGACCGGCTTCCATTTCACCCAGGCGGAGATCGCGAGAGCGAAGAGCGAAAGGAAGAGAATCCAGATCCAACTGCCGATGAACAGGGCGGAGGCGATCTGGAGATTCTGCCCAGCCCAATTCGGTTCGAGATACGCCTGGAAACCCCAGAGCAGGAGGCCCGGTACCCAGGTAACCAGCGACATCAGGATCGCTAGCACGCAGAGCTTGCCGAGCACGTATTCGGTGCGCGAGAACGGCCGGGCGAGATAGAGCGGAAGCCCGTTGTTGCGCAGGTCAGGCGCCACGAGAGCGGGGCCGACAAACAGCGTGATGATGAAACAGAGGCTGCTCTGGAGCGACATCCCGCGCCAGAAGAATTGGGCATCGATCGGCAGAATCTCGTTCAACTTCTCGGCCGTGATGCCGAACATCTTGAGCGCCGAGAGGTTGTGGTGCAGGTAGATGATCAGCAGCCCGGCAAACGGCACGGCGAAGCAGAGCGCGAAGAAAATCGCGAACAGCCGGCTCTTGAAGACGTCCGAGTAGGCATAGCGCGGCAGGATCAAAAACCGGCGCTTCTCGGGCGTGAGCGGTCCGGCATACGGGCGGTAACTGCGTTCGAAGACGGCCATCGGGCTACCCCTCCATCGCCTTCAAGAAAATGTCTTCCAGCGAATCGCGGCGATAGTCGAGATGACGGATTTGGACCGAATGATCGGCCGCCGCCTGGTAGAGCGCGCGGACCTCGACGCCCGGGGGCATGACGAGCTTGATCCGCCGCCGGCTTCCTTCGGCCACCTCGCAGCCAAGGCCGTCGAGCGCGGCGCGGAAGCTCTGCTCGTTGCCGTTGTCGGCGCGCAGCTCCAGCTCCAGAAAGCTGCGGTTCGCGCTGCGTTCCGCCTCCAGGTTGCAGTAGGTGGCGATCTGGCCGTTTTTGAGCACCAGGACCTCTTCGCAGCACTCTTCCACGTCACGCAGCAGATGGGACGAGAGGATCACGCGGACCTGCCCCGCGTCGCGAATGTCGCGGATCAAGTGGAGCATGCGGGCGCGGGCCGGCGGATCAAGCCCGTTGGTCGGCTCGTCGAGAAACAAGACCTTCGGTCCGTGAACCAGCGCCTGGGCGAGCTTCGCGAGCTGCTTCATGCCGAGCGAGTAACTATCGACCGGGCGATAGCGCGCCTCGCCAAGGCCGACGTAGAACAGCGACTCGTGCGCCCGTTCGAGCGCCTGCTCGGGAGGCAGGCCCGAGAGCTCGGCCATCAGGCGGACGAAGCGGACGCCGGAAAGGCCGGCGACGAACGCGTCGTTTTCCGGCATGTAGCCCATCAGCGCGCGGATGTCGCGCCCTTTGCTCCGGATGTCGTGGCCGAGCAGTCGGGCGGTGCCGCCGGATGGAGCGTAGAAACCGAGCAGGGTGTGCAGCAGGGTCGTCTTGCCGGCGCCGTTCGGCCCCAGCAGGCCGATCGAGCGCCCGGTCAATTTCGCGGTGAGCCCGTGGAGGATTCGGCGTTTGCCGAGCGTGACCTCCAGACCTTCGAGGTCGATCACGGGTGTGGTTTCGGTCATGGGATGCTTCTCCTCGACAGACGAACAAAGCGAACAAAAAGCGGCCCTAAGAAACGGTAGAGGCGCAGCACGCTGCGCCTCTACCTACGGTTTTTACGTTGGGGTGTTTCTGATCTTACTCGACTCGGGATTTACGAGTCGCCCCCGTCGTGGCCGCCCATCGAGCGGAGGATGCTCGAGAACCCGGTGAGCAGCTTCAGGTTGTCTCCCAGCGGACCGTTCACCGCGTTGCTGCCGAACAGGATGCGATCCTCTTGGGCGTAGGCGTAGATCGCGCTCGGACCCTGGCCGAGGAACGACCGGAGCGGATTGGCTTCGTTGCTGTCGAGCGCCTTCTGCGGGATGAACTTCGCACCCTGCTTGGCGAGCGCGCCGAGATCCTGGAACACCAGGGCCGAGACGTTCACCTGGCCGTCCGTACCGAGGAGATTCTTCAGCCGCTCGGAGCGGCCGAGCGTGGCCCCCGAGTCGCGACCGGAGAACGCCCGCTCGATCAACGTCCGGGAGGGCGCGGCGACCAGGAAGCCCCCTTCGAACGCGTAGTGGATCGACATGCCGAGATCTTCCGAGTTGATCGCGTGCCAGGTGCGCCCGCCGCTGGTCTCGGTGGTCAGGGTTACTCCGCCCTTGCCATGAGCCGTCGCCTCCCGGTTCAGCCGTTCGACCGTCAGCTCGATCGTGTGCTGAAGCGTCGCCGGATCGTAGACCTCAGCCACGAACTTCCAGGACGGTTTCGGCAGCACCGGCCCGTCGAGCGCCAGGGCGAACTCTCCCCCGAGCGGAGCGACCACGTCGTCGCGCAGCCGGAAGCCCTCTTTCGCTTCGGCTGCTGCGAGCTCCGCGGCGAATTTCGGGTTGGCGGCGAGCAGCTCGTCGAGCAGCGTCGCCGGGTTCTTCACCACGAAGGCCGCGGCGGCGTTGGCGTCGGGCGAGACGAAGTCGAGCGCCCGCATGGGAGCCGGCTCCGCGAGCCAGGCCGCGATACCGCGCCGCGCCTGCTTGAAGGTCAGCACGGCCCGGGTCTCGGTCCTGCCTTCCATGTCGCGCCGCTCGACGATGAACTGGTCGAGGTCGAGAATGCCGAGCGTCTCGGCCATGTGGTGGTCTTCCGTGTTCTCGCCGTTCGTGACCGTGGCGCTCTCGCCGATCAGAGAGGCGAGGTCGGCCGAGAAGAGCCAGCCCGCGCCGTCCTGATAGGAGGCGGCGACGCGATTGCGGAAGGCCGTCGCGACGAACGGGTTTCCACCCGCGGCGTTCGTCGTCACCTGGTTGATCAGAGCGGCGCTCGGGGTGGCGACGAACAAGTCGTCACCGATCCAGAGCAGCAGCTCCTTGTCTTCGCCCGGGGTCGCCACAGCCGGCAGGCTCTCGACGATCCGGATCTTGTGGGGGTGCTCTCCGCCTTCACCGTTCAGGCGGTCGATCTCGGCCGTCAGCGCGGCGCGGAAGGCCGCTTCGTTCTCGATTTCAGCCGTCAAGACCGGCTGGGCATCGGAGTTGTCGCCGGTGGCCGACTTGCCCACGGCGATCGCGATCTCCGGTCCGAGGTGGCTGCCCAGCTCGGAGATCCGGTCGATCAGGTCGTGGACCTTCTGGCGCTCAGCGTCGGAGGAGAAATTGTCCTGCCACCACTGGCGCAGGGTCTCGCTCTCCGCGAGCTTCTGGTCGAGCAGCCGCTGGGTCTCGCCCAGGTTGCGGGCGAGGTTCGGCAGCGCGATGAACACTTTCGTATCCGCGGGCGACAGGTCGAGCAGGCGGGTCGAGTAGCGCAGGCCCGGACGCTCGATCTGAGAGTCGATGTCGGCGCTTGCCGCGGTCAGCTCGGCGAGCAACCGGTCGTACTGCGCGGCGTTCTTGCTCCAGGCGATCTCTTGAGTCACCGGCACGGTCGAAAGGCTGACCGCCGTCACCACCTGGCCGCCCGGGTGCAGGATGTTCTCGCGACCGGACTGGTTGACGTGGACCTCTCCCTCGACCACCGCGACGCGCGATCCCTTGGTGCCGTGGTTGACCGAGAAGATGGTGCCGGTGACGGCGACCAGGCAATCGTCGGTCTCGACGTACAGGTGGCGCGGGCGCTGCTTGGCGGCCTGAACGATGATCTTGCCGCGCTCCAGCTCGATCGTGTTCCCTTTGCGGCCGGCGTCGAGCGACAGGCCGGCGCGCTCGCTCATCTCGATCACCGAACCGTCGGTCATCCGCACGAAGGCGTGGGAGCCCTTCGCGGTGCGGATCTCATCCCCTTCGCGAATGGCAGCCCCGGCGCCGAGCTGGGCGGTCTGCTCGCCGTCGATCCGATAGAGGCTTCCTTCGATCGCCTCGACGCGCGCCATCTGGCCGCCCGAGATGAAGTAGTCCTGCATCAGGAAGAGGCCCGTCCCGAGCGCGGCGACCAGCACCGCGGCTAGGGCGTAGAGGGTCCGGCGGTCCCGCCGCTGGGGTAGAGGGGAGACGACCGTGGCGGCGATCTGCGGCTTGCCCTCGCGGGCGGTCCGCAAAGCGCGGCGGCAGGGAACGCAACTGCGGGTGTGATCCTCGACCAACAAGGCGCGGGCGGCGGGCAGCTCTCCGGCCAGGTACGCCGGGATCTCCGCCTGGAAATCCTCGCAGCCGCGCAGCGGCGAGTGGACCGCGTGAATCGTCGGCGTCGGAGCCAAGGGAGCCATGGGCTCCTCGGGGGCGACACCGGTCGCGGCGAATTGGGCCAGCTTGCTTCGCACACGGGCGGCGGCGGCAGCCATTTCGTGCTCATCGACGGGAGTGGATGCGATCTCGGAGATCGCCTGGTCGAGGCGGGCTTCATCGATGCGGTTGGAAAACAGGCTCATGACTGACCTCCTTGGTGCGACGAAAGCTCTTTCTGCAGCCGATGGCGAGCACGATGCAGGATGACGGCTACAGCGGTCTGGGAGCAGGCGAGCATCCGGGCGATGTCCAGGTTGCTCTGCCCTTCAAAGTAGCGAAGCGTGAAGATTTCGGCCTGGCGCGGTGACAGTTGGCCGACCGCGGCCCGCAGCGCCTGGGCCAGCTCGCGGTTGCCGCGGCGGCGTTCGGGGCTCTTGCCCGGCTCGTCGGCGAGGCTTTCCGCCACGTCGTCGAGCGCCACGGCCTTGGAGCGTTTCCGGCTGCGGGCCAGATCGAGCGCCGCGTTCACCGCCGCCCGGTGGAGGTAGCTCCCCACCTGCTCGGTGAGGTCCAACTCTTCCCGGCGGGCGAGGCGAAAGAACACGGTCTGCATCACGTCCTCGGCATCCGAAGCGTTGCCGGTGATGCGGTAAGCGGCCCGGTAGACCCCCTGGTGATGCAGCTCGAACAGTCGTTCGAGGGTCGCCGGAACCGGCTGGCCGATGGGCTGGCTGCCGGCCCGGGCGACCGGGGCTCCCCCCGGGGGGGCGGTGGATACGGCGATTGGAGCGGTTGCCTGCACGGTGTCGTCCCTCCTGATGTCTCCACTCATGGAACGAACCTCCCGGGAGAATGTTACGCCCTCCCCTCAAAGTGCATCCCCGGAGAGAGAAAACCGGGCTCAATGAGCGCAGAATGGAGCCCTCGCGTCCGTCAGAAGCACAGATACCTGCCGTCTACGCTCGAACTGGAGGGAGAATCCCCATGCTCCTCAACTACCTCGACACGGCCATCGGTTTCGTCGTCGTCATCCTGATGTACAGCCTGGTGATCACGATCCTGGTGCAGATGGTGGGCGTGCTGTTGCAACTGCGCGGCAAGGCCCTGCTGCGAGGGGTAGAGCTGCTTCTGTTGGAGGTCGATCCGAACCTCCGAGGCCAAGCCAAGGTTCTGGCGGATCAGGTGCTGCGCCATCCCGCCATCGCCGAAAGTAGAAAGCGGCTGGCCTCGGCCCTCCGGCCGGAGGAGCTTCGACTGGTCGTCCGATCTCTGGTCGCGTCGAACCCGGCGTTCAAGGCGGCGCTCGCTCAGAAGGAAGGGCAGCTCCTTTCCAAGATCAACGACTGGTTCGAACCGGTCATGGACCGGGCCGGCGAGCGCTTCAAGATGAACACCCGTTGGGTGACCACCGTGTTCGCGGTGATCCTCGCCTTTGGCCTTCAATTCGACTCGATCGGCGTATTTCGGAAGATCTCGACCAACGCCGAGCTGCGCGGTCGGCTGGTCTCGATGAGCGATTCCGTCCTCGAAACGAGCAAGCGGGAGCTCGAAGCCCCGGCGACGCCCGCCACGGAGCAGGGCTTGAAGGACCTGAACGGCCGGTTGGAAAAACTCAAGACCCAGCTCGGAGAGACGGACCTGCAACTCGTGCCGGATCCTTGGCGCTGGTCCTTCTACGGCCAATGGCGGTCCCTGTCCGGCGTCATCCTCTCCGCCTTTCTGCTCGGCCTAGGCGCCCCCTTCTGGTACGGCGCGCTACGCAATCTGGTCGGCTTGCGTCACGTGGTGGATAAGAAGGACGACGAGCGGAAGCAGGCGGCGCTGGCGGCGAAGAAATAGGCCAGGTGCTTGGCGGCGCCAGCCCTCACCCCCGGAGCAAAACGAAAACGCCCTCAGCAGTTCTCCCCTCTCCCTTTGGGAGAGGGGCCGGGGGTGAGGGCTGAAACGGGCTCTACCGCGGACATGGCTGGAACGCCTCGCATCTCCTCCAAATACCGCCGGAAGAACGGCAACCCCGCAAGTGCCGGGAGCAGGTAGCGCGAGGTGAACAGCAGGCCGAGCGCGGCGGCGGTTTGGGCGTTCAGATAGGGGGCGTAAAGGGCGACGAGCGCGGCGTCCCGCGTCCCCAGACCCGCGAAAGTGAACGGTGCGAGGCCTGCAAGGATGGCGAGCGCCGCGAGGCCGATGTGTTCGAGGAAGGGCACGTAAGCGCGTAACGCCAGGATGAAGATCCAGAGCTGGAAGAAGTGCAGCAGCCAGAGGCCGATCGAAATCGCCACCACCTGCGCGTGGCGCCCCGGCTCGCGGCGGAAAGTGGCGCGGGTCTCCTCCCAAGCATCGCGTAGCTTTTCGATCTTCCCCCGGAGCTTGCCCGGGGCGATCCGTAGGCCGAGCCCGAAGACGGCGCGGGCGAAAACCTCGGAATTCAAGGTGAGGAAGCCGACCACGGTCGCGACCGAGATCCCCGCCGCCGCGAGCCAAAGGACCGCCCCCTTGCTGGGCAGAAACAGCAGCCCTATGGCGCACCAGAGGAAGAGGGCGAGCACGTCGTACGCCTTTTCGAACACCGTGAGCGACAGCGCGAGCGAGCCGGGCAGATGGCCGCGCGACTTCAAGAAGAACGACTTCGCGATGTCCCCCATCTTTGACGGCAGCACCATGTTCATCACGTCGGCGACCAGGATCAGGCGCACCGATTCAGCCGTACCGAGCGCCGTTCCGCTCGGCATCAAGCGGCGCAGCCGCCAACCTTGGACCGCTTTGATCAGGACCAGCGCGAGCTGACCGGCGATCATCCATCCCACGTGCGACCGTGCGAGCACCCCGGCAACGGCGCGGAGGTCGATCTTCCGGTAGATCAGTGCGAGCAGAGCGAGGCTGACGGCGATCGAAATCCACCGCTTGCGCCGCGTGGCGGCCGAAGGCTCGGGCAGAGGGGTCGAAGCAGCGACGGCCGGTTCGGCCGATTCGGCCGGGCTCACCCGCGACCTAGCCTTTATAGGGGAACTGCGGCCCGTACCAGCTCTCGCGGATCAACTTCTGTGCTTTCGGCCGGGCGACGAACGGGTACCAGAGGAGCGAGTTGTAGATCAGCGCTCCTTTGGCCAACACCTGAACGAGGGGAGTGTCGAACAAGAGCGGCTTCAGAAAGGAAGCCCGTAGCCGCTTGTGGATACCGCCGAGCAGGTTCGATTTCGGCGTCGCGAACTGCTCGGAGCCGACGTCGTCCCCCACCATGCACCCCTTGATCGATCCCAACCCGCGCGCCTCGGCGTTGGTGAGGAAACCGATCTGCCGCGGATCGAACCCCATGTAGCGCGCCGCCGCCGCGTCCGCCGCCACCAGATCAGGCGAGGCGATCACGAGATCGGCGATCCGCACATCGCCCGTGCGCGGACCCTTGCCCTCCTGGCAGACCGTGCCGTCGATCACCGTAAACCGCGGCGCGAGCGCCTGGTTGATGTCCACGATCACCTGATGGAGCACGGGATGGAAGTTGTGGCGGAACGTCGGCAAACACCCCCACTGGTTCTTGAGCGAGGCGGTGATCGTCGAGAGATGGTGGCACTTCATGACCGGCAGCGTCACCAGGCAGTCCGCTTCGAGCAGCGTCCGCGGAAAGACCAGCTTGCGGACGTGCATGCCGTCCACCTGGACCTCCTCCAGCGGATCGCGCGACAGATCGACGTACTCCACCCCGTAATTCGCCGCCAGCCGGTCGTACCCCCAGATCTTCTCCGCCCGCCGGACGTTGTCCGCCCCGACAATCTGCGAATCCCCCATCTGCAACCGAACATCCGGTAGCGCCTCGCGAATCGTCTGAAGAACCCCCTCCAAAACCCAAGGGGAGGTGTTCGTCCCGGGCACCAGGGGAAACGACAGCGTGTTGATCTTGAGGAAAATCCGCGAGCCCTGCACGTGGTCGCGCCAAGAGGCGAGCTCCATCGCCCGCCGCACGGCGGCCTGGACGCCTTCGGCTTGGGTGACACGAACGCGGGCGACGGGGGCGGGGGTGGAGGGCTTTTGCATTGGGGATTCGAAGGGGAGAACGACGGCCTGAAAGATGGTAGCAGACAGGTAACGAGCCGGAGGCTTGTTACTCGGGCCTGCGCGCCCACCAGTACCCAGGGCGACGCTTGTGGTGAGCCACGGCGGCAACCCATATGCTGCTTTCAAGCTCAACGAAGAAGAGATTGAACGGGAAGCGGCGCAAGACCAGCTTGCGGGTTCCTCGGTTGTCATGATCGGGATAGGCCTGAGGCGCCCGTCGAAGTTGTTGTACTGCCGCTTCGACTTCGATCCGAAACTCGCGGCCGAGGTTCTCTCGTTGCTCTTCGTAGTAAGCGGCGGCCTGCCGGATCTCTCTTCGCGCCTCCGAATGGAAGAAGACCGGTTTCACGGGTACTCTTGGCGCAACTGGGCAAAAACCTCTTCCGCCGGTGTCCCGGACGCCCGGCCGCTTCTGATCTCATCTACGCGCCGCGCGATCTCCACGTCCCAAGCGGCGGCTACCCCCTCTTCTTCAGGCTCAAGGGAACCGAGGAGAAAATAGGCCAAATCGGCTCTGTCCTTCGTAGATAGCTGCTCGAGCTCGGATTTGAGTTGCTTCATCGGCTGGGCCATGAGAGTGCCTCCAAGTCGATTGTGCCACGTAGCGAGCCTGTAGGGCCAACCCTTCGTTGACACGTCAACCCGCATCCCGCACCAGCCGGAACCCCAAGCTGAATCCGAGATCCTGGGGGCGATGGGTGTATCGAAGCGCGCACCGGGCACTGTCCGCGCCGAAGTACCAGCTTCCGCCCCGGATCACTTTGAAGTCCGTCGCGCACTTGGCCCCGCGAGGATCGGTCGCCGGACCGGGAGGGTAGGGACAGTGCCAATCCTCGGTCCACTCCCAGACGTTGCCGTGCATGTCGTGGAGCCCGAAGGCGTTTGGAGGAAAGGTACCGACCTTGACCGGGGTTTGACGAAATTCGCCCGCCGGGAAGCCGGGGTAGGGACCTCCTCCGTCGTAGTTCGCTTCAGAGGTGGTGAGATTCTCGCCCATGCTGAACGGTGTGGTCGTGCCCGCCCGGCAGGCGTACTCCCATTCCGCTTCAGTCGGCAAGCGGAGCGGCGGCAGCGACGACTTCTCGTTCAGTCGGACCACGAAGGTCTGGACCTGGTGCCAATTGACGCGCTCCACCGGACAATCGGGGCCGCATCCCTGAAACCAGCTTGGATTCGAGCCCATCACGCGCTGCCACTGGCTCTGGGTAACCTCATAGCGACCGACGTACAAGGCGCGCGGAATTCGGACCGGGTGTTGGACTTCCTGGGGCTCGCGGCTTGGCTCGGAGATGGGGCTACCCATCAGGAAGTCCCCAGGAGGAACGAGAACGAACTCCATTCCGGTCATTGGCTCGGCCCACCTCTGCTCCTTCGGGTGGCAACCTGAGATCAGAAGAACTCCAAGCAGGCCAATTCGGAGGAAAGGGCGCATTCTCGCGGAGTCTACTCGCGCGGCGAAAGAGAAAAAGCTTGAACGAGTTGTCTATACCGGCCGCAGCTGGTCGGCGAGCGACCGTGTTCTCTCGATGGTCACGTCGCCTGTGTGCTGAGTCGTCTTTCTCTCGATGAGCAGGAGGTGGCATTCCTCGTCCGCGACCGGGTTATGGCGCACGCCCTTTGGCACCACGAACATTTCGCCCTCGTCCAGCTCGACCGCCCCGTTCTCCATCTCGATGCGAAGGTGGCCCTTGAGGATCAAGAACAGCTCGTCTTCGTTCTCGTGGCTATGCCAGGCCAAAGTACCCTGAACCTTCGCGACCTTGACGTACACGTCATCGACCTCGCCGATGACCCGCGGCGACCAATGCTCGGTGAGGGCGAGAGCAACTTCCTTCGGCGAAACGACTTTCGACATGGTTGGCTCCAGAGTCTCCAAAAACTTGGCCTTCGAACAGCGCGTTGCTAAGCTTGCCTCATGCACCGATACCGAAGGGTTCAAACCGCAGGCCGGGTTGGCGGCTTCTTTGCGCGGCACTTCCTCGCCTTGGGGGTCACGGTCGCCGTTCCCTGCCTGCTCTGGACGATAACTTACTTCGCGCTTCTGCTTTGGGCCACGGTCTCGGGCGGCGGCTTGGGCAGCCCCGCTTCGTATCCGTTGGGCCTCCTGTTCTTGCTCATCGGCGGCACGGCTGTCGCCCTGTCGCTTCTTCTGCCGCCCACCGCACTGGCCGAGTGGTTCGCCCGGCGGCGCGGTCTGCCGATCTTGGCCGAGATTCCGATCAGCGTTTCGGTCCTCGCGGTTCTTTGCCTCGCCGTCGTCGAGATCGCAACCGCAATGGGTTCGCAGCCGTCGGTTCGTGGCGCCTCGGTCGGCTTCGGATTTCTGTTCCTCGGTCTACTTCTTCCGCTGGGCCTTTACTGGTGGTCCGCTCGGAGCGGCTCGCTTCTGTTGTCGCTGCTCAGAGGCTTCGCGGCGGCCGGCCGCAAGGCTTTGCCGGCCGACTGACCGCGAGATCGGATCAAGCCAATCCCCGCACCGCCCAGGCACGCGCCTTGAGTCGAATTCGCCCGTCGGCTCCCAGCTCCAGCCGGCGTTCGAGCCGAGCCCGCAACACCTCACGGCTTGGAGGATCAAGCGTGGTCACGAAGCTTGGACCTGTACCGGCGCCGCCGAGGAAGGGCTGCCAGTAATCGTCGAAGTTGGCGAAGTCGGTCGGGATTTCTATCGCGCCTGTTTCGATTTGGGCAAAGCCGGCGGTTTCGAGCAGCGACGTAAGCGCGGGCCGGCGGCACAGAGGGAATCCTAGATTTTCCGCGCGGGCGGCGACGCTGGGGTCCGCGGCGA
>DATMZU010000061.1:0-10390 GCA_035607435.1 Thermoanaerobaculia bacterium | reverse complement strand
CGCCTTTCGCCGATCCTTACCCTGCTGGTCGCCTCTCTGGGTCCCCTCGCCTTTTCTCCGACCGCGCTCGTCGCCCAGCCGCCGAAAACCCCGCAGACCGAAGGGGCCTACGGCGCCCCGGTCGCCGCCGAGGGAGAGACTCTCGCGGTCGCCAAAGCGCTCGATCGCGCGGCCGAGCTGAACGGCAAGACGGTGCGGCTTTCGGGCTTTGTCACCGCGGCCTGCCAAGCGAAGGGGTGCTGGATGGCGCTCGCCGCGGGCGACGGCCGCGAGATGCGGGTCATCTTCCGCGACTACGGCTTCTTCGTGCCGAAGGACCTGCCCGGGGCCACCGTGATCGCCGAAGGGACGCTCGAAGTGCGGGAGGTCTCGGTGGACGAGCAGCGCCATCTCGCGGCGGATGCCGGACGGCCGAAAGCGGAGATCGAGGCGATCCGTGAGCCGAAGACCGAGACCGCGCTGGTCGCCGACGGCGTCCGCGTGATCGCGGCGGCGCCATAGCGGGAAATCCGCCCATGCGCCCGTACGGTCGATTTTTCCTCGTCCTGATTCTCGGCGCCCTCGGTTTTACCGGCTGCGCCACCGCGCCGCCTCCTGCCCCCGCTCCCGCGAAAACCGACGAGCTGGTTCAGAGCAGCCTGCTCTGCGGCCAGGGCGCGGCGTTCCTGTCGTTCGAGAAGCTCGGGGTGCCGAAGGAGGCGCGGCCGGTCGAGCTGGTGAAGATCGGCCCTCGGATCTGGATTCTGTTCGAGCCGGCACGGCTGGTGCGGATCGATCGGCACGGTGAAGCGGCGGACATCGGCGTGCGGCTGGGCGCCGAGGGCGAGCACTGGTCGTCGCTCGCGCTCGATCCGCTCGACGGCTCGCTCTGGCTCACCGCGCCCGACCGCCTGGCGCTCTGGCACTACGAGGCGACGGGGACGCTGCGCACCGTGCCGCTCCAGAAGGTGGAAGGCGAGGGCGGGTTCTACGATCTGGCGGCCGGCCCTTCGGGGCTGTTCGCCGAGCCGACCGCCGCCGAGCATGCGGTCTGGCGCATCGGCCGCGACGGCAAGGTGCTCTCGACCGATTTTCCCGTGCCGCCGATCGATCCGGCCCATTTCGATCCCACGGCGCCCCAGGCCGCCGGAGCGAATGGCGAGCCCGGTCCAGTCGCCGGAGAGGTCCGATTCGAGCACGATGCCGACGGCGCCGTACTCGCCTGGTTCCCGGGTAAAAACGAGATCTATCGCGCCGATGCCGCGGGCCAATGGGCGCCGGTCGATTCGAAAATCTTTGCGACCGGACAGAGCGATCCGGTGCGTGGCGTCGATGTCGGCACGAAAAACGAGCATTGGTACGTCAACGGCCGTGGCGCGCTGTTCTATTGGAAGGGAACACCGGTGTTCCTCGGCTCGCACTCGATGCTCGAACGCCAAGGCAAAACCGGCACGGTGTTTCTTTTCCCCGGGGGGCGCGAGTTGTTCGAAGCCTGCAACGGCTGGTTCATCTTCGACGTCGCGGCCGACGCATCGGGCTATGCCGCGCTCACCGACCGCGGCGTCGTGATCGGCGATTTCGCGACCGCGCCGGAGGGGATTCCCACCCCACCGTGAGCGTTGGTTTTTTCAATCGGAAGACCGGACCTCGGCCCGCGGCAATTCGAGCGCGAACGCCGCACCCCTTTCCTGCCGCTCGACATAGCGCAGATCCCCTCCGAAGCTGCGCGCCAAGCCGCGGCTGAGCGCCAGGCCCAGCCCTAGGCCGGGGGCGCCTTCGGCGGCGGCCCGGGCGGCGGAGCGACGCAGGGGGCGAAACAGTCGGCGGCGTTCCCGGCGGGGGATGCCGGGGCCGTCGTCCGAGGCGATGAGAACGATCGCCCGCTCGGTCCCTTCCGCGCGAACCTCGAATCGCGGTCGGTCCGCCGACCCTCGGGCGAACTTCGCCGCGTTGTCCGCCAGGTTCTGGAGGATGCGCTCGACCGCCACGGGGTCCACCCGGACCGCCTCGGCTTCGAGTTGGGGCGGCAAGTCGAGCGTGAAATCGAGGCCGCGGCGCTCCAAGTCGGCCGAAAGGTGCCGAGCGATCGGATGAAGCAGATCGGCCAGAGTGGCGACCTCCGTGCGGGCCGCCGAGCCGCCGCGCTCCAGCCGGGCGAACGCGAAGACGTTCTCGACCAATTGGCCCAAGCGCTCGGCCTCGGCGCGCAGGGTCGCCAGGTACTCGGCCGTCTTTTCCTTGGGCACCATCCCCTCGTCGAGCATTTCGGTGTACATCCGGAACGTGGTGAGCGGCGTCCGCAGCTCGTGCGTCACGGCGGAGACGAAATCGTCGCGCCGCCGGGCGAGCCGGATCGCGCCGATCAAGAGCGCCGAGGCGCCCGCCGCTACGAGCAGGATCGCGAGCGACGCCGCGGCGAGTCCCAACCGCGCCGCGGTCCAGCCGACGCCCGGAAGGGCGGGAGCCGGACCCGCATCCAGCCGGAGCGGCAGGAGCGCGAGCTGACGTCCGGGATCGGCGGCGGAATCTCGGGCCGGCAACAGGGTGGCCGCCGGTAAGAGATCCCGGACGCGGCCGAGCAATCCCGCCTCCAGCGCTTCCCGGTTGATCCAGATTCCTTCGAGCGCCTCGCCGCCGTCGCGCTCGATCCGCCGGGCGAGCAGCAGCTCCGACCCGATCCAGACCGGCTGAAGCGGCGTGCGCACCCGCGGCGCATTCGCCCTCCGTGGAGTCGAGGGCGGCGGGGGGCTGGTGACCTGGTTGGCCGTCTGGTTGGCCAGAAGCCGCTCGCCGAACTCCGCCGAATTGAGCGTCATCTGCCGGGTCGCCTCTTCCGCCAGCGGCTCGTCCTTCTTCTCCTTCTTTTCTTTTGTCCTCAGGGTGTCTGCGGTTCTTTGGGTCCTTTCCGTCCTTTCAGCCGACCTCGCGAGCGGTCCCTGCGCCAACGCCGCCAGCAGCGCATCCCGCCCGAGCAGCGCGCGCGCTTCGGGGGAGGGGGAGCCTCCCGCGGTCGCCAAGCGCCCGGCGGCGTCGATCTCGAAGCGCAGCCGATCGTACGGCCGCCGCGGATCGCCGCCAGGCAGAGCGCCGCCCACCGGTCGGGCGTTTTCCTGGGCGAGAAACGCCGACAGGGCGGAGTCCATCCGCCAGAGCGCCAAACGGGCGCGCTCCTCCCGGGCGGCGAGCGCGCGGGCCTCTCCCTGGCCGCGCTCCAGCTCGAACGCGGTGTGGGCGATCCAGGCGAGCGCGCCGAGCAGAATCGCCAGCGCCGCGGCGAATCCCGCAAGCAGGGGGGCGCGCGATCTCATGCGAGCCGGTACCCCCGGCCGCGGACGGTAAGCAGCACCCGTGGCTCGCCCGTCCCTTCGGCTTCGCCGGAGCCGGCCCCGTCGCGCAGCTTTTTGCGCAGGCGCGCGACCGTCATATCCACCGTGCGTGTCTCGATCCGCCGCGGGTCGATCTCCCAAACCCGGACCAACAACTCGTCGCGCGGCACCAGCCGGCCGTCCGCCGCGGTCAGATACGAGAGCAGGCGCGCTTCGAGATCCGACAGCTCCTCGCGCGAGCCGTCGTCGAAACGGATCTCGTTGCGGCCCAAATCGATCGCGCCGCCGGGGATCGCGCGGATTTCGGGCGCCTCGGCACGGGCGGGAGAACGGCGCAGGAGCGCGTCGATCCGGGTGAGCAGCTCGCGGATCGAAAACGGCTTCACAACATAGTCGTCCGCCCCCATGCGCAAGCCCGCCACCCGGTCGTCCTCGGCGCCGCGGGCGGTGATCAGAATCACCGGCAGCGCGGGTTTGGCGGCGCGGATCGCGCGCAGCACGGCGAGGCCGTCTTTCCGCGGCAGTACAAGGTCCAGCAGCACCAAGCGCACCGGCCGTTCGAGCGCGAGCGCCTCGCCGCTCGCGCCGTCGCCTGCTTCGAGCGTCGCGAAGCCGGCGCCCCCGAGCGCATCGACCAGGCCGCGACGGATCGCGAGGTCATCTTCGACGATCAAGGCGAGGTCGTGGGCCGCGGGCATGGCGGGAGCATAGCCCGCCGCGAATCGAGCGTAGGCGCGTGGGAGCGAAGAGTTACGAAGCCGTTACCGTGAGGGCCTCGTCGGCGACCTACGCTTTGAGCGTCCTGAAAGGAGGACTCTCAATGAACGCCCGGATCTTCTCCTCCACCCGTCGCCGCCTAGGGGCCGCATTCGGTTTTGCACTGCTTTCGCTGGTTTCCGCGCGGCCCGCTCCCGCGGCCTCCGATCTAGCCCACGCCGCCCCTGCGGCCAACGCCCCTGCCGCCGTGCCGCTCTCCGATCTCGCGTTCAAAGCCCTCTGGAATTACCCGGAATCGGCCGAAGTGGCGATCCAAGCGCTCCGCGCCGCCGGACCCGCGGGGATCGACGCTCTGCTCGCGGCCGATCGGACGCGAGGGGACCGCACGATCGACGACGCGGAATTCGGTCGGGTGCTCGACAAGGTCTGCGCGCAGCGCGACTGCGGCGCCTCTCACCTTTATTGGTATACCGACCTCGCGGCGGCGCGCGCCGCGGCAGCGGCCCAGGGCAAGCCGATCCTCTCGCTTCGTCTGCTCGGCCGGCTCGATGAAGAATTCTCCTGCGCCAACAGCCGTTTCTTCCGCACCGTGCTCTACGCCGATCCGGCGATCTCCCGCCTGCTGCGCGAGCGGTTCATCCTCCATTGGCAGTCGGTGCGGCCGGTGCCGCGGATCACGATCGACATGGGGGACGGCCGGAGCCTCGCCGGAACGATCACCGGCAACAGCATCCACTACGTGCTCGACTCCCGCGGCCGGCTGCTCGACGCGTTGCCCGGCCTGATCGGGCCGGCCGCGTTCCTGCGCGATCTGACCGAGCTCGAACCGGTGACGCGGGCGGCCGAACGGCTCGGTGACGCGGCGCTCGCGCAGGTTTCGGCCGAGCGTCATGACGAGGAGGCGATTCGGCTCTCAGGAATCCTCGGCACCGATCTCGACCGTTACGCGGATTGGACGAAGGCCCCCGCCCAACGCCGGCTGGCGAAGACCGGGGCACCTACGGTCCCGGCCAAGCTCGCGAACGAACCGCCGACCGCGGTCGATGCCTCCACTCTCGCGATGACCAAAGGGGGTGTTGAGACGCGCTTCCTGAACGTGCTGTTTCCGCCGACTCCAGGGGCCCAGTGGGGGGCCGGAATCCCCTGGGTGGGAGTGGCCAACTACCATCGCGCCGACTGGCAGCTCGACGAAGCGGCCCGCGAGCGTCTGCGCCACAAGATGGGGCTCGGCGCCGGGCCGGAAGCCGAGCGGATGGCGGCGAATTTCGAGAGCCTCCTATCGCTCGACACCGTGCGCAACGAGCTGGGCCTCCACGCCGTCCTCCACGACTGGCTTGCAAACGAAGTCGGTACGGTCGATCTCGACGCCTTTAACGAGAAGGTCTATGCGGAGCTGTTCCTCACCCCCAGCACCGATCCCTGGCTCGGATTGAATCCGGACGACGTCTTCACCGGGCTGGCGCCGCAGGCGGCGGTCACCGATGCGAAGCAGTAGGCGGATTCGGGTGGGGGCGCGCTATGCTGCGCCCTCACCCGACACGTCGGACGGCAGTCGCCGGAGGAGCAGTACCGCATGAAAACGCCGCACCTATTGCGCGTCGAACAGGGCGCCGCGGAGTACGCGCCCCTGTTCGAGGCCGCGCGCGCTCTCGATCTGCGGATCGGTTGGCTTGAGTTGGGCGAGCCCGCTCCCGGGCCGGTTCCTTCGAGCCTCGAAGCGGCGGCGGGGGAGGGCGCCCTTCGGGCGGTCGCGGTGGGCGGTGGGCGGACGGTGGTACTTAAGCCGATGAAGGGCGCTCCGGTGCTGCGCGATCTGCTGCGCGAGCATTTCCGCGGCTGCGCGCTGGTTCTAGTGCTGGGCGAGTGCGGGGACGTGCCGCGGCTTTCCCGCGAGGGCGAAGGCTATCGGGTCGCGTCCGGCGCGGTCGTCCGCGCGTTCGACGCGGCGCATTTCGCGGAAGCGCTCCGTCGGCCTCGGCCGTTCGAGGCGGAGAGCGTCGAGAACCCGGCGACCGCGGCCTCCGGGGAGGCGGCTCCCGCCGCGGTCCCATGAGCGCTCCCGCCGCGGTTTCTCCCGCCGCTCCCGTCCGCACCACGTTCGCGCGGCGGCTCGGCCCTTGGGATGCCGCGATCATCGTGATCAGCGGCATCGTGGGCTCCGGGATCTTCGTCAATCCGTACGTCGTCGCCGGGCTGGTCCGGACGCCGGTGTTGATCCTTGCGGTCTGGGCGGCGGGCGGGGCGATCGCCCTTTGCGGCGCGTTCGTGTTCGCGGAGCTGGCGACCGTGGTGCCGAAGGTCGGCGGGCAGTACGCGTTCTTCCGCGAGGCGTTTCATCCGCTCGCGGCGTTTCTGCACGGGTGGTCGATGCTCTGGATCGTCCAGTCGGGGGCGACCGCCGCGGTCGCGGTGGCGTTCGCCGACTACCTGGTGCGCCTGGTCGGGATGCCTTCCGGATCGACCGTGCCGGTCGCGGTCGCCGTGCTCGTGGCGCTCGGGGCGTTCCATGCGCTGGGGATCAAGCCGGGGGCGATACTGGTGAACGTCGTCACGATCGCCAAGATGCTCGCGCTCGCGGTGCTGATCGTCGCGGCGTTCGCGCTCGCGAAGCACTCCGCGATCGAGTGGCAGCCGGTGCTGCCGCAGGAGATTCTCCAATCGCGCGGCGGGTTCGGCCTGCTCTCGGTGTTCCTGGCGGCGTTGGCCCCTGCCATGTTCGCCTACGGCGGGTGGCAGAACGTCAACTACATCGCCGAAGAGGTTCGCGAGCCGGAGCGCAACCTGCCGCGGGCGATCCTCTGGGGCGTGGTCTGCGTGATCCTGATCTACCTCGGCGCGAACTTCGCCTACCTCCACGTGCTCGGCGCGCCCGCTCTCGCGGCGAGCCGGACGCCTGCGGCGGATGCCGCGGCGCGGCTTTTCGGCGAGACGGGCGCGCGGACGATCTCGCTGCTGGTGGTCGTCTCGACGTTCGGTTTTTTGAATCTCGCGCTGCTCTCCGCCCCGCGGGTCTATTACGCGATGGCGGCGGACGGCCTGCTGCCGGAGCGCTTCGCCGTCCTCAATCCGCGCTTTCGGGCGCCCACCGCGGCGATCCTGCTCCAAGCCGCCGTCGCGGCGCTGCTCGCGACGACCGGAGCTTACGCACGGCTGTTGAACTACGCGGTGTTCGCCGACTGGGTGCTGTTCGGGGCCTCCGGCGTCGCCCTCTTCGCGCTGCGCAAGAAACTGCCCGACGCGGCGCGGCCGTTCGCCTCGCCCGGCTATCCGTGGGTGCCCGCGGCGTTCGTGGCGGCCGGAGCGGCGATCGTGGGAAATTTGTTCGTGGCCGACCCCGCGAATGCGCTTCGGGCCACCCTGGTGATCGCGGCGGGCGTGCCGGCGTTTTGGCTGCTGCGGGGCGCCGGTCGGGCGAAGAAAAGGACCTGAAGGACGGCAAGCACTCCAAGGACGGCGGGATTCAGGGGCTTTTTCGTCTTTTCGTCCTTGGAGTCCTTGCCGTCCTTTAGGTCCTTTTGTCCTTTGCTCTTCCCATAGATTGACACCTTTGCATACCGGCACCTATACTCGATGGCCCGAGATTCCGACGAGTTAGAGTTCCGTTGAGCTCGGCGCCCCCATTGGGCCTCAACAGGCGCGCCGCTTCCGCCTGAATCCAAATACCAAGGAGGTAGCACCCTTTATGCCGTCCCACTTTGACCAGGACCAGCCTACCGCTGAGTCCAATACCGACCAGGAGATGGACTACCAGGCGCTCCTGGCGCTCTACGACGAGAGCATGCGGAACTTGACCGAGGGCGAAATCGTCCCGGGCCGCGTGATCGGCGTCACCGCCAACTCGGTGATCGTCGATGTCGGCTACAAGTCCGAGGGTCTGGTCCCCATCGACGAGTTCCTCGACCGCGACGGCAAGCTGTCCGTCAACGTCGGCGACGAAGTCGACGTGCTGCTGGAGAAGACCGAGGACCAAGAGGGGCACGTGCTCCTCTCCCACACCAAGGCCCTGCGCATGCGCAGGTGGACCGAGGTCGATCGTGCGTTCAAAGAGGGTCGCGTGATCAAGGGGCGGGTGATCGAGCGGATCAAGGGCGGTCTCACGGTGGACGTTGGCCTGCGCGCCTTCCTCCCCGGTTCGCTGGTCGATATCAAGCCGGTGAAGAACCTGGAAGCGCTGCGCGGCATGGAGCTCGAATTCAAGGTCATCAGCCTGGACCGGCGGCGCAACAACATCGTGCTGTCGCGGAAGGCCGTCCTTGAGAAGGAGCTCGAGAAGAAGAAGACCGAGACGCTCAAGCGGCTGGAAGAGGGGGCGCGCCTCCCCGGCATCGTCAAGAACATCACCGATTACGGCGTGTTCGTCGATCTGGGCGGCATCGACGGGCTGCTGCACATCACCGACATTTCGTGGGGCCGGGTGAACCACCCGTCCGAGCACTTCAAGGTCGGCGACGAGATCGAGATCGTGGTCTTGAAGTTCGACCCCGAGACCGAGCGCGTCTCGCTCGGCTATAAGCAGCGTTCCGAAGATCCGTGGCACCTGGTCGATAAGAAGTATCCGATCGGCTCGCGGGTCTCCGGCCGGGTCGTGTCGCTGGTCGATTACGGCGCGTTCGTCGAGATCGAAGAGGGCGTCGAAGGTTTGATCCACGTGAGCGAGATGTCGTGGACCAAGAAGGTCGTGAACCCGGCGAAGATCCTCGAAGTCGGCCACGAGGTGGCGGCGATCGTCTCCGAGCTCGACATGGACCAGCGGCGGATCTCTCTGTCGCTGCGCCAGACCGAGCGCAACCCGTGGGAGGAGCTGGCCGACAGCCATCCCGTGGGCAGCGTGATCGAAGGCAAGGTGCGCAACCTCACCGAGTTCGGCGCGTTCGTCGAGATCACCGACGGCATCGACGGCCTGATCCACGTCTCCGACATGAGCTGGACCAAGCGGGTCAAGCACCCGAGCGAAGTGCTCAAGAAGGGCGACACGGTCAAGGCCCGGATCATCAACATCGACGTGGACAATCAGCGCGTCTCCCTCTCGCTCAAGGAGTTCATGCCGAACGAGTGGGACGATTTCGCCGAGAGTCACCGGGTGGGCGACGTGCTCGACGGCCGGGTGGTCAACGTCACCGACTTCGGGCTGTTCATCGACATCTACAACGGCCTCGAAGGTCTGGCTCACGTGAGCGAGATCGACGTGGTCGCCGGGCAGCGTCTGGAGGATCGCTTCGCGGTCGGCGAATGGGTGCGCGCGCGCATCCTGCGCATCGAGGAGGGGGACAAGAAGGTCGGTCTCTCGCTCCATGGCGTGTCGCAGCCGGAAGGCGAAGAGCTCGATGCCTTGAAGGACGATGCGAACCGGCGCGCGGCGGATGCCGGCAAATCGACGCGCGAAGCGGCGATCCGGGTCGGCGTGGTCAAGCCGAGCGAGGAGCCGGAGGGCAAGCGCGGCGCCGGTGCCGATGCGGATGGAGATGGGGAAGGCGAAGGCGACGGGGCGGATGCCGAGGAAGACTCCGGCGACCCGGAAGCCGCCGAGGAAACTTCCGAAGCTCAGAGCGCCTAATTTTGCGGTAGTCTTGGTCGGCGGTCCTAAAAGGGCCGCCGTTTTCATCTCTGGCAATCTTCTCTGGGAACTGGGGGTCGACGGTGTTCGCACGAGACGGAATGACCAAGGCCGAGCTGGTGGAAGAGGTTGCCCGCACGACGCAACTGACCAAGAAGCAGGCGGAAATCATCGTCAACGAGGTCTTCGACAGCATCGTCCTGTCGCTCAAGTCGGGCGAGAAGATCGAGCTGCGCGGGTTTGGCAGTTTCCGCATTCGCCACCGGGGGGCGCGCACCGGGCGCAATCCGAAGACCGGCGACAAGGTCGACGTGCCGCCGAAACGAATTCCGTATTTCAAACCGGGCAAAGAGCTGCGCGAGCTGCTCAACGACGAGGCCTGAGGCGGGCTCGGGATCACGGAGCCTCGGGTCCCGTCGTCCGGGACTCTTCCGGCGTGCCCGCGCGAACCTGCGCGACGATAAGGAGCTAGTGTGGCGGAAAGCGAAATTCCGGTGGCCGCGGGGCCGAACCTCGGAACCGGCACGGCGATCGCCGCGGCGGTGATCGCCTGGTTGATTCCCGGCGGCGGCCATCTTTACCTGAAGCGGTGGCAGCGGGGACTGACGTTCTTCGTCCTGATCGCCATCTCGGTATTCCTGGGGCTCAAGCTCGAAGGTCATCTCTACCGTCCGGTGCCCGGCGAGCCGCTCGCGACGCTCGGCACGATCGGCCAAGCCGGCGCGGGGACGGTCTACGGCGTGTTGCGCTTCGTCACCCACTACGAAGGCGACCTGCGCGGTCCGGGGTTCGAGTACGGCACGGCGTTCCTGCT
>DATMZU010000055.1:0-4287 GCA_035607435.1 Thermoanaerobaculia bacterium | reverse complement strand
GCAGGTCGACCGCCGAGGAGCCGCCCAGGCTGGTCGCGAAATCGCTCGCTGTCGAGAACGGGCCGCCGCCGTTCGCGCCCGCGAGGCGGAAGATCCAGCCGCAGATGAAGTCGCTGAACAGGTAGGAGTTGTCGAACGTCGCCGGCCAGACGCCGTTGGGCACGAAGGCGCCGCCGGTGATCGAGTTGCAGCTGGTCGGGCTGGTCGAGCCCGGCACCTGCGCGCCGTGGCTGTACTCGAAGATCGGCGGCACCAGGTTCGGCGGCGTCGGGTTGCACGGTCCGCCCGTGTTGTTGACGAGAGTCCCCTCGCGGCAGTTCCAGCCGTAGTCGGAGCCGGCCTGCGCGAGGTCGATCTCCTCGCGCGCGCCCTCGCCCACGTCGTTGATGAAGAACCGCGTGCCGGCTGGGTTCGGATCGAAGCCCAGGCGGAACGGATTGCGGTGCCCCCAGGAGAAGGTCTCCTGGCACTTGTTGCCGGCGGTCGTCCCGCCGGTCACGTTGCAGCGCGCGGTGCCCGAGCCCTGGAACGGGTTGTCGGGCGGGATGCCGCCGTCCTTGGTGATGCGCAGCACCTTGCCGGTCAGCGTCTGCTGGTCGCGCGAGGCGTCATTGCTCCCCTGGCAGCCGCTGTCCCCCGCGTAATCGCATCCGCCGTCGCCGATCGTGATGTAGAGATAGCCGTCCTTGCCGAACTCGACGTCCCCCGCGTTGTGGTTGCCCGCGGTCGACGGCATGTTATCGACCAGCACGGTCTCGGTCGCCAAGCTGACCGTGTTGTTGTCCGCGAGGACGAAGCGGGAGACCCGGTTGACCGCCGTGCCGGCCGAGCTGCACGCCCCGGCCGTCTTGTGGAACGTGTAGAAGAGGTAGATGAACCGGTTCTGCCCGGCCCCGGGGCCGAAGCTCGGGTCGACCGCTACGCCGAGCAGGCCGCGCTCGGAGTTGGAGCAGATCAGGCTCGCCGGGAAGGTGACCGCGGAGGTGTTCGTCGTTCCCTGGCGGACGATCAGCTCGCCCGCCTGGCGGGCGACCAGGAGCCGCCCGTCCGGCGTGAAGTCGAACCCCGTCGGGCCGGCCACGGTCGTGACCTGCTCGTCGGTGAAGTTGGGCGGCAGGGCCCCGAACGCCGCGGGCGCGATGGAGAGGACACAGAAGGCGACGAGAACAAGCGGAAGAGCGAGCGCGGAGCCGGCGAGACGAGCGGAGAGCGTCATGGGAGGAGCCTCTCGGACCAGGTCTAGGGATATCGAAACTCGCGCATATCCTGCGCAGGCTACCAGCAGCGAGGGAGCGGGGGAAGGGGAGCGGGACGAAGCGGATCGCCTCGGCCGAAAACTCGGAGCCGGGAACGGCCGTATCCAACCGCAGGCCGATCGAGACGTCGCGCGCCCCCGGTCCTCCGGGCTACCGCAGGCTTAAGATCGACTCGTGCTTCTTCCCGCCGGCGCTCCGCCGGCCCCTTCGAGGAGACTCCCATGCAGCTCCACATGACCACGACCACCTTCGAGCTCGCGGGCCATCGGATCGTCCGCAACCTCGGTGTCGTGCGCGGCATCACGGTCCGCTCGCGCTCGATTTTCGGCACCATCGGCGGCTCCCTGCAGACGCTCGCCGGCGGCAACATCACGCTCTTCACCGAGCTGTGCGAGAAGGCCCGCAGCGAGGCCTTCGAGATGATGGTCGCCCACGCGACGCAGCTCGGGGCGAACGCCATCGTCGGCGTCCGCTACGACGCGACCGAGGTGATGAACGGCGTCTCCGAGGTCCTCTGCTACGGCACCGCGGTGGTTGTCGAGACGGCTTGAGGTCGGCAGTCCGGCAAACCGAACCGCAAATCCCAGCAAGCCTTCAGGGGGCGGATTGCGGTCCGAGAAAATCGATTTCGAGTCCGATTTGACCGAATTTCGGTCCGATTTCACCCAAATCCGGTCCGAAGAAATCGAATTTCGGTCCGGTGAAATCGAATTCCCGTCCGGGAAAATCGATTTCGAGTCCGATTCCACCGATTTCGGGTCCGATTTGACCGAATGTCCGTCCGATGAGACCGAGCTCGAGTCCGAAGAAATCGAATTTCGGTCCGAAAAAATCGCCCGGAGTCCGAGAAGTTCGAGCTCCGGTCCGAAGAAATCGAATTCCTCGCCAAGAGGAGGGATGGGCGTGCCGATTCTCACGGCTCCAGCCGGGTGCGGCAGCCTCCCCGGCGGGTCCGGGAGACTCCCGGCGCGGCCGGGAACGTCCCGACGGCTCCGGGAAGCTCCCAGCGCGGCCGGGAAGTTCCCGGCGGCTCCGGGAACGATCCGCGCGCCGGCCGGAACCTCCCGGCGGGTCCGGGAAGCTCCCGGCCTGGCTGGGAAGTTCCCGGCGCGGCTGGGAAGTTCCCGGCGGCATTTTCGAGCTCGTGGGTGACCGCCCGATCCTCGCTGGAACCGCCGGGCTCTCACCAGGGTCCAATCTCAGTCGCTGCCGAGGAGGTCCTTCGCCTCTCTCAAGATCGCATCCGTGAAAAACTGGCGATCCTCCGGTCGGCTTTCGTATTCGCTCGCGGCGTAGTTGAAGGGGTGGGCCTCCAACGGGCTCCCGGATGGCTCTTTGACGTGAATCTGCCAGATCAGGCGAGCTCCCTGATAGGGGTCAAGGGTTCCGTCCACGATCTTTTGCGCCATCCGACGAATCAGCCAATCCGCTGCGGCCGGCCCGTCCGAAAACTCCTCGACCGACAGCTCGGCCAATGATCGGCGAAACAGCTTGGCGAGATCCGGGGCGCCCGCCGCTTCGCCCGCCAAACGTCTCAAGCTCGGGGAATCGAAGTTGCCCAGCGACAGCAGGCTGACGGCGACTTCCGGAAGGTCATCGTCGCTCAAGAAACCGAGCCTCCAATAGGCTGCGGCCTCTCGAGGATCAGTAATCTTGGTTGGCAGTGCGTCGATCGAGGTCGCGAATTCCCTTTCGAGAAGATCCTTCGCGGTCCTGAAGGCAGCCTCGGCCGCCGGAGCTCCTTCCGAGAGGTCGTCGTGGAAGTATTCTTCGAAGAAACTCGCTGGAGCGAGCGAGATGCTCGCCGAGCCCGGTTTCTTTTTGGCTATCCAGTAGCGCGAAAGTCTCGGATCGACGATTTCAAAGTGGAAGAGGGGAGTGGGAGCTAGCCGACCGAAGTCATCGATGATATTCAAGATGACCCCCGGACCGAATTCGGGTGGCCCCGGAGATGCAACGAATAGACCGAAGACGACATATCTCTTCCCGGGAGTGATGTGGAATCTCTGTTCGATCGGCGGATCCAGGTGAAATCGCTCGACCTGCTCGCGAGAGGTCTTACTGGAGACGCAGCGAACGATCACGGCCGAATTCCCCCCATATAAGCGATCAGCTTCGTTTTCAGCTCTACGACGAGGCCCGTTTGGACATTCCTATATGCATGCGCTTCGAAAACAGACCCATCTTCTGCGCTGTAAGCAGTGCTGCTGACCTTTGACCATTCTGATGCTTCGCCACCATACTGCGAGACGAGCCGGTCGACATCCCTCAATTCCGTCTCTGACCCAGCACCAGCGAAGCTTTCCGCTTCTCCCGTCAGAATCTCGTCCACCTGGGTCTCGCTGGTCAAAGACTTCCGGAGCCCGATGCGATCGAAGATGCTCGTTGCTTCGGCTTCCGTGGCACCGAGATCGCCGATGGGTCCTATTGGGAAGATGATCCCGTAACTCATTCTGACCGGTTTGCCATCCAACATCACTATATGTTCGGCGGGTCGATGACTTGAGTGGCCACCGACACCGGCTAGCGCCAACAGAAATCTGAAGATAGTTGCTGCCTTCGAAAGCTCAGACGAGACATCCGAGACGATGCCGGAGGCGCGCACCGTGATGCTGTCCGTGAAGATCGGATAGTGGAAGAAAGGCCAGAGTCCCGTGGGGTCCGTGGCGGTCATCGGATTGGCGAGGACATAGGAATACCGGTTCCAACTTTGAGGCTGTGTCTCTTCGGAGAATCCTTGATCCGTGCTCATGAACCGCCCCACCAGCGGCCCATAGTGCCGCGCGTGCATGTAGTCGAGGTCGTCCGCCGCCCCCGTGGCATTCGCGAGATCGCGTTCGTGGCCGGTGAAGCGCATGCGGTCCGTGTAGGTGCTCGTAAAGGTCTGGCTGAGCTCCTCGCCGAAGGGGAAGTAGGCGTGGAAACCGGCGACCGAGGCGTTCGCGCCGGTGAGAAGTCGGGGCGTGCCGAGGTGGTCAGGGTGGAGGTGGGTGATCGCATTGGTGCCGGAGGTGATCTGCGCGAGCAGCGT
>DATMZU010000036.1:0-2006 GCA_035607435.1 Thermoanaerobaculia bacterium | reverse complement strand
GCCAGTCGCTGCGGGGCAAACTGAGCCACGACCGAGCCGGGTGGAATGTTCTGCCCCGCCGACCGGTTAGGATGCTCCGCCCTATGGATTCGATCTCCGTCCGCGGCGCCCGCGAGCACAACCTCAAGAACATCGACGTCGAGATCCCGAGAAACCGCCTGGTGGTGATCACCGGCGTTTCGGGGTCCGGCAAGTCGTCTCTTGCGTTCGACACCCTGTTCGCCGAGGGGCAGCGGCGCTATGTCGAGTCGTTGTCGTCGTACGCCCGGCAGTTTCTCCAGCAGATGGAGAAGCCGGACGTCGATTCGATCGAAGGCCTGTCGCCCGCGATCTCGATCGAGCAGAAGTCGGTGTCCAAGAACCCGCGCTCGACGGTCGGTACGGTCACCGAGATCCACGACTACCTGCGGCTGATGTTCGCCTCGATCGGCACCCCTCACTGCCCGAGCTGCGGCGCCGTCATCCGGCCGCAGACGGTGCAGCAGATGGTCGATCGCGCGCTCGAAATGCCGGCCGGGACGCGTCTGGTCCTTTACTCGCCGTTCATCCGTGGCAAGAAGGGGGAGTACAAGAAGCAGCTCGCCCAGATGGCGCGCGAGGGGTTCCACCGGGTGCGGATCGACGGCGAGATGGTCGAGCTGGCGGGGGAGCCGCCGACGCTCGACAAGCAGAAGAAGCACTCGATCGACGTCGTGGTCGATCGGATCGTGGTCAAGCCCGGCATCGAAAAGCGCCTGGCGGACTCGATCGAGACGGCGCTCAAGGTCTCGGGCGGCCTGATCGTCCTCGCGCCCGAGGGGCAGCCGGAAGAGACGCTGTCGCAGAACTACTCCTGCTCGGAGTGCGGCACCGGCCTTTCGGAGATCACGCCCCGGCTGTTCTCGTTCAACAGCCCGTATGGCGCGTGCCCCACCTGCTCCGGCCTCGGCACGCTGATGGGGGTCGATCCCTATAAGGTGATCCCCGATCCCGAGCGGTCGATCGACGCCGGGGCGGTCGCCCCCTGGCCGGAGGGCTCGAAGTCCTGGCGGATGCGGATGATCCAGACGCTCGCCAAGGCGCTCGACTTCTCGATGTCCACCCCCTGGAGCCGGCTGCCGAAGATCGCGCAGGACGCGATCCTCTACGGCAACAGCGAGGAGCTGACCTTCAAGCTGGAGAGCAGCAAGTCGAGCTACAAGTGGAAGGGCTCTTGGGAAGGGGTGGTCCCTCTACTCCAGCGGCGCTACAAGGAGACCGAATCGGCAGGGGTGCGCGCGGAGATCGAGCGCTTCATGTCGGTCAATCCCTGCCCAGACTGCAAAGGCCGGCGCCTACGCCCCGAGGCGCTCGCGGTCACCGTCGCCGGCCAGCCGATCGACACGTTGTCCTCCCGCTCGGTGGCGGACCTGCGCCGTTTCCTCTGGGCGCTCGCCCTGTCGGACCGCGAGCGGACGATCGTCGGCAAGGTGCTTCAGGAGATCTCCGACCGGCTCGCCTTCCTGGACGACGTGGGGGTCGGCTATCTCACTCTCGACCGCTCGTCGGCCACCCTCTCGGGGGGAGAGAGCCAGCGCATCCGCCTCGCGACCCAGATCGGCAGCAAGCTGATGGGCGTGCTCTACGTCCTCGACGAGCCGTCGATCGGCCTTCACCAGCGCGACAACGCGCGGCTGCTCGCGACGCTCCAAGGGATGCGCGACCTGGGCAATTCGGTGCTGGTGGTCGAGCACGACGAGGACACGATCCGCGCGGCCGACTGGGTGATCGACTTGGGGCCGGGCGCAGGCATCCACGGCGGGGAGGTGGTCGCCGAAGGAACGGCGGATCAGATCGCGAAGAATCCCAAGTCGCTCACCGGGCACTACCTCGCGGGGACCGCCTCGGTGCCGATTCCCGCCGAGCGGCGGCCCGGCAAGGGCAAGCCGCTGGTGATCGAAGGGGCGAGCCAGAACAACCTCAAAGACCTGTCGGTCGAGTTTCCGCTCGGCAAGCTGACGGTGGTGACGGGGGTCTCGGGTTCCGGC
>DATMZU010000020.1:0-8790 GCA_035607435.1 Thermoanaerobaculia bacterium | reverse complement strand
AGTTGCTCGGGTTGATCACGAGGTCCGAGACATAGATGTTCGGCGAATCGACCAGGGTGAAGCTGGCTCCGGTGTCGGTCGAGCGGAAGACCCGGCCATCGGACGATCCGGTGTAGAGGATCGCGGCGTTGGTGCCGCCATGCGCGGGCGCTTGGGCGGCGAACGTCTCGATGGTGCTGATCGCGCCGCCGCCCGCCGTGAGGTCCTGGCCGGTGGCACCGGTGCCGAGCGGGAAGAAGATCACGGTCGTCGGCGTCGCCGTCTGGGCGTTCGCGAAGAAGTTCGGCGAGCGGTAGAGCTTGTTGGTGCCGTAGTAGAACGTGTCGGTGACGCCGCGATCGAGCGCCAACGGGGCGTAGAACAGCACGCGGTCGGCGAGCGGGATTCCGTTGTTGACCAGGACGCCGCACGAGGCCGCGGAGCAGGCTCCGACGATCGTCGTGTAATCGTTCGGACCGGAATTCACGCCGAGCAGCGAGGTGGTGGCGGCCATCAGGCTGCCGGACTGGTTGAAGTAGGTGTGGACGACGTTGTTCGGGTCGGTCTGGTCGATCAGCGCGAAACCGCCGTCGCCGTCGTCCGAATGGAGCCAACCGAACGAGCCGCTGCCCGTGTTCGTGCCGTTGTCCTGCGTGCCGCCGTAGGCGATGCTCGCGTTCGTCGGGTGCAGATCGACGCCGGTGAACTGGACGGTATTGATGTTGGAGTTCTTGGTCGCCCAGTTGGTGCCGCGGTCGGGCGAGCGCCAGATGCCGCCGTCGGAAGCCACCCACAGGGTCGTGGGGGTCGCCGGGTCGGTGATCAGGTAGTGGGTGTCGGAGTGGACCGCGGTGGTCGCGTCCGCGCTGATCATGATGTCGGTGAACGTCGTGCCGCCGTCGGTCGAGCGACGGACGTTCGCACGGGTGTTGCCCGCCGAGGCGACCGCGCCGGCTCCGCCGTGGTAGACGATCATCGGGTTGTCCGGTTGCGCCCAGACCGGCTGGTCATAGAAGCACTGGCCGCCGCAGTAGCCGTTCGCCGCGGTCAGCAGCGTCCAGTTGACGCCGCCGTCGACCGACTTGTAGATCCGCCCCGGGTTCTGCCCGGCGTTGGTGAAGCTGTTGCCCACGTAGTACGTCGCGAGAGCGTCGGCCGGAGCTTTGGCGACCGCGATGGTCGCGCGCGCCCAGGCGGCCGCGGCGGCCGGTAGACCACCCGTGCCGCCGACCTGGGTCCAGGTGAGGCCGTTGTCCACCGACTTGATGACGCCGCCGTTCAAGGTCCCGGCGCCCAGGGCCGACTGCCAGCCGGCCGCGAACCAGGTGGTCGGGGTGACGGGGTCCTGCACCACGTTGTTGTAGCGATTGTTGTCGGTCCCGGCGCCGCAGGTCGTGCAGGTCCAGGTCAGACCGGCGTCCGTCGAGCGGTAGAGGCCGCGCGGCGCCAAGACCGCGGGCTGGGCCGCGCCGACGCCGAAGATGCCGGAGGCCGTGGTCGCGAGCAGGATGTTCGCGTTGTTGCGATCGATCGCGATCGAGCTGACCGTACGGCCGGTGAACTCGGCGCTGCCGAACGGGCCGCTCCAGGTGGCGCCGGAGTTGGTCGATTTGTAAATGCCGACGCCCGCGTAGCTGTCGCCCGAGCCGTTCGCTTCGCCGGTGCCGAGATAGATCGTGGCGGTCGTCGCGGTGTGCGCGGCCGGGTCGATAGTGATCGAGCCGACGGCGAGAGAGCCCAGGAAGTCGGTGATCGGGCTCCAGGTCGTGCCGTCGTCGGTGCTCTTCCAAATTCCGCCCTGGGCGGTGCCGAGGTAGACCGGATGCGGCACGGCGACTCCGCCGTCGATCGCGATCACGTTGCCGCGGCCGCTGCAGTCGCTGCGGTTGCTGCCGTTTTGCGGCGTCTGGGCCATTTGAATCGGTTGCGGGCCGAGGGGTGTCCAGACCGTGCCGGTCCGGAGCGCCGCGACGCGCTGGTTCGACTTCTCCTCCATCGCCTTCGCACGGGCCGCGGCGGCGTTGAACTCGCCCCCGCCGACCTTCTGCCGGCGAAGCTCGTAATAGGCGTCGCGCAACGCGACGTTCGCCTCTTCCTTGACGGTTTCGAAGGCTTGCTCCGGCAGGCGGGCGTGGCCGCTGGCAGGGGTTCTGAGCTCATCCGCGAACAGCGCGCCGGAGGCGCCGATCGTGGTCGCCAGGATCAGGGCGATGGTTGATTTCGAACGATTTTTCGCTTTGTTCAAGGAACTCTCCTTTATTGCAGGCCGAAGGGGCGGACCGGGCGAAACACGGGTACAGACACCCTAGACCTTGGGCTGGGGCCAGTCAAGACCCCGCGGGGTGGAATGTTGTGATCGAACCACCTGAACCTGTTGTACGTCCCCCGGAATCGGAGGTTGCGAGGTCCGACGGCCAATTCGGGGCCTTTGCGACCGCAGGATTTCGCGCTGCCGCGTGTTCTTTAGGCACAGGAACGCTTGTAAGAGCCGGCGCGCCGACGCGCGACGACTGAGCACCAAACGTCTGAACGAGAAAGGGAATTCCAATGAAGGACAGGTCCGCTTGGTTCTCCGCCACCGCTTTGTCCATGGCCGTGTGGGGATTCGCCGCCTTCGCTCCGCCGGCCGCCGCGGCACAGGCTCGCGAGCTCGAGCCCTCGGCGCGCCGCGCGCTGCTCTTGCCGCTCTACGAGGAAGCGGTGGCGAGCGCGAAGCTCAAGGCGCTCGAACCGGGACGCTTGGGCAAGATGAAAGACCCCGCGGCGATCGACGCCTACCTGCGCGAGCTGCCGCTGTCGCCGCGCGAGATGTTGACGATCGACATGGAGCGGCGGCATTTCGAGGTGGCGATTCCGCGCGTCGCCGAGGATTGGCACAACCGCTGGATCGCGCTGCACGAGAAATTCGCCCGCCAGCTCTACGGTGACGTGGTGGTGGATGCGAAGCTCGCCCACGCTCCGGTCGATACCGGGCCGGCGGCCGTGTCGCGCGTCTCTTCCGGCACCGACCGCAATGTCGCGGCGACCTCCTCCCCGAGCCCGGAGGAATATCAGGGCGAGGTTCAGATATCGGTCAACCCGAGCGACACCAGTCAGATCGTCGCCGCCGCAAACACCTGGGACGACATGGGCGGGTCATGCGCGGGAGGCATTCAAGCGGTGTTTTATTCGAGCGACGGCGGCACCACCTGGGATTACACCTGCGCGCCCGGCGTCGCCGACTATCCGACGCTCCCGGCCTGCGGCGGGACCGTGTTCGGCAGCGACCCCGCGCTCTCCTGGAGCGACGCCAACTCGGTGTATCTGAACTACATGCTGCTCTGCTACACCGGAGGAACGATCACCTACTCGATGGTGGTCGCCCGCTCGACCGACGGCGGGGCGACCTGGAACGGTCAAGGGGTGGTCAAGAACAGCTGGTCCACGTCCGACATCGAGGACAAGAACTTCTACCTGATCGACAACTCCGCCACCAGCACGTACCACGGCCGCCACTACACCTGCTGGGACCGCAACAACGACGAAAAATTCGGTTATTCCACCGACTCCGGCGCCACCTGGACGGAGGTCGATCTGCCCACGCCTTCCGGCGGCGGGCTCGACCTCGGCTGCGACATCGCGGTGCAGACCAACGGCAAGCTTCACGTGATCTTCGAGACCCTCACCTGTCCCTTCGCCAGCTGCACCAACGAGCGCCTGTTCTACACCCAGTCGGCCAACGGCGGCGCCACCTGGACGACGCCGGTCCAGGTGGTCGATCACAACCTGACCAGCTTCAGCGCTTCCTCCGCCTCGTGCCCGAAGGCGCAGAACGACCGCTGCATCGGTCCGCTCGGCGCGATCGACGTCGATCGTTCGGGAGGAGAATGCAACGCCAACCTGTACATCACCTACGCCGACTTCGGCTCGGGCGACGCGGTCAAGGACACCGACATCTGGGTGACCCGCTCGACCGACAGCGGCACCACTTGGGATGCTCCCGTCCGGGTGAACGACGCGGGGACGACCGGGGTGGTCCAATTCAATCCGTTCCTGGCGGTCGATCAGTACGACGGCGAGGTGGTCACCGCCTGGCTCGATGCGCGCAACGTCGCCTCGAACAATGAGGTCGATCTCTACCTCGGAACCTCGACCGACTGCGGTGCCACCTGGAGCAACCACCAGCTCACCGGCGCCTCGGCCGAGTTCAACAACAGCGCGACCGTCACCTCGGACGAAAACAGCACGGACAACGGCAACTACAACCCGAACCAGTACGGCGAATACATCGGGCTCGACGTGGTGGATTCGCGCGCGTTCGTCGCCTGGACCGACACCCGTCACTTCTATCCCGGCAGCGCGAGCGAGAGCGAGAAGGAAAACATCGCGTTCGACAGCTATCCCTTGTTGAAGCTGGGTCACTCCGTGACGTTCTACTCGCAGTCCGGCGACGACGGCTACGTGCTCGAATCGTCCGAGACCTCGAGCGTCGGCGGCTCGAACGTCAGTACGTCCGCGACCACCACCGCGATCCGCGCCGGGGACACCGCCGCGGACGAGGAGTATCGCGGCATCCTGTCGTTCGGCACTCTGTCGGTGCCGGACGCCGTGACGGTCGCGGTCGCCCGGCTGCGGATCAAGCGCGGCTCGGTGTCCGGAACCAGCCCGTTCACCACCCATGGCAATCTGGTGGTGGACGTGCAAACCGCGGGGCTCAACGGCAATACAGCGCTCGAAAACGCCGACTGGCAGGCGAGCGCCACGGCGACCTCGGTCTGCACGATGTCGGTCGCGGCGGCCAACGGCGATTGGTCGGAATGCTCGTTCGACGCCTCCGGCATCGCGGCGGTCCACCGGGGAGGCAAAACCCAGGTCCGCATTCACTTCACGACCGGCGACAACGACGATGGGGGGTATGACTACGTCGGCTTCTACTCGGGCGAGGCCGCCTTGGCCGATCGCCCGCAGCTGATCATCTCGTACTACTGATCTCTCCACCGTCTGCCGCGATTCCAGGGCGGCCACGGGGGGCCGCCCCTACACATGGAATCCGGAAGGGACAAGGGGCAGGCCTTGTGCCTGCCCTGGTCCCCAGGAGACCTACCGGCCCGAATGAAACACGGTCGAAAGGACCGCCGCGAACAGGCTGATCGCGCCCGCCGTACGGATGGTCCGGGCGAGGATGAATTTCTTCAAGAAATCCTTCGGCATGCCCGCGATCTGGTAGCGGCGATAGGTGCTGACGCCGCCGGCCACCCCCAGGGCGAGCACGGCGACGAGCGCCGCGGTGCTGGCGATCTCGGTCCGCTCCGGCCACATCCGGATAGTGACGAAGAACGCGACGAGAAAGCCGATCGCGGCGAGGAACCAGCCGAGCGACGTCCGGGTTGCCACGTCGACCACCTTCGCCTTGTCCTCGGTCGATAGCGCGGCCAGGGCTTTGCGCTGGATCTGGGCGGCGATCACGATGAACATCAGAAACACCAGGACGGCGGGGATCAGCATCCTCGTTTCTCCTCTAGCCCGCGCTTTTCTCGCGCGCGAGCCGCTGCATGTCCTCGAATTCGTGGTGGAACTCTAGGACGATCTGTTCCGGATCCGGGACCAGGCCCGTGTCGGTGCCGATCTCCAGCCGGACGTGGCCGTTGTAGCTGAAAATGCTGATGCCCAAGCCCACGCGCCCCGATTGCGGCACCCAGAAGAAGATGTCGCGGATCGGCACCTCGGCCAAGAACAGCTCCTCGCGCGGGCCGGGGACGTTGGTCATCACCGCGGTGGTCTTGGTGGCGAAGATCGCGACCACCAGCCGCTGGATGAAATGCGGCAGCTTGCCGAGCAGGCGCAGGATGCCGTAGACCACCACCGGCTCGGTCGAGAGGCGAAGCTTCTTGGACAACCGGCGCAGCTCGGCCAGGCGCTCGATCGGATCGGCGATGCCCACGGGGATCGACAGGAACACCAAGCCGAACCGGTTGCCGAGCGCGGCCATTTCTTCGAGGCCCCGCAGGTTAACCGGCATCGCGGCGCGGAACGACACCCGGTCGGCCGTCTCGCCGCGGCCGAGCAGATAGCGGCGCAGGCCGCCCGCCATTGCGGTGAGCAGCACGTCGTTGATCGAGCCGCCGAACGCCTGGCCGAGCGCTTTGACGTCGGCGACGCGGAGCGGCTGGGACCAGGCGGCCTTCTTCGCCACGCCGAGCGGGCCTTTGAATACCGTCTTCGGATCGGGCCATCGGGCGACCAGGCGGAGGAAAGAAAACGCGGAAGAGAGGGCGGTGAGCCAACGATGCGAGCGGAACGCTTCACCCGGCTGGAGCAGCAGCTTCATCCCCTCGGGCATCAGCTGCTCGGCCTCGGAGCGAATCCCGGCGATGTCCGGCTTCGCCTGCTGAAAGATCCGGGTGAACGGGTTGCCCGGGGGCGGCGCGGCGACCGCCTGGCGGACCGCCGCTGGATCGACGTAAGGCACCGCCGTCCGCGCGTCCGGGTGGCGGTCGGTGAGCGACAGCAGCACCAGCATCAACGCCATGCCGTCGCCCACGGCATGATGGATGCGCCCCATCAGCACCGAGCCGCCCTGGTAGTTATGGATCAGCCGAAACTCCCACAGCGGCCGGGAAGGGTCGAGCGGCTCGCCGAGCAAGGGATTCACCACCTCGGTCAGCTCGGGGTCGCCGCCCGGGTCGGGGAGCGTCACCGCGAAGACGTGCCGGTCGAGGTCGAAATCCGGCGAAATCTCCCAGCGCGACGCGCCGTCCGGCGCCTTCACCACCCGCTGGGGAAAACGCTCGATCGGCAGCAGGCGCTCAACGATCACCGCGCGCAGCCGTTCGATCGCGAGCGGCCCGCCGAGCGTGAGCACGCCGTTGATCAACATCAGGTTCGTCGGCTCGTCCATCCGCAGCCAGGCGAAATCGATGCTCGACAGCGGCTGGCGCCCCACGGCGAGACGACGGTCCGGGCTGATGGCCACGCGTGATCCTCCGAGCGAAGAAGCGGCGACGCCGAGTCTATCCCGGGCCGGGGGTGCGGGCTGATTCTTCGGGAACCGGAGCGCCGTTCCCCGGGTCCAATCGATCCAGGAGGTGACGCTCATGGATGCAGGGAACGGCCCGCGCGGCATGCGTAGCGAGATCAACATCACGCCGTTGGTCGACGTCGTCTTGGTGCTTCTGATCATCTTCATGTGCCTGACCCCGGTGATCCAGCTGGGCCACCCGGTCCAGGTGCCGCCGACGCAGAAAGGCCCGGCGGCGCCGCCCGAGCCGCAGCTGATTCTGCGCCTCGACCGATCCGGAAAAATCCACCTCAACTCGCTGGAGATCCCGCGCTTCCAGCTCGCGGCGAAACTGGAGGAAGTCCTCTCGACGCGCTCGACCCAGGTGGTCTTCCTCGCCGCCGACGGCGAGCTGCCCTACGGCCAGGTCGCGGATTTCCTCGATCTCTGCCGCGCGAGCGGCGCCACCAACATCGGCATCGTGTTCGAGGATCTGAAAGCGCAGGAGGACGGAGAACAGCCGGCGGGGTAGAGGCGACGCTGTTAAGCTCGCCCACCCATGGCGAACCCGACCTCTTCTCTCCTTCCGGCCGTCGTCTCCGGCGCCGGCTCCGGCATCGGCCGCGAGATCGCGATCGAGCTGGGCCGGCGCGGCCATCCCCTTGCTCTCCTCGGCCGGCGGCTACCGCCGCTCGAAGAAACGCTCGCCCTCGCCGGAGGCCGGGGTCTCGCGCGCTCCTGCGACGTGGCGGATCCGGCCGCGGTCGCCGCGGCGGCGGCGCAGATCGAAACTCTCTGGGGGGGCGTGGAGATCCTGGTGCCGGCGGCCGGGGTGGCCACGATCGGCCCGCTGGAAACGCTCGACCCGCAGGCCTTCTCAGCGATGCTCGACGTCAACCTCGGCGGCACGTTCCACCTGCTGCGCGCCTTCCTGCCGGGCATGAAGGAACGGCGGCGCGGCTGGATCTTCCCGCTCCTCTCCGCCGCGGCGCGGCGCGGATTCCCCGGCTGGACCGGCTACTGCGCGACCAAATGGGGGCTCGACGGCCTGATTGCCGCCCTGCGCGAGGAGCTGGCCGGCAGCGGCATCCGCATCTCCGCGCTCTTTCCCGGCGCCACCGACACGCCGATCTGGGACGGCATGCCGGGCGACTGGAACCGCGCCAGCATGGTGCCGCCGAGCGAAGTCGCCCGCGCGGTCGCCTGGGCGCTCGACGCGCCGGAATCCACCTTATTGGAAGAGATCCACCTCGGCCCCGCCGGAGGTGCGCTGTGAGCTCCGCGCAAATCGCGCTGCTCGCCACCCCGCTCCTGGTGCTGCTCGCGTACCTCCCCGGCGGCACCTGGCTGCTGCCGATCCTCGCGCCCCTCACCCTCTATCCGACGTTTCAAGCGCGGGTGAAGGCGAAAGATGTGCGCGGCGCCTGGCTCGCCGGCATGTCCTGGGCGCTTCTGCTCTCCCTGGGCGTGATCCTTCTCACCCAGCTCGCGCCCGAGACGGCGGCGCGCGGCATCTTGAACGGCGAGCCCTACCGGAAAGAGATGTTCGGCTGGATCATGACCGGCGTCGCGCCGGAAAACTCACCGCGCCAGTTTCTGCCGATCCACCTGCTGCACTTGAGCCTGTTCGCCCTGCTCACCTACGTCTCCGCCGGCTATCTGGGGCTCGTCCTCGGCGCCGCGCTCACCGGCTACATGAGCTACTTCGTCGGCGCCTACGCCGCGGCCTCGCACCACCCGCTGCTCGGTTCCCTCGTCGCCTGGGTCCCCTGGTCGGTGATCCGCGTCGCCGCCTTCGTCCTGCTGGGAGTCCTGCTTGCCCGGCCGCTCCTGCT
>DATMZU010000006.1:0-2300 GCA_035607435.1 Thermoanaerobaculia bacterium | reverse complement strand
GGCAGGATCGCGGCGGCTCCACGGAGGGCAGCCGCCGCGAGCGCCAGGCCCAGCGCGCCGCCGGCTCCCGCGAGCAGCAGGTTTTCGATCATCAGATGGCGGATCACGCGGGCCGGGCTTGCGCCGAGCGCGCGGCGGATGCCGATCTCCCGGACCCGCGCCGTGGCCCGGGCGAGCTGGAGATTCGCGACGTTCGCGCAGGCGACGAGCAGCAGAACGCCCACCGCGGCGAGCAGGACGAGCAACCGGGTGCGCAGCTCTTTGCCGACCAGCCAGTCGCGGACCGGCTCGATCGTCGCCTGCCAACCTTCGTTGGTGTCGGGAAATTCGTGTTCGAGCCTCGCGGTGATCGTGCCGAGCTCCGACTGGGCCGAAGGAATCGTCGCCCCGGGCGCGAGCCGTCCGAGCAGGGCGAGGCGGCGGTCGCCCCGGTTGACGTTGGGTTGCGGCGCGAGCGGCAGCCAGAGGCCGACGTCGGTTGAAAATCCGACGTCCCCCGGCGCGATGCCCACCACCGTGCGCGGCTCGCCGTTCACCCGGATCGTCCGGCCGAGGATGGAGGTCTGGCCGCCGTAGCGGCGCCGCCAGAGACCCTCGCCGAGGATCGCGACGGCGGGTCCGCCCGGCGTGTCCTCATCCCGAGTGAACGCGCGGCCCGCCACCATCGGCGTGCCCAACAGGTCGAACAGAGGAGCCGAAACGGCGAGGCCGGTCACCCGCTCGGGCGCCCCGTCGCCGGAGAGATTCACGCTCACGTCCTCTAGGGCGGCGAGCGCGGAGAAGCTTTTGGCGCCCTGCCAAGAGAGAAAGTCGGGCACCGAGACCGAGAACTCCGGCAGGTCGTGCGAAGGGTTTGCCGCGGCGAGATGGACCACCCGCTCGGGCTCCGCGAACGGTAGCGGCGCGAGCAGCATGGCATGGACCAGGCTGAAGATCGTGGTGGCTCCGCCGAGCCCCAGCGCGAGGGTCGCGACCGACGCCAACGTGAACGCCCGGTTGCCGCGCAGCGCCAGGGTGCGGAGGGCCTGGACGAGATCCTGCGCGAGCCGCGAGCGGTGCTCGGAGAACGCGGTCGCCAAGGCGTCCGCCGCGACGGAGAGCCAGAGCCAGGCCGCGGCGAGCGGGCTTCGGGTGCGCCGCATCTCCGTCCAGCGGGCGGAAAAAGCGGCGGTCATCTCGCCGCCGTACTCCTCGCGGAACGATCCGGGGTAGAGCCAAAGAAGCGAGGCGTACGCCCGTTCGGCCCAGGATGGGGTTTCAACGTTCATGGTCTCACCGCCCCTCGAACGAAAGGCCGGCACGCCGGCCGAGGTTCAGCAGGTCGCCCAAGCGGGCCAGCTCCAGCTCGGCCACCTGCCGGCCGAGGGGAGTCAATCGATAGTGCCGGCGGCGCTCGTCCGAACTCGCGGCCATTTCTTTGCCGTCCAGCTCGACGATCAGCCCCTGCTCCAGCAGGCGGTGAAGCGTCGTGTAAAGCGTTCCGGGGTTCAGCTTCGTCCGCCCTCCGGTCCGCTCGGCCACCTCCTGCATGACCGCATACCCATGCCGATCCCCCTCGGCGAGCGCGATCAGAATGTGGAACGTGGCGGTCGGAAGCGGCAGCAGAGAGGCGGGGGTCGGATCGTCGGAGTGCGTTGCCATGCCGGCGAGTATATTCGCGGTAGGTATATCTGGTCAAGATATAGTTCGAGCGGCGACTCGGTGATTCAAGAACCTTGCGCGGCGGGGACGATCCAAGCCCATCGTCGAGTAGTCTTCGCGGAAAATCGGAGGCTCCATGGACGACGAATTCCATACCGGGCTGATCATGCTGGTCCTCGCCTTGGGGAGCGTCGCGGCGGGAATCCTGGCGATCGTGGTTCGGGCGCGGATGTCCACGGCACGCCGACTTTCGATCGGTGCGGTTCCCGCGGCGGTGGCTTTCGTTGCGGGGCTCGCGGGATTCTTCGTCGTGGCCTTCATGCCGTGGATGATCCTGGCGCCTGCGGCGTTCTTTGCGGTCTGGGCGGTCGCAGTCTGGCGCCGCCGAGGTTCGCAGGCGACACTGCGCGGCGCACTGCTCCTGGTGCTTGCGCTGCTCTGGATGGGGCTTGCGATCTATGGCGACCGGATGAACCGCTGGTCGGCGACGGTCATAGGCGCGATCCGCGTCGATCTTCTGTTCACGTTCGCCCTGGCCGCGGTCTGGGCCTTCCTCGGAGTCTGGTTGGGGCGGGAGGTCGATCCGGGCCGAGCGGAAGAGGGAGAGGCGGACGAAATCCAAGCCGTGCCGGACGGTCCTTTGACCGCCGGGATCCGCA
>DATMZU010000793.1:0-2491 GCA_035607435.1 Thermoanaerobaculia bacterium | reverse complement strand
CGGGGATTTGATCTCCACGATCCGTTTCACCATCCTGGTCAGGGACGGGTGATAGCCGACGTCCTGACTCGGCACGGGCGGCGGCGCGGTCGGCAGGGCGACCTCCCGCCGCGCCAACTCCATCGCCGTGGCGGCGGCGGCTTTGTAGGCGGCGAGATTCGAGGTCAGCGTCTCGAGCTCCGCGGCGTGGGTCGCCCGCTGCTCGCGATGGTGGGCTTCCTTCTCGGCATGAAAAGCCTCCCGTTCGCGATGGAACTCGATCTGCGCTTCAAGCCTCGCGACGATCGCTGCCATTGAGAGCTCGGGCGGCATCGGGACCTCCTCCTATATGCGAGAGCGCCCGGATCCTCGCCTGTATCGCCGTTCTCCTTATTATCGCCGGAGGCGATTGGCGAAAATAGGGAGCTTCTCTATTAGCGGCGCGAGTGAGATCCTGGTGCTTCACGATCCTGCTCCCTCTTCCGCCACACCCTTCCCCGTCACCTCCAGCGCCGCCACGATCCGGAATCCCCGCGGCAGCACGTTGCCCCGTAACGCCCGCTTGCCCTCATAGGCCTGCCATTCGGAGGGCTTGAGGTTGAGGTAGCGCTTGCCGGAGTGGACGAGCAGGTGCGCGCTCTCGGGCAGGACGGCGCAGTAAAGCAGGGACTCCTTTTCGCCCTTGGACGGCAGACTGATGATCTTCACTCCCTTGCCGCGCGGCAGGAGCGGCAGATCCTGAATGGGAAAAATCAGCAGCCGGCCGCCGTCCGTGACCGCGGCAAGGCGGTCGTTTTCGGGATCGTGGACGCGCACCGGCGCGAGCACCTTGGCGCCCGGCGGTACGGTGACGATCGCCTTGCCGGCGCGCTGCCGCGTCTGCAGATCGCCCAGCTTGGCGAGGAAACCGTAGCCGGAGCTGGTGGCCAGCAGGTAGAGGTCCTCGTCGCCGCCGATCATCGCGCCGACGAAAGTGGCGCCCGGCGGCGGCGCGACGTGGCTGGAGAGCGGCTCGCCCTGACCGCGGGCCGAAGGCAGGGCGTGCGCGGCGAGGGAGTAGGTGCGACCCGTCGAATCGAGGAAGACGGCGGACTGGTTGCTCCTCCCCTTGGCCGCCATCAGGAAGGCGTCGCCCGCCTTGTAGGAGAGCTCCTTCGGATCGAGGTCGTGACCCTTGCCGGCGCGCACCCAGCCTTTCTCAGAGAGCACGACGGTGACCGGCTCGGTGGGGATGAGCGCCGTTTCGTCCATCGCTTTCGCGGCCTCGCGCTCGACGATGGGCGAGCGGCGGTCGTCGCCGAATTTCTCGGCGTCGGCGGCGAGCTCTTCCTTCACTTTGCGGCGGAGGCGAGTGTCGGAGCTCAGGACCTTCTCCAGCGCGTCCCGCTCCTTGAGCAGCTCGCTCTGCTCGCCGCGGATCTGCATCTCTTCGAGCCTGGCGAGGTGGCGCAGCTTGAGCTCGAGGACCGCCTCGGCCTGCGTATCGGTCAGCCGGAAGCGTTCCATGAGCTTCGGCTTGGGGTGGTCCTCGGTGCGGATGATGCGGATCACCTCGTCGATGTTGAGGTAGGCGATCAGGTAGCCGTCGAGGATGTGGAGGCGCGTGAGGACCTTGTCGTAGCGGAACTGCAGGCGCCGGCGCACGGTCTCGACGCGGAACTTGAGCCATTCGCCGAGCAGCTCCCGCAGGTTGAACTGCCGCGGCCGGCCGTCGAGGCCGATCATCGTCAGGTTCACGCGGTAGGTGCGCTCGAGGTCCGTGGTGGCGAAGAGGTGGGCCATGAGGCCTTCGAGGTCCACGCGGTTGGAGCGCGGCGTGAGGACGATGCGCGTCGGATTCTCGTGGTCGGACTCGTCGCGCAGGTCCTCGAACATAGGGAGCTTCTTCGCCTGCATCTGGGCGGCGACCTGCGCCTGCACCTTGGTGCCGGAGACCTGGTAGGGCAGCGCGGTGATGACGACGTCGCCGTCCTCCACCTCCCAGGCGGCGCGCATGCGGAGCGAGCCGGCACCGGTCTCGTAAATCTTGCGGATCTCGTCGCGCGGCGTGATCAGCTCGGCGTCGGTGGGAAAATCCGGACCCAGGATGGTGTCGTAGAGCTCGTCGTCCGGGAGCTTCTTGTCTTCGAGCAGCCGGATGCAGGCGTCCACCACCTCGCGCACGTTGTGCGGCGGGATGTCCGTCGCCATGCCGACGGCGATGCCGGAGGCGCCGTTGATCAGCAGATTCGGGATCTTCGCCGGTAGGACCGTCGGCTCTTTGGTTTCGCCGTCGTAGTTCGGGATGAACTCGACCGTGTCCTTTTCCAGGTCGGCGAGCAGCTCGGAGGCGATGCGCGCCATCCGGACTTCGGTGTAACGCATGGCCGCGGGCGGATCGCCGTCGACCGATCCAAAATTGCCCTGGCCGTCGACGAGCGGATAGCGCAGCGAAAAGTCCTGCGCCATGCGGACGAGCGTGTCGTAGACCGCGGTATCGCCGTGCGGGTGGTACTTACCGATCACGTCGCCG
>DATMZU010000792.1:0-6506 GCA_035607435.1 Thermoanaerobaculia bacterium | reverse complement strand
ACGATCAAACACACGATTCTTTTGGGTACACTAAGGTACAGAGAGGAGCCCAAAGGAGATCGCGATGAAGAAAAAGGCCCGGAAGCTCGCCCTGCGGAAAGAGACGATCCATACGCTCGGCAAGATCGTTCCGGCGTTTGGCGGCGCGGAAACGGAAGACCGGACTTGTACGCTCGACCGCACCTGTTACTGCACCCTGGACCGCACCTGCTACTGCACGCAGGACCGGACCTGCACCTGTACGTCCGAAACGATCTGCTGAGTCTCGCGGCTGGGCGCCCGGATCGGACGCCCAGCCGGTCCTCAGGGATCAGTCGAGCGTCGGCCCCGCCGCTTTGACTTCCGGGGAGACGCCGCTCGCGAATTTTTCGAAGTTGGTCACGAACATCCGGGCCAGCTCGGTCGCCTTGGCGTCGTAGTGGGCGGCGTCGGCCCAGGTTTCGCGCGGGCGGAGCACCTCGTCCGGCACCCCTTCGACGTGCTCGGGGACGCTGAGCCCGAAGACCGGATCGATTCGGAACGAGCCGGCGTCGAGCTCGCCGCTGAGCGCGGCCTGGAGCAGGCGACGGGTGAGCGAGAGCTTCATCCGCTGGCCGGTGCCGTGGGGACCGCCGGTCCAGCCGGTGTTGACCAACCAGACCTTTGCGCCTCCCGAGGTCAGGCGCTCGCCGAGCATTTTGGCGTAGACCCCCGGGTGGAGCGGCAGGAAAGGCGCGCCGAAGCAGGCCGAGAAGGTCGCTTTCGGCTCGGTGACCCCCCGCTCGGTCCCCGCGACCTTCGCGGTGTAACCGGACAGGAAGTGGTACATCGCCTGGTCGCCCGTGAGGCGGGCGATCGGCGGCAGAACCCCGAACGCGTCGCAGGTGAGGAACACGACGTTCTTCGGCTGCCCCGCGGTGCCTTGCGGATCGACGTTCGACAGGTGGGTGATCGGGTAGCTGCCGCGGGTGTTTTCGGTCTTGCCGTCGTCGTCGAGGTCGAGCGTCCGCAATTCCGGGTGGTAGGTGACGTTTTCGAGGATCGTGCCGAACCGGCGGGTGGTCGAGTAGATCTCGGGCTCGCCTTCCGCGGAGAGGCGGATCATCTTGGCGTAGCAGCCCCCTTCGATGTTGAACACGCCGTCGGGTCCCCAGCCGTGCTCGTCGTCGCCGATCAACGTCCGCTCGGGATCGGCCGAAAGGGTCGTCTTGCCGGTGCCCGAGAGGCCGAAGAAGAGCGCCACGTCGTCTTTCGAGGCGCCGTAGTTGGCGCTGCAATGCATCGACAGGACGTCATTTTTCGGCAGCACGTAATTCATCACGCTGAAAATGCTCTTCTTGATCTCCCCGGCGTAGGCGGTGCCGCCGATCAGCACGGTCTTGCGGTCGAGATCGAGCAGGATGAAGACTCCCGAGCGGGTGCCGTCGCGCTCGGGCTCCGCTTCGAGGCCGCAGACGTCGAGTACCAGGAAATCGGGCTCGAACGCTTCGAGCGCCGCGCCGTCCTCTTCGCGCACGAACATGTTGCGCGCGAACAGGCAGTGCCAGGCCTTTTCGGTGATCACCCGGACTTTGATCCGGTAGCGCGGATCGCAGCCGGCATAGCCGTCGAAAACGAACAGGTCCTTGCCCGCCACGTGCTCGCGTGCCCGCTCGTACAGCCCCTCGAACTTCTCGGGGTCGAACGGCTTGTTGACGTTGCCCCACCAGATGTCGGCTTCGCTCGCGGCGTTCTTGACGACGAACTTGTCCTCGGGAGAACGGCCGGTATAGACGCCGGTATCGCAGAGGAGCGGCCCTCCGGCGGCGAGGTAAGCCTCGTCGCGGCGCACCGCCTGCTCGCAGAGAGCGGCGGGCGAAAGGTTCCAGTAAGCGGCTCTGGCGCGGTCCAAACCGTGTCGGTCGAGACCGAAACGGCTGACAAAAGGTCCTTCGCTCAGCATGCGTTCCCCCGGGCTCAAGTTGGGATAGAGGCGTCAAAGCGTGATCGGCGGTGGATCTTAGAGCATCCCGGCGGAATTGGTAGAGTCTCCGGCGAATGATCCCCGCCAGAATCCCTCCCGCCGTCGTCCTGGTGCGTCCGCGCGAGGAGGGCAACGTCGGCGCCTCGGCCCGCGCGATGGCCAACACCGGCCACCATCAAATGCTCCTGGTCGAGCCGGCGGCGCCGTTCGGCGACACTGCCCGGCGGTTTGCCGTGGGCGCCCACCACGTGTTGGATTTCGCCGCGCGACACGGCTCGCTCGCGGAGGCCTTGGCGCCCTTCCGGCGGGTGGTGGCGACGACCTCGACCCGCGACCGCAAGCTGGAGGTGCCGCTGCTCACGCCCCACGAGCTGCCGGCCCTCCTCGCCCAGGACCCGCCGGATCTGCCCACCGCGCTCGTCTTCGGTCCCGAGGTGGGCGGCTTGACGGCGGACGAGCTGGCCCTCGCCCATGTGATCGTGCACATCCCCTGTGCGCCCGAGCAGCCGACGCTCAATTTGAGCCAGGCGGTGTTGATCCTGGGGTACGAGCTGTTCCAAGCCCGCCGCATCGCGGGCGAGGCGCCGAGCGCCCCGCCGGGCGCCGCCGCGCCGTTCGAACCAGCCACGGCGGCCGAGGTGGAGGGTCTGTTCGGGCATGTCGGCGAGGTGCTCGGAACGGTCGGTTTCGATCGCGACGACAGTTTCGAAGGGGTGATCCGCGATCTGCGCCAGCTCGCGGGCCGGACGGACCTTTCGGTGCGCGAGGTGAAGATCTTGCGCGGCATCTGCCGCCGGACCGCGAACGCCCTCGCCGGGAAACGGTGATTCGATAGCGCCTACGGCGCTAGTCCGAATCGGCGGGGTCGAACGGCTCGGCGTCGATCGGCCGCTTCGTGTAACCGCGCAGGAACATTCGCTCGGTGAGCGCGGCCATGCAGCGCCGGGCCACTTTCCGCACGCTGGACGGGTGGTAGCCCATCTGCACCGCGACCTCGCCGGAATCGAGGCCCAGGCGATAGCGCAGGCGCAACAACCGGCGGCAGCGCGGGGGCAGCCCCTCGATCAGGTTGTCGAGATCCCAGCGGACCTCGGCTTTTTCCTGCGGCGCCGCTTCGGGCTCCGAAAGGAGCTCCAGGATGACCGCATCGACCGAGTTGTAGAGGTTCGTGTGCTTCTTGCGCCAATAGACGACGCAGCGGTTGCGCAGGGTGACCAGCAGCCACGCCTCGGGATCCTGGATTTCGCTCCATTTCTGGAGCGTCGAGACCAGCGCTTCCTGTACCAGGTCCTCCGCGTCGTGCGCGGGCACGCGGTAGCGCGCGAGGATCTGCTTGAGCCGCGGCCGGAGCCGTTGCAGGAGATCCTCGATAGACTCCCGGACCACGCCTCGATCGGCGGCGGCTGGATCGGAAGCGGCCGGATCGGAAGCAGGTCGATCGCTAGCGGGTCGATTGGAGGCTGCCATTCGAACGCCCTGAGCTCAACTCCGCGAGCGGTGGTTTCCGCCGCGAGCCATTGATGATACCGCTTCACACCGTAAATACTAGTTGCGGCTCGATCATTCCTCTCGATTCGTGGGCTCGAAGGCATCCGGGCCGGGGGTGATATGCTCCGCGGGTATGCTTTCGACCGTGGCCACGACCCGGGCGCGCGTTGCGCTCTCGCTCTCGCAATCCCCGGTGATCGGCGTCGTCCGGACCGACGATCGGTCGATCGCCCGCGCTCAGGCCCAGGCGTTTCTGGCCGGCGGGCTGGAGCTGGTCGAGATCACGTTCACGGTTCCCGGCGCCGCCGACCTGGTGCGCGAGCTGCTCGCCTTACGCTCCGGCGACGGTCCGCCATGGATCGGGATGGGAACGGTGACCCGCCTCTCTCGCGCCCGGGAGGCGATCGCCGCGGGCGCCGAATTTCTGGTCACCCCGAACGTCGGCGCCGAAGTCGGCGCGGCGGCGCGGGACGCGGATCTTTTCTGGGTCTGCGGCGCGCTCACCCCGACCGAGGTGGTGGCCGCGCACGAGCTGGGAGCCGACTTCGTGAAGGTGTATCCTCTGCCCCCCGTAGGCGGCGCCGCGTACCTGGCGACGATCCGCCAGCCCCTGGGAGACATTCCCATGCTCGCTGCCGGCGGCTACGGCATCGAGGAGATCCCCCACTATGCCGCGGCCGGTGCTTCGGCATTTGGCATCGGCGGCCCCTTGGTAGGCGCCGACGAGGCTGAAACCCGGCACCGCGTAGCGCGAGCGCTGGAGCTTGCGCGCGCATCGCGGAACCCCCGCGCGGAGACGAGATGACCAACCCTACCCCGCCCCGCCAGTTGCTCTTTGATTCGACCCCCGAGATTTTCGCGACCGACACCGGGGGGTCGTTCGTCTTTCCGCTCGCGGTGGCCGGCAGTCTCTATCTCGCGACCCAGTCCTACGACGAAATCCGGTTCGTGTTCTCGCTCTGGCACCCCTCGGGCCAGCGGACGATCGACCTCGACCGCGCCTATGTCGAGCTGCGCGCCTCGTTCGATCCCGACGACGAGCATTGGACCAAGCTCGCCGAGATCGAGCCGGTCGTACCGCCCTACGCGGGCAGCGATAGCTTCGACGGCTGGATCGTGCTGCCGGTGCTCGCCGCGAACTGCGCGTTCGCCCTGGCCGGCAGCGGCTTTGAGACCCGCGCCAGGGTGCAGGTCCGCGCCAGCGCCTATTTCGTCGCCTGACGCCCATCCCGGCGGGAGCCTCCATGCGCATTCTCGACCTGCTGCGGCGGCTTGCCCAACCGCACGACTCGAAGATCGTCCTCCTCGTGCTCGACGGGGTGGGCGACATCCGCACCGCCGACCAGCTGCAGACCGCGCTCGAAGCGGCGAACCTGCCCCATTTGGACGCGCTTGCCGGCCGCTCGGCGCTCGGCCGGCTGGTGCCGGTCTATCCGGGGGTGACCCCAGGCAGCGGACCCGGCCACCTCGGGCTGTTCGGCTACGACCCGAGCGACCCGGAAGCGGACATCGGCCGCGGCATCCTGGAGGCGATCGGCGAGGGGCTGCCGATCGGGCCGGGCGACGTCGCCGCCCGCGGCAATTTCGCGACCGCCGACCGCGCCGGAAACCTGACCGACCGGCGGGCCGGGCGCATTCCGACCGAAGAGTGCGAACGCCTGTGCAAGGGGATCAACCTGGCTCTGGCCGCCGCCCTCGACGCGGCGCCGATTCCGGGTCTCGTCGTTCACGTGGCGCCCGGCGAGGGGCATCGGTTCGTCCTCCACCTCCAGGGCAAGATCGACGGCCTGCCGCTCTCCGCGGCGATCGCCGACACCGACCCTCAGCAGCTCGACGTGCCGCCGCTCGCTGTCCAGGCGACCACGCCGGAAGGCGAGGCGACGGCGGCGGCGATCGCCCGGATCGTCGAGATCGTGGAGCGGGCGATCGTCGAGGAGCCGCGGGCGAACCGCGCCCTTCTCCGCGGATTTTCCCAGTTGCCTCACCTGCCGCAGATTCCCGAGCTGTACAAGCTCCGCGCCGGGGCGTTCGCCGGCTATCCCCTCTACCGAGGCGCCGCCGCGGCGAGCGGCATGGAGATCGTCCCCTGCGGTAAGAAGTTCGCCGAGATTTTGGACGTCGTGCGGGCGGCCTGGGACCGGTTCGATTTCTTCTTCCTCCACGTCAAGCAGACCGACCAGGCGGGCGAGGACGGCAATCTCGCGGCGAAGATCCAGGTGCTCGAAGACGTGGACGCCCACCTGCCCGAGCTGCTCGCCTTGGGGCCGGAGGTCGTGGCGGTCACCGGCGACCATTCGACCCCGGCGCCGATGAAGGCCCACAGCTGGCACCCGGTGCCGCTGTTGATCCACTCCGCGATCTGCTCGTACGGCTTCGCGGACGAATTCTCCGAGCGGGCCTGCGCCCACGGCGAGATCGGCACGATCCCCTCCTACCAGATGATGTCGCTGCTGCTCGCCAACGCCGGCCGGCTGGCGAAATTCGGGGCCTGATCCCTACCGAAATCCCCGCCGCAACTCGCGCCGAAAGGTGCCGAACGCCTCGTTGTCGTGGAGCACCACGACCACCCGTTCGAGCTTCGTGCCCCCCTGCAGGTAGCGATGCACCTCGGTGAGGAGGATGCGCGCGGCCCGGTCCATCGGGAAGCCGAAGTTTCCGGTCGAGATCGCCGGGATCGCAATCGAGCGCAGGCCGGCGCGATCCGCGAGCGCCATCGCCGAGCGGACGGCCGAGGCGAGCTTCCGGTCCTCGTCGCCTTCGCCCATCTGCGGCCCGACGGCGTGAATCACCTGTTTGACCTTCAAGTGGCCCGGTCCGGTCATCACGGCGGAGCCGACCGCGGCATGGCCGATCCGGTTGCACTCCTCCTGGATCGATGCGCCCGCTCTTTTGAGGATCGCCCCGGCGACGCCGGTTCCGAGCTTCAGATTCTCGTTCGCGGCGTTGACGATGGCATCGACATCGACCGTCGTGATGTCACCCTCGATCAGCTCGAGTTGGGTGTGTTCCAGCGTCAAGGTCACCCGGTTCTCGATCGTCGTCACTGCCTGGCCTCCAGCTCGGGGAACTGCCTGCG
>DATMZU010000791.1:0-2847 GCA_035607435.1 Thermoanaerobaculia bacterium | reverse complement strand
GAGTTGCCGCATTGCGAGGAGGAGGCCGCCGCGTTCCCTTTGTAATTCGCCAGCGGCAAGGCGAGCTGGGTCCCGAGCGTCGCGGCGCACCCTTTTTCGTCGCAGGCCAGTTTTTGGGCGATGTGGGCGAGGCCGAAGCCGTGGTCGGTGCAGCCGGCGGGCAGGCTGTCCGGCACCCCGTCGCCGGTCGCGACCGTATCGAGGACCGTCAGGCGGACATTCTTCTCCTCCTGGTCCGGGTGCGGCAGAATGGAAGCGCCCACTTCGTAGAGGAAATTCATCGCCATCTCCGAGCTCTGAAGCTCATCGAGCTGGGCCGAGGCGCCGTCGGGCTCCAAGGTGATGTCGGACCCTGTAGCGGCGATCTCCTCGACCACGTTGCAGCGATGAACCAGGGCGTGAAGCTTGGGTTCCGCCTGGAGCGCCGCGATGGCGCAACCGGTAGGGTTCCGGGGGCTCTCATAGCGGCAGAACGAGCGGGTGGGGTAGCCCGGTTTCGTGCGCGCCGCGCTTCCACCGAACAGCGAGGCGGTGTTCCAGCCCTCCACCTTCGGACAGGCCGGCCCGTCGGAGAGCGCGAGCCAGAGCCGCGGGGAGCAGGTGGCTTTGTCGACCACCGCGACGCCCCCGGCCTTGAGCTTGGGGTGGAAGAGCGCGCCGAGATCGTATTTCTCGGTGTAGCTTCGGAAGGTGTAGCAACTGCGTACCGTGGGGGAGCGATCGAGCCAGATTTCGTCCGCCCGGCTCGGGGCCGTGGCCAGAGCGAGGGCGAGAAGGGTGAACCAAAAGGTGCGGGATAACATGGCATCTCTCCTGAAATCAACGAAGGGAAAATGCCGCGCCATCGGTTGGCGGGCCTCTCGGGTTTCGTGGCGGAGAGCGCGTTTCTGACAGGACGCAGCAAAAATGCCCGGGCCTTACTCCACCGGGAAGTCGAAATAAGTCTCCGGAAACGGTTCGTTGTCGAGCGTGAAATGCCACCACTCCTGGGCGTAGGGCTTGAAGCCGGCGCGGAGCATCGCCTCGCGCAGCAGCAGCCGATGCGCGCGTTGGGCGGGGGAGACGCTCGTGCTGTCCGGCCACGAGACGGAATCGAACAGGTCGTAGGGGCTGCCCATGTCCAGTTCCGAGCCATCCGCTAGAACGATCAGGGTGAGATCGACCGTGCTGCCGCGCGAGTGCCCCGACTTCTCGGCGATGTAGCCCAGCTCGAAGAGTTTGTCTTTCTCCACCTTTGGGTAGAACTCCGCCTTCCCCTTCAGATCGGCAGGGTCTTTCGACCAGCGGACGAAATGATCGACCGCCCGCTGCGGCCGGTAGGCGTCGAACACCTTAAGGCCGAAGCCGAACGGCCGCAGCTCCTCTTGAGCTTTCGCCAGAGCCGCCGCCGCGAGATGGCTGAGCAGGGCGCGCGGCCGGACATAGCCGTCGATCGGCGCGCCGACGAAGTTGTGCGAGCCGGCGTAGCGGATCTCCAGCTCGATGCCCGGAACCGCCTGGGCGAGATCGACGAAGCCGGGGGGGAGCGGATGCTCTTGGGCGGCGCCCGGAAGAGCCGCGAGGAGGAGGACGAAAAGGGCAACTGCGAGTCGTGAGGGGTGGCGCATGGGGATCTCCGTGGTGGTGCTGAGATCGTACCGGTGTGTTGGCCTCGGGGAAGTATTGACAATCTTGGCGCTCAAGCTAAAATTTGACTGACGAGCTCGCTTCAATCATTTCCAAGGGAGGAACGACAAGATGTCCAAGGTGTCGCTGAGCCTACTTGCCACGCTAGTTTGTCTGATCGTTTGGCCCACCGTGGCCCACGCGAGTTGCGAAATTTGCGAGCTCGCTTCTGGTTTTGGCTCCAACTCACGATGCTTTCCGGCGGTGAATGATGTCGGCGTGACGGTCTGCCAAATGTTTTCCGATCCATTGGCCTGGCCCCCTTCGACATGGTGCACCGAAGCGGGCACTTTTTGCTCCACCATCATCGTCAACGGTGGAGGTGGCGGCGGCGGAGGTACGGGTGGAGGCGGTGGCTGCCAGGGCGGCGCGAGCGGATGCCCCGCGGAATGCTTCAGCTGCGGCGGCGGTGGCCGTCCCCGCATCTGACGGCCAAAGAACTGCGATGGTTTTCTTCCCCCTTTTTCTCGCCGCTTTCCTGTCCGTCGGCGACACGGCCTGCATCGATTTCAAGCTGGAGGCGCGGCCGGGCTTCGAGATTGAGTCTCCCGGCAAGTTGGCGGGGGAGCTTCGGTTTCGGGCGCTGCCTCCAAAAGCAGATCTCGCGCCCGTCGCGATCGCCGAAGGCAAGGCGAGAGTCTGTGGTCCGGCGAGCACCCAGGCCGAAGCGACGGCTTCGGTGGCCGGGTATTGGATCCGCCGCGAGACCGTAGTCTTCGGCCCGGCGGGTTCGCGCGACGAGGCCAAGCTCGCCCTCTGGCCGCTCGGCCATCTCGTCGGCGAATTGAAGCGCCCCGATTCGAAGCCCCCGGCACCGAGCGAAATCCTCGTCACCACGTTGCCGCCGCGAGGCGTGCCGCGGGATCAAGAGCCTCCCAAGGGGCAGCTCTCCTGTCCTGTCGATCCACGCGGTCGATTCCGGTGCGAGCTGCCCGCGGCGACCTACGACCTGAGCTTTTCGCTCTCGCCCTACGCCCCGGTGTATCGCTGGCAGGCGAAAGTACCCTCGGGCGGGAACCTCAACCTCGGATCGCTCGCCTTGCGCCAGGGCGCCTCGGTCGCGGGATGGGTGATGACGGACGACGGTTCGCCGATCGATCCGCGCCGCTGCCGGGTCCACCTCAGGCCTCTCGAAGCCGCGGGCCGGCTCGATGCCCGCGTCGTCGACCAGATCGACGGGTC
>DATMZU010000790.1:0-5493 GCA_035607435.1 Thermoanaerobaculia bacterium | reverse complement strand
TGCAGGCCCGAGCCTTTGCGCAGCACCATGGCCAGGAAACCCGACACCAACCCTACGGTGGCCGAGCAGACGTGCAGCGTCAACAGAAATGTGGTCAGCATGATTCAGCCTCCTGATCGCGGATGCGACTCAGATCGGTTCGCGGTTGCGGCGCAGCCGTACCGCCGCGGTAAGGAAGAAGGCGGCGAAGAAAAGCCCGACCCACAGACCGGGCGCACTCAAGAATCTCAGCGGAGTGAGCTGCGACAGCCCATCGAGGGTCCCGGCGCCAGGACGATTCGGCGCGACCGCGAAAGCCTCCGACATGGCGCCGGTCACGCGGTACTTGAGCAGCGAGCCGAAAAAAGAGGTGCGGAACGCGATCCTCTCGAACAGCGGAAGGGCGAGAGGCAACGCCGCCCAAAGCACCGGAGTCCGGCGCGCCCAAGCCGAAACCAGCAGCAGCCAGGCGTAGATCGGCGCGAACCAGAGCGCATGCACGGTCAAGCCGTAGATCATGATCAGCGGCTCCTGGACGAACCGCACCTCGGTCCACAACCTGGCGGGGCTGATCCCGTTCCCCAGCAGGACCAGCGTGCTTAGAAGAAGCAGGGTGAAGAAAGTCACAAGGCTGAGCGCGAAGGCGATCCCCGGCAGCACCCCGAGCGGAATGCTCGCCTTGGAGAGCACGGTCGTGCGGTCCGAAACCGGCAGCGACTTCCAGAACAGAAGGCTGCGATCGCGGCGTTCGCCGTACAGCGCGTCGAGCGAGTAGAACAGCCCGACCAGGAACGTGGCGAGCATGATCGGAGCGGGAGCCAAGCTGAAGGGGCGGACCACGAGAGCATGTGCCGCCGCCGGGTCTGCCGGAAGGGTCCTCATCTTCCCCGGCAGGCGGAACATGCCGAGCAGAGTGGCGAACAGAACGAGCCCGGTGACGACCAGGGGCGCGATATAGAGGGAACGGTTCTCCCACAGTTCGCGCCGCACCGACCAGTAGAACGGGCGGGTGGCCGCCAAGCTCGCGGGCGCTTGGGGCTGCGTGCCGGGGCTTGCGTCGAGAGGAACGGCCGGCGAAGGAATCATGCGGGGGCTCCCTTGGCCTCTGCGGCCTCTTGACCCATCACGGCGACGAACAGCTCGGCGATGCTTGGAGTGCGCACGTCGCCCAGCGCGGCGAGCTGTTGGCGGTCGGCGCCGTCGAACAGCAGGATGCTGCGGCCAAACACCTGGCGCTCGCGGATCGGCCGGAGCGCCCGCGCCGCGGCGAGGTTCTCCGGGTTCACCATCGCCTCCAGATAGCGCGACTCGAACGCCTCCATGCTGCTTTCGAGGACGATGCGGCCGCGGTGGACGAACACGAAATCGGTGAGGACGTCCTGGATCTCGTCGATCTGATGAGTGGTGACGACGATCGTGCGGCTCCGGTCGAAATAGTCGTTCAGCAGCGAGTCGTAGAACTGCTTCCGCACGAGGATGTCCAACCCGAGCGTCGGCTCGTCCAGCACCATCAATTTCGCGTCGATCGCCATCACCAGAGCGAGGTGGAGCTGGGTCACCATGCCTTTCGACAACTCCCGGACTTTGTGGGTGCGCCGGATGTCGGTCTTCGCCAGGAACCCCTCCGCCTTCGCGCGATCGAATCGCGGATGAACGCCCGCGACGTAGTCGAGCGCCTGGGACACCCGAATCCAGCGCGGCAGCACGGCGACGTCGGCGATCCAGGAGACCTCGGAGGCCAGCCGATCGCGCTCGGTCCAGGGATCGCGCCCGAGCACCTTCAGCTCGCCTTGATAGGGGGTGAGGCCGAGAATCGCGTTCAGCGCCGTGCTCTTCCCCGCGCCGTTGGGACCGACGATCCCGAGGATGCGCCCCTCTTCGACGCGCAGGTCCACCCCATCCAGGGCGACGGTCGAGCCATAGGTCTTGCGGAGGCCGCGAGCTTCAATGCAGGCCATGGCTAAGAGCCCTCCTCTTCCGACGAGGGCCGGCCGGCCTCGGCCGCCTTCAAAAGATCTTCCGGCGAGAGGCCCAGCCGCTGAATCGTCGCGGCGATCCGGGGCCATTCCTCGGCGAGAAACTTCTTCCGCTCCCCCTTGAGCAGCACCTTGCGCGCACCGGCGTTGATGAACATGCCGCGACCCCTTTTGCTCTCGACCAACTCTTCGTCGACCAGCTGCTGATAGCTCTTCAAGACCGTGAGCGGATTGACCCGATACTCCGCCGCCACGTTGCGCACCGAAGGCAACGGATCGCCCTCCTTGAGCACGCCGTCGAGGATCATCGCGACCACCCGATCGCGGATCTGGCGGTAAATCGGCTGGCTGTCATTCCACTCTCGATCCATGATGTGTTCGACTCGGGTTACCCTCGGCTTCGTCGCTTGAACCGGTGGCTCAGGCGATGTGGTGTTATAGTCAACCACAACACCTGGGAGACTGCAAGGGGGTGCTCGTAAAATGAACCTTCCGGTGCACTCAGCGCCGTCCGAACTTGGAATGGGAGATGCCGAAATGAAGGCCTACATCGCAACCAGCGGCGCCGTCTTCGGGCTCCTCGTCGTCGCCCACATCCTGCGAGTCATCGAAGAACCCGCTATGGCCAGGGATCCCTGGTTCATCCTGATCACGGTCGCCGCCGCCGCTTTTGCCGCTTGGGCTTGGCGGACGTTGCGGCATGTCCCTACCCAGGCCGATGGCCTGGGCTAGGAAGACGCGGCCCTTCAGGCCGCATAGTTTTCAGGCCTGAAAGGCCGGCTTCCCCCAGCCCAGGCCATCGGCCTGGGTAGGAAGAACGGCGCCCCGGCACTCCTACTCGTACCGCAAAGCCACCACCGGCTCCACCCGGGTCGCCCGCCGGGCGGGCACCCAGGTCGCAAATAACGCCACGGCGAGCAACACGAGGGGCACGCCGACAAAGGTGAGGGGGTCGCGGACTTTGACTCCAAACATCAGGCTTTCGAGGGCTCGGACGACGAAGTAGGAGCCGACCAGACCGGCGGCGATTCCGGCGAGGACGGTTCCTAGCCCTTCGCGGAGGATTTGGCGGAGGACTTGGCCGACTCCGGCTCCGAGCGCCATGCGGAGGCCGATTTCTCGGGTTCGCTGCGCCACCGAGTAGGAGAGGACGCCGTAGACGCCGACCGCGGCGAGTACCAGGGCCAGGGCGGCGAGGAGGGTGAGCAGGATGGCGTTGGCGCGCGGGGCGGCCACCGAGTCGTAGACCATGCGGTCGAGGGTCTGGATCGAGGAGATCGGCAGGCCGGGATCGATCGACCGTATGGCTTGGGTGAGCGCGGAGGAGAGACCGGCGGGATCTCCGGTCGTCCGGAGGACCAGTCCCGCCGATTGCGGCGGCACCTGGGCCAGCGGCTGGTAGGACTGCATCCCCGGGTCTTCGCTCGGTTCCCCGTTATGGACGCCGCCGACGACTCCGATCACCGTCTGCCAGACCGGCTTCGGTGCGTTCGGCACGTCGAACGTCAGGCGCTTGCCGATCGGGTCTTCGTTCGGCCACATCTTTGCGGCGAGCGCCTGATTGATCACGATCACCGGATCGCCGCCCAGCCGGTCGCGGTCGTCGAAGGTTCTCCCCTTGACCACCGGAATCGAGAGAGCGGAGAAATAGCCGTTCGAAACGAACGCCGCGTTCGAGGCCGGGGCGTTCGACAGGTCGGCGATCGGCTTGCCTTCGATCTCGAAGGCGAACAGCTGCCGCGAACCGGAAAGCGGTAGCGGCGAAACGATCGCCGCCTGGCTGACGCCGGGCACCGCCGCCAGCTTGGGCAGAAGAGCGCGGTAAAACGCGGCAACACTCTCCGGGGATTCGTAGGGCGAGTTGGGCAGTTGAATCTGCGCGGTCAAAATCCCGGCGGGGCGAAACCCCGGCTTCACCTGTTGCAGCTCGCGCAGGGAGCGCACGAGGAGACCGGCTCCGACCAAAAGAATGATCGCGAGCGCCACCTCGCTGAAAACCAGCAGCCGGCGCGTGAGCCGCCCGCGCCGGTCGCCCGCCTGTCCCCGGCCCCCTTCGGAGAGCGAAGATCTCAGGTCGGTGCGCGAGGAGTGGAGCGCCGGGAGCAATCCGAACAGCAGACCGCACCCGAGCGAAAGGGCAAGGCTGAAGCCGAGCACCGTGCCGTCCACCCCGATCTCCTGGGCGCGCGGCACCCGATCGCCGAACAGCGCGATCAACGAGTGGGTGCCCTGCCAGGCGAGCAGCGCGCCGAGCAGACCGCCGAGCAGCGACAGGAGCGTGCTCTCGGTCAGGAACTGGCGGATCAACCGGCCGCGGCCGGCACCCAGCGCCGAGCGCAGGGCGACTTCGCGTTCCCGGGCCGCGAGGCGCGAGAGCAGCAGATTCGCCACGTTCGCGCAGGCGATCAGCAGCACCAGGCCGACCGCGCCGAGCAGGACCAGAAGAGCCGGACGGATGTCTTCGACCATCAGGTCGCGCAGGGAATAGAGCTGGACGCCCCAATCCTTGTTCGAGGCCGGATGGGCCAAAGCGATCCGGTCGGCGATGCCGGTCATCTCGGTCTGCGCCCGTTCGATCGACACCCCGTCCTTCAAGCGCCCCGCAACGGCCAGAAAGTGCGCGCCGCGCAGGTCGTCGTTGATCTGCATCTGCAGCGGCAGCCAAAGCTCCGCCTTCTGCGGCATGACGAACGACTCGGGCATCACGCCGACGACCGTGGTCGGCTCGCCATCGAACATCAGCCGCCGGCCGAGGATCTTCGGGTCTCCGCCGAACCGCCGCTGCCAGAGTCCGTGCGAGAGCACCGCCACCTTCGGTCCGCCGACCTGATCCTCCTCGGGCAGCAGGCTCCGGCCCAGCTCCGCGGGCACCCGGAACAGAGGGAAAAAATCCGCCGAGACCCTGGCGCCCACGATCCGCTCAGGATCGCCCTCGCCAGTCAGGTTGACGCTCGCCCGCCGGATCGCCGCGAGCTGGGAAAACACCTGGTTCTGCGCCCGCCAATCGGCGAAGTCGGGAGGAGCGCTGGGGAACCGCGGCAGGTTCGCCTGCGGATTGGTGTCGATCAGGCGGATGATCCGCTCCGGCTCCGAATAGGGCAGCGGCGAGAGCAACACGCCATGGACAACGGAAAAGATCGCCGTGTTGGCGCCGATCCCCAGGGCCAGCGCGGCCACCGCGATTCCGGTCAAGGCGGGGTTCTTCCACAGGCTCCGCCAGGCAAAGCGCAGATCGGTCGTGAAGTCTCTCATCGCAAAGTCCTCCCGCCGGTGCCTTCCGCCGGTCACACTACAGGTAAACGCACGAAGCGGGCCGGAGTTTCGAGCGGATCGCCTCTACGCGACTCCCACTCGATCGGCCGTCCCGGCGAGACGATCAGGTCGAGCCGGAACCGCGTAGATGAGGCACAGCACAGCCGCCGCCGCAGCCACATGCTTGATGGGGTGGCCGCCGATTACGCCCGACAGGTTCCAGATCTGCCGGTCGAAGTGCTCCAGCGCCTTGGCCACGAAATACAGGCCGAACGCCGACAACAGA
>DATMZU010000789.1:0-12763 GCA_035607435.1 Thermoanaerobaculia bacterium | reverse complement strand
GGATGACGAGCTCTTCACCGTCGATCTTGATCTCGCTGCCCGAATACTTGCCGATCAGCACGCGGTCGCCGGCCTTGACGTCGATCGGCATCCGCTTGCCCTCGTCGTTCAATTTGCCCGGACCCACGGCCACGACCTCGGCCTCCTGGGGCTTTTCCTTGGCGGTGTCCGGAATGATGATGCCGCCGATCTCCTCGTCGTTGTTCGCGGAGATCGTGCCGACGTGGGCGATCTCTTTGCCCTCGACCGGCTTGGCGAGCTTGTCGATCGCCTCGATCGCGGCCTTGACCGCCATCTCGATGCCCTTCTTGAGCTCCATCGGATTGGCGCCCGCGGTGACGTTCTTGCTGCCTTCGCGGTAGATCGCCTGGGCGAGCACGGTCGCGGTGGTCGTGCCGTCGCCGGCCACGTCGGAGGTCTTCGAAGCGACCTCGCGCACCATCTGGGCGCCCATGTTCTCCAGCGGATCGGAAAGCTCGATCTCCTTGGCGACGGTGACGCCGTCCTTGGTGATCGTCGGCGAGCCGAACTTCTTCTCGATGACGACGTTACGGCCCTTCGGGCCGAGGGTGACCTTGACCGCGTCGGCGAGCTTGTTGACGCCGCGAAGGATCGCGGCCCGCGCGTCGGAGGAGTAGGTAATCTGTTTGGCCATGGTTATTTAGAACCTCCCTGAGGTCGTAGAAGTTGGTTATCCGACCACGGCCAAGATCTCGTCCTCGCGGAGGATGACGAGCTCTTCACCGTCGATCTTGATCTCGCTGCCCGAATACTTGCCGATCAGCACGCGGTCGCCGGCCTTGACGTCGATCGGCATCCGCTTGCCCTCGTCGTTCAGTTTGCCCGGCCCCACGGCCACGACCTCGGCCTCCTGCGGCTTCTCTTTGGCGGTGTCCGGGATGATGATGCCTCCGCGGATCTGCTCACCCTGCTCAATGCGCTTGACGACGACTCGATCGTGAAGGGGACGAATATTCACGGTTCCATACCTCCTTCGAAGGTCTTCTATGGATTTTTACTTGCAACTCGATCGCAGGGCTGCCAACGGGACGGCTGTTAGCACTCTCCGGCGACGACTGCCAACAGGATAAGCGGACGGGGAAATGCTGTCAAGGGTGCTCGGAGCGACTCACGCCGCCGGGGCGGCGTACCAGAGCACGGCGAGGAAGTGACAGACGCTGCCGCCGAGCACGAACAGGTGCCACAACATATGGTGGTAGCGCAGACGCTCCCAGGTGTAGAAGACGACCCCGAACGTGTAGAGAAGACCGCCCGCGAGCAGCCAATGGAGCGCGGCGCCGTCGTGCTGGGCGGCCAAGGGGCGGATTTGCACCACCACCAGCCAGCCCATCAGGATGTAGAGGACGACCGAAGCGCGCGGCAGGCGGATGCCGATCAGGCTCTTGAACAGAATGCCGAACACCGCGAGGCCCCAGATCAGCCCGAGCAGCGTCCAGCCCCAGGCGCCGCGCAGCACGCCGAGGGTGAACGGCGTGTAGGTCCCGGCGATCAGCAGGTAGATCGCGGAGTGGTCGAGCACGCGAAGAATCTGCTTGGCGCGACCGGGCTTCGCCGCGTGGTACAGCGTCGAGATGCCGTAGAGGAAGACCAGCGTGGTCGCAAACACCGCATAGCCCACCAGCTGCGAGGGATCCTGCCGTCCCGAAGCGAAGAAAAACAACAGCGGGAAGCCGATCAGCGAGAGGATCAGGCCGATCCCGTGGGTGATGCTGTTGGCGATCTCTTCCCCGGCCGTATGGGTGCGGCGGATTCGTTCCATCGACCGACTCTACGCGAAGAGAAGGGCGGAGGGACGCCCGCGATTCGAGGATTTTTGGGCGGCTCTTTCAGGTCCGGCCGGCCGCCGGAATCGCCGCACGCCAGCGGGCCGCGACGCTCTCCGCTCCGTAATCCGCGGCGAGCCGGCGCCGGCCGTTCTCGACCAGCCGTCGCCGCTCGGCGGGCGAGTCGAGCAGACGAAGGATCTCTCGGCACCAGGCGGCGGGGTCGGGCTCGACCACGGCGAAATCTTCCCCGGCACGGCCCGAGACCCCCTCGGCGGCCCAGGGGGTGGCGACCACCGGCACGCACATCGACCAGGCTTCGAGGATTTTGACCGGCAGGCCGGAGCCCGCGCGCATCGGAGCGATCGCGAGGGTCGCTTCGCTGAGCATCGCTCGAAGATCCGGCGGCGAATCGATGAGCTCGGCGCCCGCCCGCAAGATCGCGGCACGCAAACGAGCCGGCGGCCGGCTTCCCGCGAGCTGCAAGCGAACCTCGGGCCGCGCCGCGCGGACGGCGGGCCAGACTTGGGTCAGGAACCAGAGCGCGCCGTCAACCGTCGGGAAATAGCCGAGATTGCCGGTGATCGCGAGCAGAGGCGGCCCGCCTCTTTCGGCCACCTCGAAGGCCGGCTCCCGATCGGGCTTCTTCCACAGTTTCAAAGTGGGGGGCAGATCCTCGGGGATCGTCATCGCGAGCGGTACGACCTCGACGTTTGCGGTCATCCCCAGGCCGAGCCTCTCCTCGAGATAGCGCCGATCGCGCTTGGAGACGACCAGGACCTTCGCCGCCCGTGCCGCCAATCGCCGCTCCGCCTGGAGCAGGCGCGCGGCCTCGAAACGGAGAGCCGGGCGAAAGAGCCGGAAGTCGAAAGCCGCCCGCCTTTCGAGGTTCAAGGCCAGACTGTCGATCAGATCGACCACCAACGGGATATCTCCCAGATCGGGAAGATGCCCGATCAGCCGTTCGAGCTGCAGTACGACGATGTCGTGCCGGGGAGCCAAGTCGCGGATCTTTCGCGCGAGGTCGCGGCTCCGGAACAGCCCCGATTGGAGAGGCCGACCCGAAAGCAACGCGCCGAGGAGGCCGAGCACCTTGGCGACTCGGCCCGGTGGCTCGTACGTTTCGAACCGGAGCTTCGGCGCGAGGGATGCCTCCCCGCCCCGAGGTGCGAGCAGGGTGACCTCGTGCGTCGCCCCGAGAAACTCCAGCGCCTGGACCGCGCGCATCTGGTCCCCGCGGCGCGGCGGGTACGGGGGGCGGGAAACGACGAGCAGGATCTTCACGATGGGTGTTTTGGTCCAGCTCAGTGGTGATCTGGTCCAGCTCAGCGGTGATCTAGGCTAGAACAGTGGTGATCTAGGCCAGAACAGTGGTGATCTGGGCCAGAACAGTGGTGATCTGGGCCAGAACAGTGGTGATCCGGACCAGAACAGTGGTGATCTGGGCCAGAACAGTGGTGATCTGGGCCAGAACAGTGGTGATCTGGGCTAGCTCAGTGGTGATCTGGGCCAGAACAGTGGTGATCTGGGCCAGAACAGTAGTGATCTAGGCCAGCTCGCGCGCCATGGTAGCGCGGTAGCCACTTCGCGCTCGACGGCGGCGACGAAATGGCGGTAGACGGCGAGCACTTCGCTTTTCAGGCCGAGCAATTCTACATGCGGTTTCAGGGAGCGGACGGGGGTGCGGGCTTTCCGGTGCGATCTTCGTCCATCACAAACTCAACTCCGGCTTCAATCGCAAGACACCTCCCGCCGTGAGCTGGCCTTGCGCACAGGAGCCGGCCGGACCTCCCGAATAGTCAGGAGCGAGGAGGGTTGCGTAGGGCACGAGGCATACGTCGTACAGGCCTTCGGCCAACTGGGGAATGCGCAGGATCTTGCTTTGCTCATCCACTGGCTCCTGCCGGTTACCAGCCGCCCAATTGTAGAGCTCGGGCATCGGCAAGGTCAGTCCGTTCTGGAAGATGAAGAGCCTTAGGTTGTGGCGCTTCATCTCTTCCCCCTCCGGCAGGGTGATTTCGAGCGCACCACCGGCCGCGCTGGTTCGGAGGATCAGCGGCGTCCCATCGAGGAGTACATCGAACGCACGAAGCGCATTGCTAGGCGGTGAGACCACGATCACGGCGCGTTGCGCCGAAGCCGGCAGCTTCGCTGCGAAGTGACCGTCCAAACCGGTCCTCGCGGTATCGATCGCGCCGGTTCGCGGCTGCGCCATGATGACCAGCCCCGCGCCCACAACCGGCCCCGCGTCTCCCTGGACTTGGCCTTCAAAGCGGCGATTCTCTCGTAGGCGGAGAACCAACGGACCGAGGGGCACCGACTCCTGGAGTGAGGCGCGCACAACCTCACTGACGGCCGATCCAGGCAGAGCCGGAGCCTGTTCAGCCACAATGGCCAAGGGCCCGGGGTCGAACCCTCGGATCTCGAATTTTCCATCCGCTGCTGCATGAATGGATGCTGTGTTCTGTGCAGAATCAAGCTCAACACCGGCACCCGCGGAGGGCTGCTCCTTTTCATCCACCACGCTGCCGAAGATCAAGGTGTCGGGAAGGTCGATCGAAACTTCGGCGAGACTTTTCGAGTCAGCTTCGACCTCAATCTTCCGCGTCAGTCGGATCTGAGGTTCTGCGGCTTCAATCTCGACTTTCCAAGAGCCCGCCTTCGGCAGGGCTCCGTGAAATACGCCCTCCTCGTCAGAATCGAACTGCACACCCGGTGCACCAAATTGGCCGCCAAACCAGAGCGTCGCCGCAAGAGGATCGTCGCCCAGTCGAATGCGCCCCTTGACGGTCACGAAATCCAGCTCGATCCGACGTTCGGCGCTCTCCGGATCGAGAATCGCGCGATGGAGCTCGCCAAAGAATTTGTTTCCCCGGGAATCGGCCACGAAGATCGAGTACATCCCTGGAATTTGATGTTTCACCCGAACGAGGCCCTCGGAGTCCGGAGGTCCCTGGAAAACCTGGGTGCGGGGGCTTCCCGGACCTGAGCCGGAGTCGCGCCAGATGTCTACCGCCCATTGTCGTCCGAGCCAGTCAAGGGGCGGGTCGAGCGTCAGGCGCAACTCCAAAGGCTTTTCCAGGTGAATCGGACTGGGCAGCTGGGTTGCCGCCGAATCGCCGAGCAGGAGAGGAGCCACGGGCGCAGCGACCCACCCCGGTTGCTCAGCCACAACGGAATAGGCGCCGGGTGTCACACCGACGAACTGAAAAAAACCTTTGGCATCGACTGCCAGAATCTGCTGTGCCGTGGTCAAGGCATCCTGAGTACCGCCAACCGGCCCCCGAGCCGCCCAGGGTGCCAGCTTCACGCGGCAGGTCTTAGGATCGAGAGCGCCCCCAACCACTTCCACCCAACCGACCAGCGAAGCTCCCCGGCGCAAGACGAAGTCCCCGAGGTTGACGACCGCCTCCGCCTCTGGTGCCGAACCGCTTCTCGGACGGATCAAGGCGGGCTTTGCGCCTCCCCTAGCGCCTTTTACGGGCGGAACGAGATTCGTTCCCAACCGATAGACGGGCGCAAACCCCTCCGCGTGGAGCGCGAGATCTCGCTCGCCCAAGGGCAGTTTGCACCGAAACGCGCCCTTCGCATCGACAGGGCAGTAGGTGTTTCCTCTCGGCCCGTCGAGCCAAGTTCTTGACTTCGCCGCCGGCAGAACCTCCAGGGTAATCCGTCCCCGGAGCTTTGCTTTCCGTTCCGTGGTCTGCAGCCGCCCACGAGCCTCCACGGCAGGCCACAGGAAGAAGCGCTGCGTGATGATTTCGTCGCTACCCTCCACCTCGATCCGCTGGGCAGCCGCCCAGTGCCCCGGCAGATCAAGGGAAGCGAGCCACATGGAATGCTCCGGTAAGGAAACAGCGATCGGCCGCTCATTAGAGGCTTCGAGAACGATCGGCTCGAACGCCGGATCTTCAGGCTGGAGCGTCAGAGTGCCCGCCCAGGAAACCGCCACACCACCCAGCGGTACCCCTTCGATCTCGACCCGCACCTTGGTGGTCTGCGCTGGGCTCGGGCCGACTTGGGCGACGAGGGCGAGCGGTAGAAGGCCCCAAGTGTAGAAGATGAGCTTGCGATAGCTCATTGGGCGCCTTTGTCCTAGATCGCAGGGCGGCGACAACCGCTGCAGGCAGCGGGGCAAACCGCTCCATTTGCAACATTGCAGCCGCCACCACCACCTCCTCCGGTTGTTCCACCACCACCGCCGCCACCACCACTGCCCGTGGCGCCCCACGCGCACGCCTGACCGTTTGTGTAGCACTCCACCCCACCATCAAGAAAAGTTACCTCGGTACAGATCCACCCTTCACCCTCAACCTCAGATCTGCAGATAGAGTCGATACCGACGGAGTGAAGGTAGTGACAACTAAAACAGCCCTGGTAGCTCGTACTGGTCCCGTAGGCTGGCACTGTCAAAGAGCAGAACGCGCCAACGAGGAGTAATGCTGCAAAGAGCTGCGAGAACTTTACAGACATCGTAGGGACCTCCTTGCCGAAGTACATGCGTGAAGTTTGTTGACGGCCTTGCTTGCGCCAGGAGCTAGTTCGTTCATTCGCAGAATATATACAATACATGCAGTGCGCACTGCAATCTTCGCGAGGCGAGAATGGGGGCGGTTGTTTCCTTCGAAGCGCGCGAGTTCTTAGCCGAGCCGACCCGGAACGCTTCTTCTAACGCCGGGTCGGGCCCGGCGCCGCACGCGGCGGATCCGATCGGTGAGGGATGAGGCCGGCTAGACCAGCTTCAACAGGTGCCCGAGCTTCTCGCGCTTGGTGCGCAGGTAGTCGCGGCTGAGGTCGGTCGGAGGGACTTCGAGCTGCACGCGCTCGACGATTTCCAGGCCGTAGCCGTCGAGGGCGATGTACTTGCTCGGGTTGTTGGTCATCAGCCGCATCTTGCGCACGCCCAGGTTGCGCAGGATTTGGGCGCCGATTCCATAGTCGCGCTGGTCGGGACGAAATCCGAGATGCTCGTTGGCCTCGACCGTGTCTTTTCCCTGGTCCTGCAGCTCATAGGCGCGCAGCTTGTTGATCAAACCGATGCCGCGCCCCTCCTGGAGGAGGTAGAGCACGATGCCCTTTCCTTCGTCGCCGATCCGGGCGAGCGCCTGATGGAGCTGGGGGCCGCAATCGCAGCGCGCCGAGCCGAAGATGTCTCCCGTCAGGCATTGGCTGTGGACGCGGACCAGAATCGGTTCGTCCGGGTCGATTTCTCCCATCACCAGCGCCACGTTCTCGTCGCCGGTCACGTCCGAGCGATAGGCGTGGATGCGGAATTCGCCGTATTCCGTCGGCAGGCGCGGCGACGCGACCTCTTTGACCAGCGTCTCGTGGCGCAGGCGGTAGCTGATCAGGTCGGCGACCGTGACGATCAGAAGGCCGTGCTCGGCGGCGAACAGCGTCAGATCCGGCACCCTGGCCATCGAGCCGTCGTCGTTCATCACCTCGCAGATCACTCCGGAGGGGTTGAGCCCGGCGAGCTTGGCGAGATCGACGGACGCCTCGGTCTGTCCCGCGCGCTTGAGCACGCCGCCGCGCCGGGCGCGGAGCGGGAAGATGTGGCCGGGGCGGAGGAGATCCTCCGGCCGGGTGCGCGGATCGATCGCGGTGAGGACGGTCGCCGAGCGATCGGCGGCCGAAATGCCGGTCGAAATCTTTCCCCGCGCCTCGATCGAGACGGTGAACGCGGTGCCGTAGGGGGAGGTGTTGGTCTCCACCATCAGCGGCAGCTCGAGCTGGTTGCAGCGCTCTTCCGTGAGCGTCAGGCAGATCAGCCCGCGGCCGAACCGGGCCATGAAGTTGATCGCGTCGGGCGTGACCTTCTCGGCGGCGATCGTCAGATCGCCCTCGTTTTCGCGGTCCTCGTCATCGACCACGATGACCATCCGCCCGCGGCGGATCTCTTCGATGGCCTGTTCGATCGTAGCGAAGGGAGAATCCGGAGGCATGTCAGCTCTTTCGACGACGGAACGGCTCGCAAGGAGCCGGGAGGGGTTCAACCGGGAACGTTCAGGGCAAATTTCGTGGCGCGCGAGGCGCCCGCCCGCCCCTCGGAGGATACGGCGCGGTGCGGCGGCCGGTCAAACGCCCATGTTATGATCGGAATCTGAAGAAGAGAGATCTTGAATCAGGAGGATCACTCATGACGCTTCACGAGCTTCACCGAAAGATGTTCAAGGAACCTGCGGGCAAGAAGAACTATACGATGACTCCCTCGGGTCAGATCGTAGTAGATCTCGATGCTCTGTTCCAAAATCCTGTGACCCGAGAGAAGCTGATCAAGGTTTCGCAGGTCGCGCCTCCGGCTCCCGCCGCGAAGTAAGGACAGCGGCGTCATGCCGTCCAACCTTCTGTTCCTGCTCCCGCTTCTCAGCGGCTTTCTCTTCATTAACATCTGTTATCGGACCCGATACCGGGCTCAAACGCTCGAAGGACACCGGCTCGTCTTCGGCGCATCGTTCTGGGGCTTGATGTTCCTGCTTCCGGCACATTGGCTCGCGGCGCAATGGAAAGCCCCCTTGGTGTTCGAAGGCTGGCTGATGAGCCCTCCTCAGGGCTCGGCCGGCGCTTTGGCCGGAACTCTGATCGTCGCTCCGATCGCCGCCTGGATCTACAACTCTTACCTTGCGGCTTGGCTCTGGCGAGAAGGCAATCACGAGCCCAAGGTCGCCGAGCTTTGGGACGGAGCGCGGCGCTGGGCGTTCGAGCGGGCTCTCCTCGAGACCGACGACCGCATGCTTCTGCTGCTCCATCGCGCGGCCAAAGCGGGAACTCCGGTTTGCTTGTCGATGAAGAGCCGCAGAGCTTACGTAGGCCTGGTTCGTATGACGACCGACCTGCGGCCGAATGGGACTTCCCTGGAGATTCTTCCTCTCAAGAGCGGTCACCGCGACAACGCGACGCTCCAGCTTCGATTCGATACCCGTTATCCCGTCGAGAAATACGGCAATGAGATTCCGACGGAGACCTTTACCTTGGTCGTGCCTCTAAACGAGATTTCGAGCGTTCGCCTCCACCATGAGGATCAGAGTTTCTGATTTGCGGATTTCGATCCTCTACCTGGACCGGAACCGCCGTGGCGGGTCAACCGCCGTTTCGTCCAGCGAGATCACCGCCTCTTCCGGCTCGTGGAGCGCTTCGGCCTGGCGGCGGGCTCTGGCGGCGAGGCCGCGTTGCCGGATCAGAACGATGACTCCCAGCTCCAGGCCGAGAAGCAGCAGGCCGAGGTTCGAGTCTCCCGTGACCGCCACCAGGAGCGCCATGGCGCAGAAGCTGAACGCCACGCTGTAGAGGGTGCCGATCGCTTTGGGGCGGCCGACGGTCGCCTGGTCGAGCAGGTGGTGAATGTGGTTGCGGTCGGCGTGGAACATGCGGAGGAAGCGCTCGGCCCAGCGGCTCTTCGGACGATCGATGAAGCGCACCAGCATCACCAGCAGGGTGTCGAAGACGGGGAGACCCAAGGCGAGGAGGGGCACCAGGATCGCGACCGCCGCGGGCGCCTTGATCGAGGAATGGATGCTCGCCGCGGCGAGCAGGAAGCCCAGGGTGAGCGATCCGGCATCCCCCATGAAGATCTTCGCCGGCTGCCAATTGTGGCGCAGGAACCCGAGACAGGAGCCGGCTGTGGCGGCCATCAGCACGACCGTGCCCGGGTTTTGTTGGATCAGCGCGAGCGACAGGAGGGTGCCCGAGATGATCGCGACCACCCCGCCGGCCAGGCCGTCGAGCCCGTCGAGCAGGTTGATCGCATTGGTCACGCCGACGATCCAGAGCAGCGAGACCGCGGGTCCCCACAGGCCGAGATCGACCTGACCCAGGAGCGGCAGGCGCAGCTCGGAGAACGACCAGCCGATCCGCACCAGCAGGAACGCCGCGCCCAGCTCGACCACGAACTTCTTCGCCGTGGACACCCCGACGAGGTCGTCCACCAGGCCGACCAGGAAGACGAGCGCGGTTCCCACGCCGAGGGCGACCAAGTCCTGGCGCAGGATGCTCGCCTGCCAGTCCTGCCATTGAAGGAGGGCCACCACGCTCGCCGACAGCGCGAGGCCCATGCCGATCGCCACGCCCCCCAGGCGCGGCACCGGTGCGTTCTGCAGGCGTCGGCCGCCCGGATGGTCGAGCGCGCGCAACGCGATCGCGAGGCGGGTGATCGGCGGCACCAGGAGGTGCGTGATCAGACCGGCGACGGCGAAGGCGCCCGCGGCATAGAGAAGAAGTTTGTTCATCGCATCGAGGCCGACAGCTTCCGAGATCCGGCCGAAACTCCCGACGAGAGTACCGAATCGGCGATCGTTTCGAGCGCCTGAGCGACTCCCGCCGCGTCGCCGACCGGCACGCGGAGATACGAATCGGCGGGCATCCGCTCGCGGCAGAGCAGATCGACGTCGGATTCCGCGCTGCCGATGAACAAAATTTGTCGCCCCGACTCGATCGCGGCGTGGACCTTGGAGGGCAGGACGTAGCCCACGAACTCGTCGCGCAGCGTGATCAGGTGGGCGGCCGGCGTCACCAACAGCCGCGCCAGCTCAGGCAACGGCACCGGCCGGCCCCGGTGGACCGGCAGGCCGGCCTCGCGGAGCGCCGCCTCCACCCGGTCGGCTCGGGCGCCGGTCGCGTTCAGCCAGAGCGCCACCCGTCCCGAGCCCTCTTGATGATGCCGCCGGTACCCTTCGACGAACGTGGCATCGTCGTGGGCGACGCCGAAATTGCCCGAATAGAGCAGGAGAACGTACCCCGCAAGCTCGGCCGGAGGGGCCAGGGGAGAGACGTCCGCCGGGATTTCGACCGGCGCAGGATCGCGCTTGAGCCGGATCTTCGCGTCGGGGATGCCGAGATCGAGCAGGCGTCGGCGCTGGTCCTCCCCGAGCACCTCGAAGCCCTCCACCCGCCGCCGGAGCGCCACGGTCAGCCGATGAAACCCGCGCAGCCAAGCGGGAACTCGCGGCAGCTCCGCCATCAGGCATTCGGGATGAAAATCGGTGATCCGGTAGGTTAAACGCTTGCGCCAGAGCAAGTTGGCGGGCACCAGGAAGTGGATTAGGAACGGCGGACTGCCGGTGAACAGAATCTCGTCCGCCGCCCGCAGCTCGCGGCGCAGCCGCCGGAGCAGCCGCAGGTTGGTCCGGAAGGTCCAGAGCGCTCGGCCGCGAAAATTCGCCCGGTCGTAGCTCGGAGCGGCCAGGCGGACGATCCGCAACCGCCCCGCGTCCGGGCTTTCTTCCTCGACCGAGTCCGCCGTCGAGGAAAGGCCGGCGAGCACGACCTCCTCGCCCGCCGCCGCGCGCTCGCGAGCGAACAGCAGGCTGTATTGGCCGACCGCCCCAAAGTCGGGGGGCAGCCAATCGCAGAGGTAAACCAACTTGTGCATCGATCCGGACAACCCGACAGACTCCTCCGGACTTGTCTAGCGCTCGGTCAGCATCTCCTGGAGGTAGCCGGACACCGCCTCTCGCTCGCGGCTGCCGAAATACCAGTCGATGGTCCGGCGCAGGCCGTCCATGAACTTCATTTCGGGTTCCCATCCCAGCAGCTCTCGTGCCAACCGGTTGCTCGCCACCCGGTTGAGCGGCCCGGTCGGCATGTGCGGCAGGTATTTGATCTCGGCCTCCTGCCCGGTGTAGCGCAGCACCTCGCGCACCGCGTCGATCACCTGGGTGCGCTCCTCCGTGCCCAGGTTGATCGCCGTGCCGTCGTCGATCTTCTCCGCCGCGAGGATCATTCCGCTGACGATGTCGCCGACGTAGGTCCAGTTGCGGATCTGCGTGCCGTCCCCCCAGACCTCGAACGGATTTTGGCGGATGAACGCCCGGGCGATCATCGCGATCACCGCGTGATTTTCCACCCCGCGCTCGCCATAGACCGTGAAGAAGCGGCACGAGGCGGCCTTGAAGCCGAAGTCCTTGTGGTACGCCTGGAGCGTCATCTCGGTCATCAGCTTCGCCCAGCCGTACATGTTGTCGGCGTCGTAGGGAGGGCCGACCATCTCCTCGGTCAGGTACAGCTCCTTGGTGACGTCCTGCTGGATGAAGTTCGGGTAGACGCAGCCGGACGAGGCGAAGACGAACTTGCCCACCCCCGCCTCGTACGCCGCCTTGATCAGCATGCCGTCCATCGCCAGGTTCTGGGCGCACGCGCCCTGGTGCAGATCGACATAGCCCCGCCCGCCATGGATCGCCGCGAGGTGGAACACGACGTCGATCCCGGCCACCGATGACTGTGGGACTCCGGGCTGGAGCAGGTCCTCCTGCCGGAATTCGACCACTCCCGAATCGATATGGCTTTGAATGTTCGCCAGTTTGCCGCTCGTCAGGTCGTCGACCACCCGGATGCGCGTAACGCCTTTGTCGACCAGCCGGTCGATCAGGTGCGAGCTGATGAACGAGGCGCCGCCGGTGACCAGAACCTGCTTGTCCTTCCAATTCATTCGGGAGATCTCCATACTGCCGCCGCGCCAATTTGCCGGCTCTGTGAGGGTGGGAACCGACGTTAAGTGTAGTCGATGCCGTGCCCGGCCGTGAAACGCCCCGAAAGCTGATGCTTAAAGTTAACGAACCGCGAATCGTCGATTCCCTGCTCGGTCGGCGCCAGGTCGAGATGGCGATCTCCTGCCTGGCCAGCCTGATCGCCCATTCGGCCGACCCGATCCGGCTGCGCCTGCGCGACGACGGGACGCTCGGCGAAGTGGACCGCGAGCGCCTGGCCGCGGCGCTCGCGACCCCGGGCGGCGCCCCGTCGTTCGTTTCACGCGCGGAGGCCGACGACCTCGCGGCGCCTTGGCTAGCCCGGCGCCCGGCGCTCGCGCTAGCCCGTCGCGATCACCCGCTGTTTTTGAAGCTGGTCGATCTCGCGATCCCGGCGGCGGGCGACGAGATCGCCTACTGCGACGCCGACGTCCTGTTCCTCCGCCCGTTTTCCGGCCTGTTCCGCTTCCCCTCGCTCGCGGCCGGCGCGGTCCTCATGAGCGACGTGCAGAACGCCTA
>DATMZU010000788.1:0-8141 GCA_035607435.1 Thermoanaerobaculia bacterium | reverse complement strand
GCGGGTCGACTTCGCCGCGGCGACCGAGGCCGCCGGTCGCGGCGACCTGGCTGCCACGGAGTCGCTTCTCGCGTCGGCGTCGAACGCGCTAGAAGAGCTCGACCGGCGGCTCGACCTGCGCGAAGAGCGGCTCGCCGATCCGGCCTGGAAGCGGCGCTGGCAATCCTGGGTGGACGAGACGATCGAGGCGACGGTGCCGGACAGCGTGGCCGTGGTGGTGGACAAGCAGCGGCACCGCGGCTTCCTGGTGCGCGGCGGCCGGGTGGTGCTCGGCTTCCCCGTCGAGCTCGGCGCCCGCGGCATGTTCCGCAAGCTGTGGGAAGGGGACGGCGCCACCCCGGAAGGGCGGTATGCGATCACCGCCAAGAAAGACCTCGGCGCGAGCCTTTACCACCGCGCGCTGCTGCTCGACTATCCGAACGCCAACGACCGGCGCGATCACGACGAGGCGGTGCGGCGCGGCCTGGTGACCGCGCGCCGCGGCCCGGGCGGACTGATCGAGATCCACGGCGACGGCGGACGCGGCCAGGACTGGACCAACGGCTGCGTCGCGCTCTCCGACGCCGACATCGATCGGTTGTTTCCCGAGGTCGAGGTCGGCACCCCCGTGACCCTGGTCCCCACCGCGATCCTGCGCGAGGCGCCGGGCAGCCGATGAGACCCGACTCGACCCGACCCGCCTCGGCGGGAGCCGCTTCGATGAGATCGGCGCCGCTCCGCGCGTTTCCCGAAATCCTGGAGCCGGCGGCCGGCCCTGCCGAGCGGCCGCCCGGCGTGCTCGACGCGCCCGAGCTCAACACCCTCCTGGTGCCCACCCTGTCCCAGGACCAGGGGTGGTCGGCGGTCGCGAAGCGGCGGTTTCACCTGCCCGATCTGCGCCCTCTGCTCGGCCCTCTCGCCCTCGCGGCGTCGCTCGCCCTGGCGCTCGGGCTGGCTTTCGGTTTCTCCTACGGCGATCTCGCCGCGATGCCGCTGCCGCACCATGAGACGCTCGCCGCGGCGAGCCCGCGCGCGCTCGCCAAAGCGGGACGGAAGCTCGCGGCCGGCGCGCCGCGCGGCGTGCGCATCGAGGTCGATACGATCGCCAACCGGTTGTATTTGAAGCAGGGGGACAAGATCCTGCGCACGGCGGTCTGCTCGACCGGCACCGGCGGCCTGCTGGTCGATCCCCACTCCGGACGGCGCTGGGTGTTCGAGACGCCGCACGGCGTTCACCGAGTGCTCGACAAGAAGAAAGATCCGATCTGGAACAAGCCGGATTGGGCGTTCGTCGAAGAGGGGACGCCGATCCCCAAGACCGAAGCCGAGCGGCTCGACCCCTATTCGCTCGGCGACTACGCGCTCTATCTCGGGGGCGGCTACCTGATTCACGGCACCCTCTACCAGCGGCTGCTCGGCCGGAGCGTCACCCACGGCTGCATCCGCCTCGGCGACGAAGACCTGGCGGCGATTTTCAAAGCCACCCCGGTGGGCGCTCGGGTCTACATCTATTGAAGGTGCCGCGATGACCGGAATCTACCGGGCGGGCCGTCCGCCGCGCTTTTCGGGCCTGCGGGGATGGCGCTGGACGGCGGGGCGCCGCTGGGTGCTCGGCCTGGCGCTGGCGCTCGGTCTCGCCGCGCTCGCCGCTCTTCACGCCATTCCGGGAAACCCTGCGACTGCCCTCCCCGTCGCCCCGCCCGGACCCGAAGAGCAGGCCGCGGCGCTCGCGGCGGAGAACGCCGCCGCGAAAACCCACGCCATCTATCTCGCGCTCGATCCCCGCGGCGGCCAGCTCGATCTCAAAGTGGACGGCCTGCTGCTGCGCCGCTTCCGCGTAGAGCGCGGCCTGTTCGGCCGGCCGCGCTTCGGCGGCGGCGGGGGAGTCCTGCCGGTGGCGCGTTTCCGCCTGATCACCGAGCTGCCCGAGCCGGAGCGGCCGCTGATCCCGATCCGCTCGCCCGAAGGGGCGGGCGCGGGATCGAGCAGCCTCGCGGTCTCCGAGGCGCGCGCCGAATCGATGGCTCAGATGCCCACCCACTACCGTCTGCGGTTCCAACCGCCGCTCGAAATCTCGGTGCGTGGCGAAAGCGGCGTGGCGACGCCGGAAGAAACCGCGCTCGATCGCCTCTGGCGCCTGCGCTTCCGGTTGTATGAAGGTTGGCAGGCGGTCGGCCATCGCCTGATCGGCCAGACCGTGCCGCCGCGGATCGTGCTCTACCTGGTGCCCGAGGAGGCGCAGCGCCTGTTCATGACGCTCGACCCCGCGATGCAGCTGGTGATTTCGGCGCCGCCGGCCCCCGAGGCCCTTGCGGCCCCCGCGGTGCCTGCGGCGTCCGCGGCGGGAGCCCGCTAGGTTCCCCCGGTTTGTTCGCGACGGCCCGCGGCTCGCGCTTCGGCGCCGGGGCCTCCGGTTCCGAGCTGAAGATCGACGCAATGGAATGAAACAGCCGGCCGAGCGCCCGGTTGATCGGATGGGTCCGGGGCAGGAACGACAGGGCCGGACGCCGCCGCACGCCGAGCGTCTTGCGCAGCGCTTGCAGCTCCTTGTCGTTGCGATCGACCCGCAGCCCCTCGCGCACCGTGCGGTAGGCGCCCGAGCGGTCGTTGGCGAGCAGCTGGGTGCGCGCCAGGTTCAAATGGTTCTCCGGCTCGAACAGCTGGAGCCGGACCGCGTGGCGGCAGAGCGCCAGCCCCTCATCGACCCGCCCTTCCTTGAGCGCCAGCCCATAGCCGAGAAACGAGAAGACGATCCCCGGCATCGCGCCGCGCTCGGCGCTCGACGCGGCCTTCGCCAGGTGGGCGATGCCGCCGGTCCAGTCGCCCTTCCGGCACTGGTCGATCCCCTGGAGCGCCTGCTGGAACTCCGGCGAACGCACTGCGCGCGCGCGGCCTGCACCCCCGAGACTGCCGATCCACGAGCTCATCTTCGGCAAATGTACAAAAATCTATGGGTAGGTGCAATCGCAGGCCGGGCAGGTCGTGGTTTCGTTCGCCTCCTCGGGGAGTTCCCCTGGTACAATCGAAGCTACTGCCATGGCCGCGATCGAACCGCATACCGACCTCGAAACGCTTCTGGAGCTGGCGCGCCGGCTGTCCGAGCGCGAGCTGTTCGAAGAGTCGGCGGAGCTGTTCCTCGTCGCGTTGCGCCTGGAGCCGGCGAATTTGGGCATCAAGCTCGGCCTCGCCGAGGTGCGCAAGCGCCAGGCCGCCCGTCAGGGCAAGCCGCCGCGCGGTCTGCGCGAGCGGCTGCGCGAGCAGCACCGGCGCAACGCGATCGACGCCGCGCAGTTCGTCGGCCTCGCCCATCTTTACGCCGAGAAGGGGGAGACCGCGCGCGCCTTCGAGTGCCTGGAAATGGCGCGCGCCAAGGACGACGCCGGCCCCTCGCGCCACAAGCTGCTCGGCCGACTGCAATTCCGCAAGAAGGAGCACGAAGCGGCGGCCGAAGAGCTGCAGCAGGCGTTGCGCTTCAACCCGTTCGATCGCGAGACGGCGGAGATGCTCGGCCGCGCCGAGCTGGAGCGCCAGCAGCACGAGCACGCGCTGCGCGCCACGATCCACGCCTTCCTGCTGCTCAATGAAGCGGACCACGACGGCAGCGATCGCCTGCGCCGCCGCATCCAGACGCTCAAGCAGATCCTCGGCTGGGGCACCCGCGAGCTGGCCGAAATGTTCCACGAGCGGCAGGACGCGCTGCACGTCGCGTTCGACCGCTTGGAGTGGCACCGCGAGCGCCAGCTCGAAGCGGACGGCCTGCTGCCGCGCGGCATCGCCGGGCCGGGGGCACTGCCGCGCCGCATGCCGGGCGGCCAGATCGAAGTGGCCGCGCGCCTGCGCCGCATCCGCCTGCTGGCCCATCTGCCCGATGAGCTGATCTTCAAGCTCACCCGCGCGGTCGAGGACGAATCGTTCGAGATCGGCAGCCTGATCTTCGCCCACCACCATGAGGGACGCGACCTCTACCTGATCGACGAGGGCGAGGTGACGATCCAGCGCCCCACCTCCTACGGCACGTTCGTGCTCGGCACGCACGGCGCGGGGGAAATGTTCGGTGAGGCGAGCTACGTCACCGGTCACGAGCGGACCGGCGACGCGATCGCCACCCAGGCGACCCATCTGCTGCGCATCGACGCGGCCGCCCTCGACGCGCTGATCGAAGACAGCCCGGAGCTGGGCAGCCAGCTCGCCTGGATCGTCTGGCACGCGCTCGCGCGGAAGCTGCGCGGCACCAACGAACAGCTCAAGGGCTTTTTCAACTCCGAGTCGCAGCCCGAGAACTTCCTGCGCCTGCGCCGCCCGCCCGCATCGGGCGCGGTGATCGGCGCGGTGACCGTGGACAGCTCGGACAAAATCCGCCTGTTCCGCGAGCAGGGCCTCTCGCGCCGCGAGCTGATGACGCTTGCCACCTTCTCCAAGGAGGTGCGCTACGCGGCCGGCGCCTACGTCTTCCAGGAGGGAGACCAGGGCGCCGAGATGTACGTCATCCTCGAAGGCAAGGCGATGATCAGCAAGTTCATCCCCGGCGGCGGCGAAGAAGCGCTCGCGATCCTCGACCGCGGCGACTTCTTCGGCGAAATGTCGCTGATCGACGGCCAGCCCCGCTCGGCCGACGCGAGAGCCCACGGCGGCCCGATGACCGCTCTCGCCCTCAACCAGGCGACCGTGCGCGAGGTGCTCGCCATGGACCCCCACGCCTCGCTCGAATTCCTCCAACTGCTCTGCCGCCTGATCGCCAACCGCCTGCGTGAAATCGACGAAAAAGTCATCGGCTGGCGCATCATGTCCGGCGAGCGCACCGCCACGGCGTAAATCCCCGCTTTTCCCTGGGCACGCCGAGCTCCAGCTCGGCACAGCGGCTGTGAGAACGTTGGAACGGCCGAGCGGCCGCCCGGGCATTCTTTCGTTCAGCGACCGCCCCCAAGTAGCGCGACGTACTCGGGGCTTTCCTGGATCGTGTTGTGACCCGTGCCGCGGACGACCCGGAGCGTTGCGACTCCCGTGGAGAAGTGGCCGAACAGCGCTTCCGTGCTCGCGCGGGGGACGATCTCGTCGTGTTCAGCCTCGACGAGGAGCGTGGGCGCGGTGACCCTCGGGGCATAGCGCCAGGATTCGAATTTGTCTTGCATCAGCCAGCGGATGGGAAAAATCGAGTACTGGCGGGCGGCGATCTCGACGAGGCTGTCGTAGGGGGTGACCAGGATCAGCCGCGACACCGGGCGCGAGGTGGCCAACTGAATCGCGACGCCGCTGCCGAGGCTGCGGCCGATCACCACGACTTGCGGGTGCTCGGTGCGAACCCGGTCGAAGAGGGCGAGGCCGTCGGCCACCAGGTTTTTCTCGGACGGCTTGCCCGTGCTGGCACCGTAGCCCCGGTAGTGCATCAGGTAGAGGGCGTGCCCGGGAAAGGCGGCTTCGAGATCCGGCAGGCTGTGATGGACGTCTTCGGCATTACCGCCGAAATAGAACACGGCCGCCGTCCCGGTGCGGGGCTTCACCGTCACCCGCACCTCGGTGCCCTCGGCATGGAGCGTGAGCGTCGAGGTGCCTTGAGCGGAGGAAGGGGGATGCGGAAAGTAGATCAGCGAGCGTTGGAGCGCGAACAGCAGAATGCAGCAGGCCAGATAGAGCACTGCCACGATGGCGGCGATGGTGAGGACCGGTCGGAGCATGGGGGTTAGGGTCGGGACTTGCTCATGACACCTGTCCTGTCGTCAGTTTGTCGCAAGTTGGGTCGCGAGTCTGTCGCAAGTTACCCTAGTCCTTCACCGGCAAGGTACTCCAGGCGGTTGGTATGGCCCTGAGCCGCGAGCAGACGCTTCTCGACAAGTTCCCGCAAGTCCCTCTGCAGTGTCCGCCGGCTGGTTCCGGGGCATAGTCCTTCGTAGTCCGGGATCGCGAGCCGTCCGTGCTCGATCACATGACCGAGAGCGAGAGCCTGCCGATCCGAGAGCCGGTGCTCACGCGCGAGGATGTCCCGCCGAATGGCTCGCTCTCCCCGGGCCTTTACCTCGTCGAGTTGGGTCGCGAGCCCTGCGGTGAATAGCTCCAACCACCCGGTCAGGTCCATGCCCTGCTCGCGCACGCTCTGGATCGCTCGATAGAAGGAAGGTCGGTCGCGGTCGTAGTATTCGCTGATCGTGAACAAACGCTTGAAGTCGTAACCCGCGCGGTAGAGGAAAAGAGTCGAAAGCAGCCGCGAGGTGCGCCCGTTGCCATCCAGGAACGGATGGATGTGGACCAATTGAAACTGCGCCGCACCGCTAGCCAGAACGGCGTGGATGTCGCCGGGATCGTTTAGCCACTCCACCAATTCGTGCATCAGGATCGGTACGTCGTGAGCAGGCGGCGGGGTATAGACGATCTGGCCGGTAGCCGAGCTGACGACATAGTTCTGCACATGCCGGTACTCGCCCGGCGTGGCGCTGCCGCCGCGCACACCCTCCACCAGCCGCTTGTGGATCTCTCGGACCAATCCTTCGGTGATCGGTCCGCCGTCCCCGAGGTACGTCGAGACGAGCTCGAAGGCACGGCGATAGTTCAACAGTTCGCGCACGTCGTCAGGGTCGGCTTCGGGCACCGTCTCGCCGGCGAGCAGCCGTTCGGACTGCTCGAGCGTGAGACGTGTGCCCTCGATGTGGGTCGTGTGGTGCGCCTCTAGCACGAGCGCCCGTTCGCCCATCCGCCGAATCCACTCTTCGGACAGCTTCGCCGCTTCGAGAAAACCTCGCGCCCGCTCGATGCGCGTGAGCGCCGCGGTGATCGGATGGGTCACCGTGAAGCGCGGCGCGAAGCTCATGCGACCCACCCCCCGCCCTCCGCCTCAGTGCGGCGGAGTCGCCTCGGGCATCGCCGGCTCGGGAGCGGGCGCCGCGGGGGCCGCTTCGATCGAGAGCAGGTCGACTTCGAAGACCAGGGTGGCGCCGGGCTTGATTTTCGGCGGCGCGCCGCGGTCGCCGTAGGCGGTTTCCGACGGGCAGATCAGCTTCGCCTTGCCGCCGACTTTCATCTTCTGGACACCTTCGGTCCAGCAGGGGATGACGCCGTTGAGCGGAAAGGTCACCGGCTCGCCGCGGTCGCGCGAGCTGTCGAACACTTCACCGTTGGTGAGCGTGCCGTGGTAGTTCACCTTCACCTGGTCGGTCGGCTTCGGACTCGCGCCTGTGCCGGCTGCGGTCTCGATGTAGATCACACCCGAGGGGAGCTTGGTGGCGCCTTTCTCGGTGGCGGCTTTTTCGAGGAAGCCCTTGCTCGCTTCCTTCTCCTTGGCGGCGGATTTGGTCGCCCGGTCCGCGGCGAGGGCTTGGATCTTCGGACCGAACTCCTCCAAATTGACCTTGAGGGTTCCGCCGGCCACGCCGTCGGACAGGCCCTGCTCGACGATCTTCACCTCTTCCGGGGTCAGGTTGAACGAGGCCAGGTTCCGGCTGATTGCCGCGCCGATGGCGTAGAGCGTCTTTTCGTCGTCGTTCTTCAAGTCCTGGGCGACGCCGGCCTGGGCCGCGAACAGGAGGGCTATGGCGCCCGCTACGATGGTTTTCGACATGCGATCGATCCTCTTGGCGACCCCGATGGAGTACCCGCCGGTGCCCGGCTCCTCGGGGTGTCGCGAGCCGGCCTAAGATCCCGGCCCGGCGGGCGATCCGCCGGGTTGGAACGAGCAAGATCTCATAAGGTTCGGGGGGCTCGCAAATTGCGCCCTGCCCGCCTCCTAGATCCCGGTCACCCGCACCACTTCTTCGAACGACGTCGTCCCCTCGGCGAGCTTCCGCAAAGCGGACTGGCGCAGGGTGCGCATGCCGTTCTTCTGCGCTTCGCGCTTGATCTCCGGGGCGTCGGAGCCTTGGACGATCAAGGACTTGACCGCTTCGTCGATCCCGAGGATCTCGAAGATTCCGGTGCGGCCGAGGTAGCCGGTGCTGCGGCATTCGTGGCAGCCGGCTCCTTCTTTGACTTTCACCCGTTTGCCCGGCGGGACGGTGAGGCGGAGCGTGGTGACCTCGTCGGGCGAGAGGTGGCGCTCGACGCCGCAGTGGGGGCAGATGCGGCGGAGGAGCCGCTGGGCCATGGTGCCGATCAGGGTCGAGCTGATCAGGAAGCGCTCGACGCCGAGGTCGATCAGCCGGCTGATCGAGGCGGCGGCGTCGTTGGTGTGGAGGGTC
>DATMZU010000285.1:0-4302 GCA_035607435.1 Thermoanaerobaculia bacterium | reverse complement strand
CCCCACTGCCTGACAACCGGAGTCCGTGTAGATCGGCGCCGTTTGATGCGGGCCTTCAGCCCTTGGGTTATGAGACCGGACCGTAACCTGGGCCGTTGGCCCAGGCTGTGATTGGGCGGGCCTTCGGCCCTCAACCCTGCTGGACCCATCTCTAAATAGCGTGACTCGGCGCCAAAAACGAGGCGACGGCCTACCCCGCAAGGATCCCGAAACGCGCCGCCAGCTCGCGCGCTCCGCGGTGGGTGATGCGCACCGCCCGCGTCTTCGGCAACCGCGCAACCCATTCCAACTCGATCAGCCGCGCGCAGAGGGCAGCGCCCAAGGCTCCGGCGAGGTGCGGCCGGCGTTCCGTCCAGTCGAGGCAGCGCCGAGCGAACGAGCGGCGGGCTTGGCGTAGGGCGACGGTGTCCAGGCCGAGCGCCGCGAAACCCCTTTCGCCATCCGCCCCCAGCTCGTAGTCGCGTTCGCCTTCTACTCGGATCAGCCCGGACTTCTCGAAGGCATCGTCCAGCTCAACCCCCACTCTCCCCGCCAGATGGTCGTAGCAGAGGCGCGCGTGGTGGAGCGCCTTCGTTTCGGGCGGGCGCTGCACGCCGGGGGCTCGGGCGTGCGTCGAGATCGCGCCCAGCGCTTCGAGCGCATGGCCGACCTCGGGGCTCGCCATCTTGTAGTAGCGATGCCGCCCTTCGTTCCAGACCGAGAGGAGGCCACCGATCACGAGCTTGGCGAGGTGGCCGCTCGCCGATTGGGCGGAGACTCCCGCGGCCCGCGCCAGCTCTCCGGCCGGCAGGGCGCGCCCGTCGGCGAGAGCGATCAGCATCGCGGCGCGCGCCGGCTCGCCGATCAGCTCGGCCACCGCGGCAATGGGGTAGACGGCGTTCATCGACTCGGAGTCTAGCCTCGCGGCGGCTCCGACGTTTCATCCACGGTTGAAACATCTCCGGCGACGCCGGCTCTATCTTCTTCCCATCCCAACGACTCCAAAGAGAGAGGAAACGCCATGCTCAGCCTCAGCATTCGCTACCAGATCGACCACAACAAGCTGCGCGATTTCGAGGTCTACGCCAAGAGCCTCGCCGATCCGATCCGCCGGTGCGGCGGCGACTTGATCGGGTACTTCCTCCCCACCCGCTTCGCCGGACGGACCAACGAGGCGCTGGCCCTGATCAACTTCCCCGATCTCGCCGCCTATGAGCGCTACCGCGAGGCGCTGGGCAACGATCCCGAGGGCGCGGCCTGCGTCGCCCAGGTCGAGAGCAGCGGCTGCATCGTCTGCGAGGACCGGGGGTTCCTGCAGAGAGTTGCCTAGCGGAGCCTCAGCGCTCGATCCGCGAGAGCCAGTAGCCCGGCCGGCGTCGATCGTGGGCGACGGCCAGGATCCGAATCGCTTCGGCGGTCTCAAGATAGACGACGTGGTAAGGGAAGCGCTTTACCGGAACGCGGCGAATCTCGAGGTCGGGCGGTACCTGGGGGTAGAGGGCACCCGATTGAGGAAATCGCGAGATCCGCTCCACGCTGGCGTCGACAGCATCGAAGAATCTTTGGCCGAGGCCGGAGCGCTGCCCCTCGAACCACCACGCGGAATCTTCCAGTTCGCCGCTGGCTTCCGGCTCCGTGAGGAGCGGCTTGCTCACCGGGAGGCCAAGCGCGCTTGGAGACTTCGTCGCACTTCGGACCAAGGGACTCCAGGAGAGTCACCCGCGAGGACTCGCCGGGCGCGCCGTTCGACTTCTTCAGCCCACAGACGATCGACTTCGGCCGGATCGTCGGTGTCTTCCTCGTCGAGACTTTCCAATAGTTCGGCTGCAACGTCCGCGCGCTCATTCGCCGGCAGCTTCAAGGCTTCTTCGAGAACTGAGAGTGCATGTGCCATGGTGATGGGTAGTTTACCTCGCAGAGCCGCGGGCGCCCTACCTCGGATACCATGCGCCGCCATGCCGCCGCTTGCCGACTCCCCCTACCGTCCCGCCTCTCGCCGCCGGGCGATTGGCGAGGCTCTGTTCGCCGTGGTCGTCTGGGGAGCCACGTTCGTCGCGACCAAGCGGGCGCTGGTGGATGCCTCGCCGGCGTTCGTGGTGGCGATCCGGTCGGGGCTTGGCGCTCTCGTTTTGGCGGGGGTCGCGGCGTGGCGCGGCGAGATGGCGCGGGTTCCCCTTCGCCTGCTCGGCAAGCTGGCGTTTCTCGGATTTCTCGGCATCGGCTTCCACCAATGGCTCCAGGCCCAAGCTTTGATGACGTCCGATGCCTCGACCGCCGCCTGGTTGGTGACGGTGTCGCCGATATTTACCGCGCTGCTCGGCCGGACGATGCTCGGCGAGCGGCTGGGGCGGATCGGCGTCGCGGGGATCGGAGTCGCGGCGTTCGGCGTGATTTGGGTCGTGGCGCGCGGCGATCTAGGACATCTCGCGGCGAGCGGTTTCGGTACGATGGGCGATTTTTTGATGCTGTTCTCCGCACTCAACTGGTCGATTTACACGGTGCTCTCGCGCCGTGTGCTGCGCGCCCAGCCGGCCGGACGGACGACGTTCTACGTCCTGGCGTTCGGCTGCCTGTTCACTGCGCTGTGGTGGATCGCGGCCCCCGGCGGGTCGCTCGGAGCTTCGATCGCAAGGATCGGCACCGGAGCGTGGATCTCGATCGCCTTTTTAGGCATCCTCGGTTCCGCGCTCGCGCCGCTCGCCTGGAACGACGCGCTCGAAACCATTCCCGCCGCGCGCCTCTCGGTATTCCTCTACCTGGAGCCACCGATCACCACGGCCCTCGCGGTCGCGATCGGGCAGGAATCTTGGCGCTGGGCGACGCTCTGGGGAGGATTGTTGATCGTGTTGGGGGTGGTGATGGTGAATCTACGGAGTCGGGCTCAACTCGCCGAAACGACGACCGATTCGCCGTAGGGCCGCCCCTACTCCAATTCGAACAACGGGTCGCCGCCTTCGACGGCTTGGCCGGTCTGGACGTAGATCGCTTTGATCGTGCCGTCGGCTTCGGCGAGGATTTCGTTCTGCATCTTCATCGCTTCGAGGACGATGATCCCTTGGCCGGCGGTGACTTGGGCTCCGGCTTCGGCGAGGACGGCCACCACGCGGCCGGGCATGTAGGCCGCGACTTTGCGATGGCGGCGGCGGGTGTCTTGGCCGCCGGTGGTCGCCGCGAGGTGGGCGAGCGGATCGGCGATCTCCACTTCCCAGGCGGCGGAGGCGCCGGAGACGCGCAAGGTCTCTTCGCCGCTCGCGCGGACCACGACTTCTCGCTGGACTCCGTCGAATCGCAGGCTGTAGGCGCCTCGTCCGAGCACCGAGGCGTCGACGCGGTGGACGACCTCGCCGATCGTCACCTCGTAGCCTTCGCCGTCGCGGCGCACCTTGGCCTTCTCTTCCCTTTCGCCGAGCTTGACCCAGAGATCCATCGTCAACCCTTCCGCCCGGTGCCAGGGCGCAGGGCATCGCGCCGCCCGGCCGCGCGCCAGAGCGTCCGGCGGCCGGTGGTTGTACGCGGCATGGCGCTCGCGCGCTGGGCGCGCTCGAAATGATGGATCGCGGCGGCGACCAGCGGCAGGTCGCCCGACTCGTCGGCGCTTAAGCCATGCAGCTCGCCGCTCGCGAGCTTCCGGTCGAGCATGCCGATGTTCAGGTTGCCGGAGCGGAAATCGGCATCGGCGAGCAGCGCGCGAAACAGCGGCGCCGTCGTGCGAATCCCTTCGATCCGCAGCTCGGAGAGCGCCCGGGCCAGGCGGTCGAGCGCGCGCGGCCGGTTCTCGGCCCAGACGATCAGCTTCGCGAGCATCGGGTCGTAGTGGATCGACACCTCCGCCCCTTCGTAGACGCCCGCGTCGTTCCGGATGCCCGGCCCTTCGGGCCAGCGGAGAAGGTGGATCTTGCCGGGAGAGGGCTTGAACTTCTGGAACGGGTCCTCGGCGTAGAGCCGGACCTCGATCGCGTGGCCTCTCGGCTGGACGTCGTCGAATTCCGGGCCGAGCGGCTCGCCTTCCGCGACGCGGATCTGGGTGTAGACGAGATCCAGGCCGGTCACCAGCTCGGTCACCGGGTGCTCCACCTGGAGGCGGGTGTTCATCTCCAGGAAGTAGAAGTTCTCCTCCGCGTCGAGCAGGAATTCGCAGGTTCCGGCGTTCGCGTAGCCCACCGCAGAAGCCGCGCGCACGGCGGCCTCGCCCATCCGGCGGCGCAGATCGGGCGAGACGACGGGCGACGGTGCCTCTTCGACTACCTTCTGGTGGCGCCGCTGGAGCGAGCATTCGCGTTCGCCGAGCGAGACCACGCGGCCGTGGAGGTCGCCCATCACCTG
>DATMZU010000787.1:0-3088 GCA_035607435.1 Thermoanaerobaculia bacterium | reverse complement strand
GCCGCGCAGTGGCATATCGATCCGCGGAAGATCGGAGTGCTCGGCTTTTCGGCGGGTGGGCATATGGTCGCCGCGATGAGCACCCACTTTGAGAAGCGTCTGTACCCGGCTGTGGACGCCGCTGACCAAGCGAGCTGCCGCCCGGATTTCGCGGTGGCTCTCTATCCGGGGCACCTGGCAGTCCCCGAGAAAGGCTTCGCTCTCAACCCCGATATTAAGGTTACCAACCGGACGCCGCCCACGTTCTTGCTGCAGGCGGAGGATGATCCGGTAGATCCGGTAGAGAACTCGCTCGTCTACTATTCGGCGCTCCGAAAGGCTGGCGTTCCTGCAGAGTTGCACGTGTACGTGAAGGGCGGGCATGCGTTTGGGCTGCGGCCGACAGAATCGCCCATCACGCGATGGCCGCAGCTCGTGGAGACGTGGCTGACGGCGATCGGCATGATTTCGAAGTAGATCTGAGAACGCTCAAGCCGACGGCTGAGGACTTGAAGACATCGCCAGTGCCTGACCGAACGGTAACCAGCGATACCGCGTTCTGCTCTTCCGGCCTTCGCAGCAAGGCAAATCAGGTGCAGCGCGGTTTGCCACCCGTCCCGCTTTCTCGGTGGTTGGTCTGGATTTCCTTCCCGTATTTGCAGTCGGCCAGGGACTAGCTGGCTTAGGGATCGACTCTCGGCTATCCGTTGACGGCCTCCGGGACAATCCATAGCATCTGGACGGTCTGGGTAGGAGGTGCAGGATGCGGCAGGAGCGCAAGAAGAAGCAGACTCCGTTGTCCGAGTTCTTCCGGGAGTCTCCTCTGGAAGGCGTCGACCTCGAACGCGACCGAAGCGCGTCCCGTCCCGTTCCGCCGCCTCGCGCCAGCGAGGATGTCTCGGAAAGCAAGGAGGGTGAAGCGTGATGGCCAACGACAGGCTCCTCGGGACGCGGCAACTCCCACCCTTGACGATCGCCCTCGCAGCCGCGTGCTTCGCGCTCTGGGCAACTCGTTCCGCAGCTCAACAGGCGGTGATAGAGGTTCCGCGGAAGATCGTCGCGGAGTTGCGGGCTGCGGAAGATGAGGAGGAAATTTGGATCGAAGTCAACGCCGACGGAACGGCCAAGAATCTGACCGCCGAGCCCCTCGAATTGAATGGCGACGCCGAACCGGAGCTCTGGGTGCGTGCCATCGGATCTCCTCCCTGCGGCGCGGCGAACTGCCCGAATTGGATGTACCGGAAGATCGCCGGCGGCTATGAGTTGCTGCTCGCAGCAGCCAGCATCAACAGGATCGAAGTCCAGAAGTCGTCGACTCTGGGTTACCGCGACGTCATGACCGCGATGCACGGATCCGCTTGGGAGTCTTCCCTCACGCTCTACAAGTTCGACGGCAAGCGATACCGGCGGAAGGCTTGCTTCGAGCGGACCTATCAGTACAAAGACGCAAAAGGGGAGCTGCGCGAGTGGAAGAAACCGCGGATCACGAAGACCGAATGTGAGAACGAGGAGGATCCTGCGGGCGCCTCGCCGCATCCCCCCGGTGCCCGGTGACGTCGGTCGCTCGAAATCGCCCAGGGAAGAATAAGACCACCCTGGAAAAGTTCCGGGCGCCTGAAATTGTTTCCCACGAGCTAGAAAGACTCCAAGCCCGGTAGGAAACCTTCTCCGGCCCCAAAGAAGCCAAAATTTAAGCCGCGGAGCTTCAAAAAGCCCAAAAAAGATCTCCGAGTCGCCGGGATCGTATTTTCGGCCCGCGCGAAGCTTCCACGCCCGATTTGAAGCTCGGCAGGGGAATTTGAAGCTTCTCTGCGTTATTTGGCGCTCGCACGCGTCGTGGAACGAGAGGGACCTTATCTGAAGCATCGGTGCCTCGCGGGAAATCCGTGCGCTCCCGGGGAAAGTTCTGCGCGTCGCTGGAAAGCCCGGTACGATCTTTGACGTTGAAATCGCCCGTGCGAACGCTGGATCGGCGCCGGGAGCTTCGCGCGGCGCACGGGTCTTTCTTTTACCGCGCGGCAGTTTCGGATCGCCCGTGGCAGCTCCAGATATGCCGTGGAAGCTTCAAATAACGTGTGGTGGTTTCAAATAGCGCGCGCGGGATAAAAACGGAGTTTTTCGCATTTCGAGGATCCGAGCCGGCGAGGCAGGGCGCGGTCGATGCCATAGCGGAGCATCTCCCGGCCGAAATGGTGGATGCGGCCTTCCAGGCTTTCGCCAAGCCGCTCGGCGACGCGGATCGAGGCGCGGTTTTCCGGGTGGATGAGGCTGATCACGCGATCCTGCCGCCAGACGTCGAAGGCGTGGGAGAGGGCGGCGCGGGCGCTTTCGGTCGCATAGCCGTAGCCCCAGAAGCGCCGCGCCAGCGCCCAGGCGAGCTCGAAGCCCGGCCAACCTTCCGGGGCGGCAAAGCCCACCACGCCGAGGAACGTTTCCGCCGCCCTCTCCTCCACCGCCCACATGCCGAATCCGTGGAGCTGCCAGTGCCCGATCAGAAAAGCCATGTGGCGCCAAGCCCGGCCGCGGTCCCAAGGCTCCGGCCCCGAGCCGAGATAGCGCAGAACTTCAGGGTCCGCGTACATCGCGGCGTAGTCGGGAAAATCGCCCTTGCGGAAGGGACGCAGCCGCAGGCGCTCGGTCAGGAGGATCGGAATTTCGGTTGAATCCATCCGTCGAGTCCTCTCTCCCGCTTGCCCCTCGGTGCCGGAGGGGCGGACACTCCCGCCGGAGGGACGCGCATCACGGACGCTGATGCCCGTGCGGCAAACCGCCCCCGAAGGGAGAAGCCATGCTTCGTCTCGTTCTGCTACTGCTTTATCTCACCGCGCAGTTTTCCGTCTTACCGCCGACCGAAAGCGGCGGCGGGCTGGATCCCAACGGGCTGGCCGCCCCCCCGCCAAGCGATACGGGCGCCGGCTGGGATCCCGACGGGCGGCCCGCCCCGCTGCCGAGCGATTGGGGCGGCGGATTGGATCCGAATGGTTGATCCCCGCCGGGTGAGGGGTGTCCTTCCGCCCCCCTCGCCGTTGTCTCTGAAAGAAACTGTACACAGGGGGTTACTTCGACCTAAGCTTAAGTACCCGAAGAAGAGGCCTATCGGAGGAGGGTC
>DATMZU010000786.1:0-8427 GCA_035607435.1 Thermoanaerobaculia bacterium | reverse complement strand
CCCTTCCCGGAGTCGCCGCGCCATTTCTCGCCGCCGCCCGATTGCTCGAACGCGGAAAGGATCGAGGCCACCACCTCGTCTTCGGAAAAATCGTCCGGATAGAGCGTGGAAGTCTTCTCCAGCCACCGCCCGGAGGAAGCGCGGATCTCGACCTTCGCGACATAGACCCCGCGTCCGTTCGGGCCATCGACCACGCGCACCAGCCGCGCTCCGTCCGGATCGACACCCCCCGGCCGGGCGTGAAATCCGACCGGCTTGCCCCGCTTGTTGATCTGCCCCTCGAACAGATGAGAGAGGTTGATCGGCGGATCGGTTTCGCTCCACCGCACGCCGTCGCGACCGCGGCCGGCCGGTGACGACGAGTGCCGGGACGAGCGCTGCGGCTCGCGCTCGGGATTCGCCCGGTCCGACCGGTCGCGCCCCTCGCCAGCCGAAGACCTCGACGGACGGGAGGCGCGTTGTTCGGCCTGCGGCTCGCCCAAGAAGCAGCCCGCGAGCAGCGCGGCGGCGGCCAAAAGTGGGGCAAGGCGGTGACGAGAGAGGGGCATAGGGTTCGCGCATCCTACCCCGGCCGGCTACCCCGCGGGAGATACCGGAACGTCCCGCCCCGAATCCACGACCTTCACGACAAAGCGCTCTCCTCCCCCCGCCCGAGGATCCGCAGCCATCTCAGATGGGCCAGGAAGGCGCCGGAAAGCGTGCGGTTTTCCCGATAGTTGAGCCCGTACTCCTCCGCGGTTTCCTTGACGATCCGGGTCAACGCCGGGTAATGAACGTGGCAGATCGAGGGGAACATGTGGTGGATCACGTGGAGGTTCAGGCAGCCGAGAATCCAGTTCGCGAACGGGTTGCCGCGGGCGTAGTCCGAGGTAGTGTCGAAGATGTGGCGGATGTAGTTGTTCGAGATATGGCCTTCTTCGTCCGCCTCGGGGAACGTCGCGTCCTCGTTGAAATGGTTGGGCTGGAAGATCAGGGCGAGCGAAAAGCCCAGCAGGAGATGCATGACGACGAAGCCGGCGAGGACCGAGTACCAAGGAACGTCGAGGACGATCAGCGGCAGGACGAGCATGTAGGTGAAATAGAACGCCTTGCCCCCGAACAGGAGGATCACCTCCGAGAGCGGATGGCGTATCACCTTCCGGTTGCCGAATCGCCGCTCGCGGAAGAACCAGCGAAAATCCTTGGTCAAGGTCCAATCCAAGGTGGTCAGGCAATAGATCAGCGGGGCGTAGAAGTGCTGGTAGCGGTGGTGGGGCCTGATCTCGTCCTGCGGCGAAAAGCGAAAGATGTTGCCCGACACGAACGTCGAATCGGCCCCGCGAATGTTGACGAACGAATGATGCGAATCGTTGTGCATCAGCCGCCACATGTAGGAGCTTGCGCCGACCGCGTCGAAGACGCAGGCGAGGACGCGGTTGACCCGCTTGCTTCGCGAATAGGCCCCATGGTTCGCGTCATGGGCGATGTTGAACGCCATATGGAGCTGCGCCAACCCATTGAGCACGTACATCCCGACCACTTGCAGCGGCGAAAACCTGCCGGTCAGAAGCCAAACGTAGGTGGCGATCCAGAGAACCAGGCCGAGGACGGTCTTCGTGATCATCTCCAGGTTCGCGTGCCGGCCGATCCCTCGGCTCTGGAAATAGTCGTCCACCCTGAGCGACAGCGTCTTGCTGAAGCCCGACGTGGTGACGGGCTCGGTAAACTTGAATTGTCGGCGTTCGGCCATTTCGAGATCCTCGCGTAGAGCGCCAGGGAACGGCGATTTCGCGTTGTGCAGCGTTTAGAGATAACCGAGCGCTTTGAGCCGCTTCTCCGTTTCGGGATCGAGCTTCTCGGTGGCTCCGCCGTAGAGGGCTCGGAGGCGGTTGTTTTCTTTCTGCCAGGCGATGAGGGCTGGGCGGAGGCGGGCGATCTTTTCGGGATTCGCGGCGGCCAGGTTGCGGAGCTCTTGGGGATCGGTTCCGAGATCGAACAGCTCGAGGGATTCCGGGTTCGAGCGGTGGACGATCAGCTGAGTCGCTCCATCGCGGATCGAGGCGAGGGGAATCGAGGCGTCGGTGTCCAGGGTGTGGTGGAAGACGGTGGTGAAGGTTTCGGCGAACAGGGGCCGGTCGGCCGACGGGGCGCTTGGGTCCTTGAGCAGTGGGATCAGGCTGGCGCCTTGGATCGGCGGGGCGTTGGGGCCGAGAGGGGTCCCTCCGGCCAGCTCGACGAGGGTGGGGAGGATGTCGATCGAGCCGACTGCCGCCTCGGCGGTCTTCCCTTCCGGGATTCGCCCCGGTCCCCAGAGGATCATCGGTACGCGGAGCGCTTCGTCGTACAGGGTGTCGCCATGGTCGAAGCCGCCGTGGTCGAACAGATCCTCGCCGTGGTCGGAGGTGAGGAGGACGATCGTGTCGCGATCGAGGCCGCGTTCGCGGAGGGTCGAGAGGAGGCGGCCGACGAACGCGTCGGCGTGGCGGACTTCGCCGTCGTAGCGGGCGCGGAAGGCTTCGACGTCCGCCGCGGTCGGCGGGAACGACCCGTCCTTGAATTTGTCGAGGATCGCGATCGGCAGCGACACCTTCGGCAGCGCGTAGCCCCGATGGCCGGGCGGTACGAACAGCGAGTCGTAGGGCGGCGGCTGGTCGTAGGGCTGATGGACTTGGTAGGTGTGAACGAAGAGGAAGAACGGCCGCGCCTGCCGCCCGGGTTGCGGATCTCCCGCGGCGTGGTTGGCGAGCCACTGGAGCATGAGCTTCTGGGTGCCCGCGTCCAGGTCGTCGTCGTCGTGGGCGACGTAGGTGTCGAACCCTTGATCGAAGCCGAATTTCGCGGCGACCCAGCCCCCTTCGGTGATCGCCGAGGTGCGATAGCCGAGCCGGCTCAAGCGCTCGGCGAGCGTCGCGAGCTTCTCGGAGCCGCGGATTTGGAAACTCTCGCTGGAGTGTTGGACCCCCTGGAACCGCCGACGGTCGGGGTTCACGCCGTGGGCCGACGGGTAGAGCCCGGTCATCATCGTCATGTGGGAAGGCAGCGTCCAGGGAGCGGCCGAATAGGCGTTCGCGAAGCGGGTCCCTTCGCGCGCCATCGCGTCGATCGCCGGGCTGGTCGGGTGCGGCCCGCCGTAGCAGCCGAGACGGTCGGCGCGCAGCGTGTCGATCGAGATCAGGATCAGATTCGGCCGACGGGCCGCAGGGCGAGGCGCGCGCTCCCCCGCCGCCTTGGCGGCCGAGGGCGAGGAGACCCGCGCGGGGGCGGGAGACGGCGGGGGCGAATAGAGCGCGGCGAAATGAGCGAGCGCCTCGTCCCGCGCCGGGGAGTCGCCCAGCCGATCGCAGGCGTTCGCCAGTTGGTACCACCCTTCCGGCGCCTGGGGTTCGAGAGCGGTCGCCTTCTCCAGCTGCTCGCGCGCCGCTTCCGTTCGCCCCGCGCGAAGCTCGACGAGCCCGAGCGTGTAATGGGGATAGGCGCCGGCCCCCGGCAAGGCGAGCGCCTTTTTCAGCTCGCGCTCCGCTTCGGCGAGCCGGCCGCGCCGGAGCAGGGCGTCGCCGTACCAGGAGCGGAGCTTCGGATCGCGAGGAAAACGCCGCACCCCTTCGCGGGCGACGGCGAGCACCTCGGTGAGCTTTCCGGAACGAACGAGCAGACGGCTCAACGCCAGATAGGCGGGAGCGAAATCGGCGTTGGCGGCGAGCGCCGCGCGATATTCGCGCTCGGCCTCGGCGCGGCGGTCGGCCCGATCGGCCGTGACGCCCCGGTCGAAATGCCGGCGTTCGGCGGGGCCGCAGGAAGCGAGCGCCAGGAGCGCGAGGACGAGAAAACCGAGGCGGCCGGGCATCTCGACGCTCCGGAATCGATCTACCGGGGAGCCGGCGGTTGGTGCTGGAACCCGGGCGGCAGGCCGGTCTCGTCCAGGACCGGGTCCGGCTCGACGCAACGCGGCGCGCCCTCTTCTCCGAGCCCATCGAGATGCGGCAACCCGATCTCCTCACCGCGCGCGGGCTCGATCGGCACGACCGGCGCGGGTCCCGAGGCCATCAGGCGCGGCGTGATCACGAACAGCAGCTCCTGCTGGTGCCGGGTTTTATGCCGCCAGCGAAACAACGGCCACTTGCCCAGCCCGGGAAGGCGCGACTCTTCGAAACCCTCTTCGAAGCTGAGCAGCCCGCCGAGCACCAGGCTCTGGCCGGCCGAGACGCGCGCCGTCGTTTGGACGCTCTGGACTTGGAACCCGGGCACCCCGCCGACTCCCAGCGAGGGCGACGGGCGGATGATGCTCGGGGCCACTTCGAGCGCGATCACCCCCAGCTCGTCCACCGTCGGGCGGATGTCGAGCCGGACGCCGAAATCCTGGAAGGCGAAACCCTGGACGGAATTCGTGGTCGAAAGCGTGGTGATCGGGATCGGCACTTCGCCCCCCACCAGCACCGAGGCCTCCTCGCCGGAGAGCGTGAGGATGTTCGGCTCCGAGACCGCGCGGGCGAGGTTCTGATCCTCCAGGAAGTCGATCGCCGAAACGATCGAGAGGGTCTTATCGACGAAGCTCGCCACCAGGTTGCCCGCCACCGCGGTGACGTCCGCCGTGCCGCCGAGCTGCCGCGGCGGCCGGCCTTGCGGGCCGGGGAAGCTGCCGAGCGACAGGTGATCGCCGTCGAAACGGAAGTTCACTCCGGCTTTCTTCGCCCGAGCCCGATCGACTTCCAGCACCCGGATCGACACCATGATCTGCGGCAGGTCATCGACTTCGAGCATCGAAAGCACCCGCCCGGATTCGCTGGTGATCGCGAGACCGCGCGCGATCTGCCCGGGCAGGCCGCCGAGCGGCCGGTCGGTCGCGGCGAGCGACGCGTTGCCCGCCGCGCCGGTGGCGCCGCCCGCTCCGGGAAAAACCCGGTTGCGGCCGAAGCTCAAGCCGCGCACGGGGGATTCCACGCGCACTCCCGCGTTGCCGAGCTGGCGTTCGGCGAGGATCACCGCGCGGGCGAGCGCCTGGACGTTCTTGACTTTCCCTTCGAGGATGTAGGAGTCGCGTTCGGGGTTCGGCTCGGGGCCGACCTGGATGCGCCGCAAGTGAATGCGCGGATCGATCGCGCCAAGCGCCTCGGTGAGCCAGAGATCGGGCGCCGCGGTGGAGGTCGGCGCGCGCAGCAGGTTGACCACCTGCACAGTCCCGCCGCCCGAAGCCGCCGCGCCCTGCGCCTTGAGCATGCTGTTGACGATCGACTCGGCCTGCACCGCCGTGTCGCGATCCGGCGCCTCGCCGGTCAGGACCACGGTCGAGCCGTCGCCGCTCGCCGAGATGACGATGCGCGGATCGAGATCGGCGAGGATTTTTCGCAGGAACGCGAGGTCGCGGTTGATTTCGACCTCGTAGCGCAGGCGCTGGCCTCCGACCAGCCAGACGTAGAGCGTGCTTTTGCCCGTGCGCAGCCCGGTGAGCAACACCTCGCGCCCGGAGACCACCTGCAGCCGGGCGAGGCCCTCGTCGGCGAGCGCCACCCGTTCGATGTCGAGCGGCAGAGTGAGCAGGCGGCCGACGCCGATCGTCGCCTGGAGCGTGCCGCGGCCCTCGACCGTCTGAAGGTCGGGAGCGCCTTGCCCGAACACCGCCGCGCCGCACAGAAGGGCGAGCCCGAGGACGATCGGCAGTCTCATGTTCAGGGCTCTCATGGCGGCGGGGCGGTTCCGGAAAGGGTGATCTTTTCGCGCTTGCCGCCGGTGATCACTTCGACCTCGCCGAAGCGCGGCATCGGCAGGGTGAGGACGTTGCCTTTCTCGACCTCCGAGCGGCCGTGGAGCACCAGCGAGAGCGGTGCGCCCGAGGCCTGCGCTTCGGAAAGCGGCATCGCCTCCCACGGATGGACCGCGAGCAGCAGCGGCGACTTGGCGGCGTTGGTTCCCCCCTGGCCGGAGGAGCTGGCGAGCGCGTCGGCGATCTGGCCGCCGAGCCCTTCGGATTTCTTCGCGCCTTCGGCGGCGGGTCGTTCCGCCACCCAGCCGACGAAGAAGGCGTCATGAACCAGCGGCACCGCCCCTTGGCCGCCGCTGCGCAACGGGCCGAACGCCACGACGTCGAACCGATCGCCGAAACGCAGCTGCTCGACCAGCTCGGCAAGCGGCAGACTCGCGAGCGGAAGAAACACCAGCACCCGCCCCTCGGGCAGAATGCCGGCGAGCCCCGGCCCCTGGTCGGGGGGCGCGAAATCGGCGCGGAAGAAGGGGGTGCCCGCCCGCTTGCCCCTTGCGAGGCGCTTGCCGAGGACCGCGCTCTTTTCGCGCAGCACCGTGCCCGGCACCTCGCTCTCGCGGACCCGGATCGCCTTCAAGTTCGTCTTTCCGACCTCGGTTCCCGGCGCTAAGTCCGACGCGGCGACCCACACTTCGAAATCGCCGCGGAACCGCTGAACCTGACGAAAAAGCAGCACGGCGACCAGGATCAACGCGACCGCGAGAACCGCAATTCTCGCCCAGGGTTTTTCCGCGGCATTCCGAAAAGTTTCCCTGCGCATCATAGGCGTGGCGGCAGTTTAGCGGAATTCACCAAGCTGCGCCCGGGCAAAAAGGGCTCCGAGCGCCTGGGCTCTCGGAGTCCTCGGGCCTTGCCGTCGTGTCGCGAGCGGTCTCAAGGCGGCTACGGAATGTCCACCACGACCGGGACTTCGGGCGTCGGCGGGATACACATCCGGACGCCGCACCGGCCGCCTTGATCGCAGAAATCCTGGGTGTCCACGTAGGCGCTTCCCGACCAGGTCGCGATGTCGGCCGGATGGACCGGATCGGTCGGATGACCGACCGCCATGCCGCTCATGCTGTAACTTTGATTGAGCGAACCGATCGCGCCGCCGAGATCGCCGATCTCGCCGATGATCTTCGCGCAGAACGACGACCAGCCGATCGCGACGCAGCAGATCATGATCGTCAGGATGAAAATGATCTCGGCGCTGACGATGAACCCGGCCTGCCGCTTATTTCCCCGTTGAACCATCACGTGCTCCTTTCTTCATCCTGGCTTCGTGGAACGGCAACAGGCTCCGAAGGCTTGCAGCATGCCCCCGGAGCCCATGGACCGGCTTGACGAAGCCAGTGGGAATGCGCGGCTTACGGCAGCGGCGGACCTTCCGGAGTCGGCGGGATACACATGCGGACGCCGCACCGGCCGCCCTGATCGCAGAAGTCCTGGGTGTCGACGTAGGAGCTGCCCGACCAGGTCGCGATGTCGGTCGGGTGGACCGGATCGGTCGGATGCCCGACCGCCATGCCGCTCATGCTGTAGCTCTGGTTGAGCGAGCCGATCGCACCGCCGAGATCGCCGATCTCGCCGATGATCTTCGCGCAGATCGACGACCAGCCGATCGCGACGCAGCAGATCATGATCGTCATGATGAAAATGATTTCGGCGCTGATGATGAATCCGGCTTGGCCCTTCTTTCCCCTGCGTACCATAGTGTTCTTCCTTTCCCCGTCTTGCGGGCAATGCGGTTAAACCAAGAAGACACGCTCGCTCTAGCTCTCGCGGACCTCCCTCGCAAGGAGAGGAGCCTCCTTACGTCCGAATCCGCGAACCCTTGTTGTGTGACAGGGGGAACTCTAGGGGAACCGCAGGGGATAGAACATCGGCGGACGACTGATTCTGCACTGCCAAAAAACTGATATTTGCCCGCCGCAGGCGCCTACGCCGCCTTAGGCGGGCGCGACGTCGGTCAGGCCTTCGCGGATCGCGTACTTCGTGAGCCCCGCGACCGAATGGATGCCCAACTTTTCCATCAGGTGCTCGCGGTGGGTGCCGACGGTCTTGATGCTCAAAAACAGCCGCTCGGCGATCTCTTTGGTCGAATGCCCTTCCGCGATCAACTGCAGGATCTCCCGCTCGCGATCGGTGAGCGGCTCGACGGTGGAGGCGACGCTCGGACGCTCGGCTTTGAGCGCCCGCACCACGGCATAGCCGACGCGCGGACAGATGTAGACCTCGTCGGCGATGATGTGGCGGATCGCGCGCACCAGGCTTTCGTGGGAGTAATCCTTGAGCAGGTAGCCCGAGGCGTTCGCTTCGAGCATCGCCTCGACGAAGCGGGGCTCGGCATGCGCCGACAGGCAGAGCACCTTGGTCTCGGGGCGTTTCGCGGTGATTTGGCGGGTCGCGTCGATGCCGTTCAATCCCGGCATCGAAATGTCCATCACCACCACGTCCGGCTGTTCCGCGTGGGCTTTCTCGACCGCCTCCCGGCCGTCCCGCACGACGCCGATCACTTCGAAGTCGGGCTCTTTTTCGAGCAGCGCGCGAAGCCCGTCGAGCAGGATGGCGTGATCGTCGGCGAGCAGGATGCGGACGCTCATGACGGATCGCTCCGTACCGGCACGATCACCGACATGCGGGTGCCGCTCCCGGGACTGGACTCGATCTCCAGTCGCCCGCCGAGATGCTGGAGCAGCTGGCGCACCCCC
>DATMZU010000785.1:0-11516 GCA_035607435.1 Thermoanaerobaculia bacterium | reverse complement strand
GCCTTCCCTGCGGCCAACACCTCGTGGTGATCCACCGGGCCATCCGTAAGGCCCGCGGCGGCGTTCGAGACCAACGAAAGCCCCAGGCACCGCAGGCCCATGTGGCGCGCGGCGATGACTTCCAGCACGGTGGACATTCCGGTGATGTCGCCGCCGAGCTGGTGGTAGGCGCGGACTTCGGCGGGGGTTTCGTAGCAGGGGCCGGAGACTCCTAGGTAATTGCCTTCTCCGATGTGGATGCCGAGGCTGCGACCGGTTTCTTGGGCTCGTTCGCGGAGGTTGGGGTCGTAGGCGTCGCCCATGTCGGGGAAGCGGGATCCCCAGGAGGGGGGAAGGTCGCCGCGGAGGGGATTGAGGCCCGAGAGGTTGATCTGGTCGCGGATCGCGAGGAGATCTCCCGGGCGAAGGGCGGGGTTGAGGCCGCCGGTCGCGTTGGTGAGGATCAGCACCCGGGCTCCGAGGAGGCGGCCGAGGCGGATGGGGAAGGCGACTTCGTGGGCGGAGTAGCCTTGATAGCTATGGAGCCGGCCGCGGTAGTAGAGGACAGGGCGGTCGTGGAGCGGGGCGAGGACCTCGACGGTGTGGGGGTGCCCCTCGATCGCGTGGATCGGGAAGGGCAGCAGATCGGCGAGCGGGACGGGGCCGTGGACCGGCTCGCCGAGATCGACCGCCAGGCCGGAGCCGGAGACCAGGATCACGCCCGGCCGGGGCCAGCCTTTCGCGTCCCAAGCTTCGACCGCGGCGTCGAGCTCGGCGCGGTAGTCGTAGGTATCGGATGTGGACATGGGGGAATGGTACCAGGGCGGGCAAGCTTCTCGACGAGCTTCTATCAAACCTCTCTCTTAAGAGGACAACGGCCGAAGGCCTCGGTAGGTAGCTTGGGACGGCAACGGAGCGGCCCGCGACCCCATGTTATGTTGACGAGCCCCGCCGGAGCCTCGGCACTGGCGCCATCTCGGTCAAGAAGGAGAAATACCGATGAGGATGAGGTTTTCTGCGAGCGTCGGCTTTGTGATCGGTATCGGGCTGCTGGGTTTGCCGTCGCTGGCGGAAGTCCCCGAGCCCGGTTCGAATACGGCGAAGCCGCAGCCGGTTCTGCGGGAAGTTGTCCAGGGCATGCCGAAAGGGGATTCGCAGGAGGTGAGCGTCTTCACGGCGAGCTTCAAGCCGGGCGACCAGACGGTATTTCATACGCACCGATTTCCGGTGACCGTCTACATCCTGGAAGGCGCATTCACCCTAGAGCTGGAGGGGCGCAAGCCCGTGACGGTCAAAGCGGGGGAGGCGTTCGTGGAGCCGCCGGGCGTGAAGATGACCGGTTATAACAGGAGCGCCACGGAGCCCTTGCGGCTGGTGATTTTCTACACCGGCGATCCGGGCACGCCGTTCCTCGACCTCGTCCACTGACCGGCGCCACGGCGCCCTCCGAGGCTGAGCACACTTCATGCAAGTCACTGCGGGAACGGACCCAGGAGCTTCGCCTCCCTTGGGGATCTGGGTTATCTTTGCCGACCGGCCCGACCGTTCCTCGAAACCTACTTAAACCAAAGACCTCTCCCCATGTCCGAGCTCGACGAACAGATCCAGAACCGGCGGGACAAGCGCGATGCCCTTGCCGCGGCGGGAATTCCGACCTATCCGCAGCGCTTCGAGTGGGATCTAGAGCCCTCGGGGGTCCATTCCGCCCATGGCGAGAAGACGGCCGAGGAGCTGGAGGGCACTGCGATCCGGTTGCGGGTTCCGGGGCGGGTGATGGCGATCCGTGAGCATGGCAAGTCGGCGTTCTTGGATTTGCACGACGGGCGGGTGAAGCTGCAACTGTTCGTCAAGAAGGACCGTTTGCCGGAGACCTCACGGACGATTCTTGAGAATCTCGACCTGGGCGACCAGATCGGCGCGGCGGGGAACTTGATCCGCACCCGAGCCGGCGAGCTGTCTTTGATGGTGGACGAGCTGACCTTCCTCTCGAAGGCTCTTCGGCCGCTTCCGGAGAAGTGGCACGGGTTGGCGGATGTCGAGACGCGCTACCGGCAGCGGTATCTGGACCTGGCGACCAACCCGGAATCTCGCGCGGTGTTCGAGCTGCGGGCGGCGATCGTGCGGGGGATTCGAACGTTCTTGGATGCCCGGGGTTTTCTCGAAGTCGAGACGCCGATGATGCATGCGATCCCCGGCGGGGCGGCGGCTCGGCCGTTCGTCACCCATCACAATGCGCTCGACGTCGATCTCTACCTGCGCGTGGCGCCGGAGCTGTTCTTGAAGCGCCTGCTGGTGGGCGGCATTCCTCGGGTCTACGAGATCAACCGGAACTTTCGGAACGAGGGGATCTCCACCCGCCACAACCCCGAGTTCACGATGCTCGAATTCTATTGGGCGTACGCGGACTACCGGCAGATGATGGATTTGACCGAAGAGTTGCTCTCCGGCCTCGCCGACGAGGCGAAGCGGGTGCTGGGGAAGGAAACGCTCACCTGGGACGGCCAGGAGATCGAATGGGCGCGCCCCTGGGCTCGACTGTCGATGCGCGAAGCGATCGCGAAGTTCGGCGGGGTGGCACCTGAGCGGCTGGAGAATCTCGAAGCGGTGAGCGCCGAGCTGCGCCAGCGGGGGATCGACATTCCGCCCGGGGGTACCTACGGCCATTGCCTGATGGCTTTGTTCGAAGAGATCGTCGAGCCGCATCTGTTCCAGCCGACGTTCATCATCGATCATCCCGTCGAGGTCTCGCCGCTTTCCAAGCAGCGGCCGGACGATCCGCGCTTCACCGAACGGTTCGAGCTCTACATCGGCCGGATGGAGATGGCGAACGCCTTCTCCGAGCTGAACGATCCGGACGTCCAGGCCGAGCGCTTCCGCGGCCAGCTCGACGCGCGCGAGAAGGGCGACGCCGAGGCGCATCGTTTCGACGCCGACTACGTTCGGGCGCTGGAGCATGCGATGCCGCCGGCCGCGGGGATCGGTATCGGCATTGATCGCCTGACCATGCTGCTCGCCGACCGGGCGTCGATCCGCGACGTGATCCTGTTTCCGCTGCTGCGGCCCGAGGCCGAGTAGGTCGCGTCCGAGTCCTTACAGAAGCTTTACATTCGTCGATTTCCGGAGATCCCCCGCTTGGCTTCGCGCCTGCTCCTTCGCCCCTGGCCGTTCACCTGGCTGCTCGCCTTGCGCTATCTGAAGAGCACGCGGCGCGACGCGTTCGCGAGCTTCCTGGCGGCGGTGGCGGGGCTGGGGATCGCCTTGGGCGTCGGGGCGTTGATCGTGTCGCTCGCGATGATTTCGGGCTTCCAGGAGGCTCTCCGCGGCGAGCTGCTGTCGCGGACGCCGGAGATCCTGATCGATCTGCCTCCCGGCGCGGACGCGGAGGCTTCGCGCGCCGCGGTGGCCGGTGTTTCGGGCATTCGCTCGGCGCGGCTCGAAGTGCGGGGAAGCGGCTGGATCGTCGATGGCGGCAAGGTCCAGCCGGTCGAATTGATCGGTTTCGAAGGGCCGGTGCCGGCGTTCTTTCCCGGCGCGGCGGGCAAGGCCCCCGGTCTCTATTTGCCCGAAGGGCTCTCGACCCGATGGGGGCTGCGCCCTGGAGAGGTCCTCGACGTCGTCAGCCCCAAGCCGACGCTCGCGCCGTTCGGCGGGCCGGTGCCGCGGGTGAGGAGCCTGCCGCTTTCGGGGACCTATGCCTCGGGCAAGACCCAAGAGGAGCGCGAGCGGGTCGCCCTGCCGCGCGACGTGGCCGAAAGCCTGTTGGGCTCGGCGAACCGGAAGATCGAGGTGGCCGCCGGGGGGCTGGATGCCGCTCTCGCCGCGGCGCCCGGCTTGGCGGCCGCTCTGGCGCCGGTCGCCCCGGGAAGCGTCGTGCGCACCTGGGCGGATTTGAACCGGCCGCTGCTGTTCGCGCTGCGGCTGGAAAAGACGCTCACCTTCGTCGCCGTGTTCCTGATCGTCCTGGTCGCCACCCTGGCGCTGGTCGCCTCGCTCTCCTTGGTGATCGCGAGCAAGCGGGCCGAGATCGGTATGCTCGGCGCGATGGGAGCCACGGGAAAGACCTTGGAGCGGGCGTTTCGGACGCTTGGCGGCCTGATCGCCGGGATCGGTCTGCTGCTCGGCGCTTCCGGGAGTGTCGCCACCTGCTGGGTCCTCGATCATTACAAGCTGGTGCCGGTGCCCGGCCGGGTCTATTTCCTGGAGTACGTGCCGTTCCTGGTCCAGGGGCGCGATCTCGCCTGGGTGCTGCTGCTGACGTTTGGGCTCGCGCTCGCCGCTTCGACCTGGGCCGCGCGGCGCGCGGCCGCCCTCGATCCGCTGGAGGCCATCCGTCGATGAGCGTCGCGGTCGAGGCGTCGGGAGTGTCCAAGGCCTACCGCGACGGCGCGCGGACGGTCGAAGTGCTGCGCGGCGCGAGCCTGTCGGTGGCGGCGGGCGAGATCGTTGCGATCGTCGGACCTTCCGGATCGGGAAAATCGACGTTTCTGCATCTGTTGGGGGGCCTGGATCGGGCCGATACCGGAACCATTTGGATCGGCGGCGAGCGGCTGGACGGTCTGTCGGCCGCCCAGCTGGCGGCGTTCCGCAACCGGACGATCGGTTTCGTCTTCCAGTTTCACCAGCTGTTGCCCGACTTTACGGCGCTTGAAAACGTCATGCTGCCGGGCCGGATCGCCGGCCGCCCACCGGGTCAGGTCTACGAACGGGCGCGCGAGCTGCTCGCCGAGGTGGGGCTCTCCCAGCGCTTCGACCATTTTCCCAATCAGCTCTCGGGCGGCGAGCGCCAGCGGGTGGCGATCTGCCGGGCGCTGGCGCTCGATCCTCCCCTGCTGCTCGCCGACGAGCCGACCGGCAACCTCGATCCCCACACCGCGGACCAGGTTTTCGAGCTGCTCCTGGAGCTTCAGAGCCGGCACCGGACGACCGCGGTGCTCGTCACTCACAACCCGGAGATCGCCGGGCGCTGTGCTAGGATCGCGAGGCTCGACGGCGGGATTCTGGAGCCGGATCGGGAGGTTCGCGACCTCTCGAAGGACGAGGAACCAGGAGGAGCGGGAGTGGGATCGGAGCCGCCGAAGTAGTCGATCGGGAAACGATCGGGAAGTCGATCGGGAGAAGGCCGCGCATGTTTGAGAAGTACAACGAGAAAGCGCGCCGCGCCCTGTTCTTCGCCCGCTACGAGGCGAGCAAGCTCGGCAGCCGCGTCATCGAGTCCGAGCACATCCTGCTCGGCATCCTGCGCGAAGGCGAAGAGACGGTGGCGGAGGTCTTCCGGCGCTTGCAGGTGAAGCCCGAAGAGGTCCGGCGCGAGATCGAAGGGGAACGCGTGTTCGTCGAGCGCATTTCCTCCACCGCCGAGCTGCCTCTGTCGGAAGAATCGAAAAAGATCCTGGCCTACGCCGCCCACGAGGCGGAGAGCATGCTCCACCCGACCGTCGGCTCGGAGCATCTGCTGATCGGCATTCTCCGCGTCGATGGCTGCCTGGCCCAGCGGATCTTGTCCCACCACGGTTTCGACGTCTACACGGTGCGCGAAGAGGCGCTGGCGATCGCCAAGGAGCGCGAGGCGTCGCAGCAGAAGAAAGAGCTGCCGTTCCTCTCCGAGTACGGCCGCGATCTCACGTCGCTTGCCGCCGAAGGGGCGTTTGATCCGCTGATCGGCCGCGAGGACGAGGTGGACCGGATCGTCCAGATCCTCTCCCGGCGGAGCAAGAACAACCCGATCCTGCTCGGCGAGCCGGGCGTGGGCAAGACGGCGATCGTCGAGGGGTTGGCGCAGCGGATCGTCGAGGGGCGGGTGCCGATCTTCCTCGCCAACAAGCGAATCGTGGGCTTGGATCTGTCGCTGATCGTCGCCGGGACCAAATACCGCGGCCAGTTCGAGGAGCGGTTGAAGGGGATCTTGAAGGAGCTGAAAGAGAGCCGCGACCTGATCGTCTTCATCGACGAGATCCATTCGCTGATCGGCGCCGGCTCGGCCGAGGGGTCGCTCGACGCGGCGAACATCTTGAAGCCCGCGCTCTCGCGCGGCGAGGTTTCCTGCATCGGCGCCACCACGCTCAAGGAATACCGGAAATACATCGAAAAGGACCGCTCGCTGCTGCGCCGCTTCCAGTCGGTGCAGGTGCTGCCGCCCAGCCCTGAGCAGACCGAGCAGATTCTCGAAGGGATCAAGGACCGCTACGAGTCGTTCCACAAGGTGCGCTATCGCGACGACGCGATCCGAGCCGCGATCCACCAATCGAACCGCTACATCCCCGACCGCCACCTGCCGGACAAGGCGATCGACCTGCTCGACGAGGCGGGGGCCAGGGTGAAGCTGCGCCGGGTGCGCGACACCCAGAACCTGCGCCGCCTGGAGCAGGAAATCGGCCTGGTGGTGAAGGAAATGAAGGTCGCGATCTCGGACAAGGATTTCGAGCGCGCCGTCTACCTGCGCGAGCGGGAGATCGAGCTGCGCGAGGACCTCGAACGGATGACGGTCACCACCGACGAGAACAGCATCGTCGAGGTGACGCGGCGCGACATCGAAGAGGTGATCGCCTCGTGGACCGGCATTCCGGTCGCGAACCTGCAGAACGAAGAGGCCGAGCGGCTGATCCAGATGGAGCAGACGCTGGCGCTCCGCGTGGTGGGCCAGGAGCGGGCGATCTCGGCGATCAGCCGGGCGATTCGCCGCTCGCGGCTCGGCGTCGCGAACCCGCAGCGGCCGATCGGCTCGTTCGTCTTCCTGGGTCCCTCAGGCGTAGGCAAGACCGAGGTCGCGCGCCAGCTCGCCGATTTCCTGTTCGGCAGCCAGCGCGCGCTGGTCCGCTTCGATATGAGCGAGTACATGGAAAAGCACGCGGTGAGCAAGCTGATCGGTTCGCCGCCCGGCTACGTCGGCCACGAGGAAGGCGGCCAGCTGACCGAGCGGATCCGCCGCCAGCCCTACTCGCTGATCCTGTTCGACGAGATCGAAAAGGCGCACCCGGACATCGCAAACCTTTTGCTCCAGATCCTCGAAGACGGGCTGCTCACCGACGCCTACGGCAACCAGGTCGATTTTCGCAACACCCTGGTCCTCATGACTTCGAACATCGGCAGCCGGCTGGTCGTCCGCGGCGGCCGGATGGGTTTCGGCGACGCCTCGGCCGAGGCCGACTATCGCCGGGTGGAAGAAGAGATCCTCGCCGAGCTGAAGCGCACGTTTTCCCCCGAGCTGATCAACCGGCTCGACGAGGTGATCGTCTTCAACCCGCTGGGCGAGCGGGAGCTGCACGCGATCGTGGACATCCTGCTCGACGACGTGAATCGCACCCTCGCGAGCCGCGGCTTCACCGTCGCGGTGACCCCCGAGGTCAAGCTCTGGCTGTTGGAGCGCGCGGGGCTCGATCCATCGACGGGAGCCCGGCCCTTGCGGCGCACCATCCAGAGGCACATCCAAGACGCGGTGTCGGAGATCCTGATCCATCAGCTCGGCGGCGCGATCGAACGGATCGACGTCGAGATCGACGGGAGCGAGCTGCGCTTCCATACCCGCGCGCAGGAGATCTTGGCGCCGCAATTGTAGCCCGCGGGACTTGACCGTCGGCCGCGGCCCCGGCTCATGCTCGGGGCCGTTTCGAATGACTAACTTGGGAGAAGCCCGGTGACCGAGACGCCCCTTCGCAAGCAGCGCCCGTTTGGCTCCGGGCCCCGTATGGCCCGAGCCGCCCTCTGGCGCCGTTGCCTCGCGCTTCTGATGCTGCCGCTCCTGCTCTCCGCCGGACGGCCGGTGGGCGCGCAGGACGCCGCTCCCAGAACCATCGAGGCGATCGAAACGAAAGGCCTCGCGACTCTGTCGGAAGAGACGCTGCTCTTCTATCTCGGCCTCGAAGTGGGCCAGCAGCTCGACGAGCGCGAGCTCGACGCCCGGATCAAGCAACTGTGGGATCGCCATCTGGTGGACGACATCCAGGTCGATGCGGAACCGGGGGGCACGGAGGGGGCGATCAAGCTGGTCGTCACCGTGGTCGAGCGGCCGGTCCTACGCTCGATCGATTTCCAGGGGTTGAAGAGGGTGTCGAAAACCGACGTCCAGGACAAGATCGCGACCCAGCGCATCCAGGTGCGCGAGAACGATCCGGTCTCCCTGGGCGAGCTGCAACGGGTGAAGACCCTGATCGAGGAGCTGTACAAAGAAAAAGGCTACCGCTTCGCCCAGGCCCGCTACACGATCGACGACGTCGGCCCGAACGAGAAGCGGGTGACCTTCTCGGTCGATGAAGGCAACCGCGTGCGGATCGCCGACCTGGTCTTTGAAGGCAACACGGTGTTCAACGACCTCCGGCTCCGCCTGGTGATGAAGAAGACCAAGGAGACGAACCTGCTCTCCCGGCTGTCGAAGCACGACATCTACAATCCGGCGACTCTCCAGGAGGATCTCGACAAGGTCCGCGACCTCTACCGCGGCGCCGGCTACAAGAACGTCGTCTTGGGCGAGCCGAAGATCGAGGTCAAGGCGAAGCATCCGGACGCGCCGACCGCGAAGCAGAAGCGCGAGATGTACGTGACGATCCCGATCGACGAGGGGGAGCGCTGGAAGTTCGGCGAGGTGAAGATCGAAGGCAACAAGGTCTACACCGAAGCCGGCCTGCTCCGCCTGCTCCATCCGAAGCCGAACTCCTGGCTGCGCAGCAAGCTCCTGGACGACGGGGTGAAGGCGATCGACGACGTCTACCGCAACAACGGCTACATCTTCGCGCGCATCGAGCCGGAGGTCATCGAAAAGCCCAACAACGTCGCGGACGTCTTGATCCGCGTCACCGAGGGCGATCAGTTCCGGGTCGGCCGGATCGAATTCGACGGCAACGACAAGACCCGCGACCGCGTGCTGCGCCGCGAGCTCCGCCTCCAAGAGGGAAGCGTGATCTCGATCGCCGGGGTCAAGAACACGGTGACCAAGGTCAACCAGCTGGGCTACTTCAAGCTCAACGAGGAAGATCCGGTCGATATCGATTACGACAGCGCGAACAAGAAGGTGAACCTGGTGTTCAAGGGGCGCGAATCCGAGCGCACCGAGCTGCAGTTCGGCGGCGGCTGGAGCGAAGTGGACAAATTCTTCGGCCAGTTCTCGGTGAACACCAAGAACTTCCTCGGCCGCGGCGAGCAGCTCGGTTTCTCGGTCCAGACCGGCGGCACCCGCGAGGCGTACGACCTGTCGTATTACGTCCCCTGGCTGCGTGACAAGCCGCAGAGCCTGGGCCTGCGCCTGTTCAATCAGGATCTTGACTACGAAGTGTTCACCGATACGCGCCTGCAGCGGAAATCGAAAGGCGCCGTGCTCACCTACGGCCGCTCGTTCGGCCTGTTCCACCAGGCGAGCGTCGCCTACAGCCGCGCCAAGTACGACGACCAGCAGGACACCGTGGACGCGATGGGCATGCCGCAGACGGTGCGGCTGAAGATCGACAACTCGTCGCTCAAGCCGTTCTACCTTTACGACAGCCGGGACAACCCGTTCGAGCCGGTGCGCGGCACGAAGATCAGCTTGAGCGTCGAATACGCCGGCGGTTTCCTGGGTGGCAACAACTACTTCCTGCGCCCGGAAGCCGGCATCAGCATCTTCCGGCCCATCTCGCGCGGCACGGTGCGGACGATCTTCGCCACCAACGTCGAGGCGGGGCTGATCCACAACCTGGATAAATTCGCCTTGTCGTTCAACGAGCTCTACCGGCTGGGCGGCGACAACAGTATCCGCGGCCACGCGTTCGGCTCGATCCTGGCGCTCGGCGAGAACGGCGGTCCGCTGGTCACTTCCGAAGGCATTTTCCTCGGCGGCGACCGCTATTTCCAGGCCAACGTGGAATACCAGTGGCTGCTCGGCGGACCGTTCCGCGTTCTGGCGTTCGTCGACGCCGGCAACGTCTGGAACAGCGAATTCGGCGCGGGCGTCGATCTCAGCACCTTGCGCTACACCACGGGCCTGGAGCTGCGGGTGCTGCTGCCGGTATTCGGCGCGCCGCTGCGCTTCATCTACGCCTTCAACCTCAACGAGAAGCCGAACGATCGCTTCCAGCGGTTCCAATTCAGCGTCGGAACCAGCTTCTAGAAAATCCAAAAGGGGATCGAAAAGTATGTCGCATGCCACCTCAACCGCCCTCCGCCGCGTCGCTCTCGCGTCGGCGCTCGTCCTGCTCGGCACTCCGGTCCTCCGGGCGCAGGCCACGTCGCCGAAGTTCGGCGTGATCGACGTGCAGGAGATCGTGACCGAATCGGAGACCGGCAAGAAGGTCTTCGCGCAGCTCGAATCGTTCGGCAAGGACAAGCAGACCGAGCTGGACGGCAAGCGCAAGGAGATCGAAGACCTGCGCGCGAAGCTCGAAGCCGGGAAGAACACCTTAGCCGAGGCGAAGGTCAAGGAGATGGCCGACCAGGTCGAGCAGAAGGGCATCGCGCTCGACCGTGCGCTCGACGACGCGAAGCGCGAGTTCAGCCGGCGCCAGCAGGAGCTGCTCGGCCAGATCGAGCAGAAGGTGCTGCCGATCATCACCCAGATCGGCAAAGAGGGCGCCTACACCTTCATCTTCCGGAAGTTCGACAGCGGACTGATCTATGCGGAAGAGGCCTCCGACATCACCAAGCTGGTGATCCAGAAGCTCGACGCCGCGCAGCCCGCGGCCGGCAAATAACCGGGTGGCGATCCGTCTCCGCGATCTCGCCGGCCGCATCGGAGGGCGCGTCGAAGGCGACGGGGAGCTTTGGGTTTCGGGAGTCCGGCCGCTCGCCGAGGCGGCGGCCGAACATCTCTCGCTGTGGAACCATCCGCGCTATCGCGCCGACGCCGAGGCGAGCGGCGCGGGCGCGTTGCTCACCACGCCGAAGCTCGCCGACCAGCTCTCGAAGCGGCCGGAGCGGTGCCTGCTGCTGGTGGACGACGTGTCGTTCGCGTTGTCCCAGGCGCTGGCCCTGCTCCATCCGGAACGGACGCGGCCGCCGGGCATCGCCCCCGCGGCGATCGTCGATCCAACGGCCGAGGTCGATCCTTCGGCATGGATCGGTCCCTATGTGGTGATCGACGCGGGCAGCCGAATCGGCGCGCGGGCCGCGGTGCATCCGTTCGTCGCGATCGGTCGCGATTGCACGGTGGGCGAAGGCGCGATCCTCTATCCTCACGCGGTGCTGTACGACGGCACGGAGATCGGCGCCGCGTCGATCGTTCACGCGGGGGCGGTGGTTGGGAGCGACGGGTTCGGCTACGCCACCCATGGCGGCGTGCATCATAAAGTGCCGCAGGTCGGGCGCGCGGTGGTCGAAGCGGAGGTCGAGATCGGCGCCAACGCGACGATCGATCGGGCGACGCTCGGCGAGACCCGCATTGGCCGCGGCACGAAAGTGGACAATCTGGTCCAGGTCGGGCACAACGTGAAGGTGGGGGAGCGCTCGATCCTGTGCGGCCAGGCGGGCATCGCCGGCTCGACCGAGCTGGGCCGCTATGTCGTGCTCGCCGGTCAGGTCGGCGTTTCGGGTCATCTCGAAGTGGCCGACGGCACCCAGGTGGCGGCAAAATCCGCGGT
>DATMZU010000784.1:0-5073 GCA_035607435.1 Thermoanaerobaculia bacterium | reverse complement strand
CGCACTCGACCTTCTCGCCGAGAACCTCCGGATGCGCGATCTCGCGCGCTCTGCATGGGAGCGCAATCTCGGAGCGCTCGCGGGGCTCGATTCCGTGACCGATCCGGCGAAGCAACGGCAGATCCTCTCGGGGGCGGGAGCCACCGCCGCGGTGCGCGGGCGCCTTGCGGCGGCACGGTTGCTGGAAGCGGCGAGCTATGCCGCCGTGGAGGCCGGCGGAACGGCGGTTTCGCCGGCCACCCGCACCCACGCGTCGCGCCTGCGTGCGGATTTGGCGCTTCAAAGCGGGGAGCTGGGCATCGCTCGCCAGGCTTGGAAGGAGGCGATGGGCCGCCTGGCCGAGATCCAGGACGAAAAGGCTCGCCTGCCGATCGAGGGGGATCTCTTGCTTCTCGGTGCGCGGATCGCCTTCGCCATGGGGAGAGTGCCGGAATCCGCGACTACGGATCGAGCTTTGAAGCTGCTTTCCCTTGCCGAGGCAAGCGATGGGTTTCGCGCTCTGCCGCAGCGCCGTATCGAGCTCTGGGCCCAAGGGGTGCGAATGCTTGCGCTCGCGGGGCGGCCGGAGGAAGCCGAGGCCCTTGTAGCCAAGGCTGAGAAGCTCGCAGAGGCCTCTCGAATTCAACTCTCCGCCAGCCGAACGGCCGGCGTTCGCGCGGCGTACGCCGACCTTGCCGTCTCTCGTCTTCGGCTCGGCGATCCGGTGCTCGCGTTCGAGGCGCTGGCCCGCGCCCAATGCTGGCGGGTGGGTGGGGTGGGCCGCTGCGCGGATTTCACGTTCGAAAGATGGGTGCGGTCGCTACCGTTGAACGTATTTGCGGTCGTCGCATGGCCGATGGATTCTCAATTGGTCCTCTTCGCCGCCCGGCGCGGCGCTGCGCCGATCGGGGTCCTGCTGTCGGTCGGTCGCGGCGAGTTGACGCGGCTGGCGGAGCGGTTCCGGGAGCATCCGGAAGACCTACTCCTCGGCGCCCACCTATCGCGAATTCTGTTGGGACCGATCGAGGCGCTCTTGCGGCCCGGGGATCGGATCTTCGCCTCGCTCGAAGGCGTGCTCGGCACCCTGCCGCTCGCGGCGCTCCCTACCGCCTCGGGCCGTTACCTGGTCGAGGAGCACGACCTCGCCTTCGTGCGCCGCGTCGCCGCGGTACCTGCGCTCGCTCTGCCGACCCCGAACGACACAGCAACCTGGCGCTCGGTGATCGTGGGCGCCTCGCGCGGCGGAGGAGGGTTCTTCTCCCTGCCCGAAGCCGCCGAAGAAGCGGAGCATGTGGCCGGCGCCTTCCCGGGGGCGACGCTCCTCACAGGGGAAGCCGCTCAGAAAGCGCCGATCTTGGCGGAACTGCCTGGAGCCCGCCTATTCCACTTCGCGGGCCACGCCTCGCTCCGTCGAGGCGGGCTGATCCTCGGAGAAGATGCGACCGGAATCGACGTGCTTTCAGCGGAAGACCTCGCCCCGCGAGCCCGAAACCTGCGTCTCGCCGTTCTCTCGGCCTGCCGCACGGGCAAGACGGAAGGCATCGACGCCGAGCTCGACCTGTCGAGATCACTACTCGACGCGGGAGTCCCCGCGGTGATCGCAACCACCGCGCCGGTGGATGACGACAAGGCGCTGGCGCTGTTCAAAGAGTTCTACCCCCAGTTGCGAGCGAGCGGGGATCCTCTCCAGGCGCTACGAGCGGCACAGCTTGAGTTATTGCGCGGTGGGGAGTCGGAGATTCGCTCGCCAGGTTCGTGGGCGCCGTTTGGGGTTTGGGTGGATCGGGTCGAGGGTTACCCGGACGAAGGGGGAAGCTGATGCTCATTCCGGCTGCGCCTATCTATTTGCTCAGGGTATTCGCGTTCGGTCTCATAGCCTATGTTTCGGGCGATGCCGGCAATCGTCGGGAAGTCAATATTCTCCTCGTTGATACCACCCACCCGATCACCGCTACGGATGGCTGCCCGATTCGGAAGCATGAGCCGCTCTTGATCTACGAACCGAAAGCATGGGCTTGCGAGGCTTGGTGCCGCGCCGAAAGCGGAGTTTGTGTGTGCCCCTTGGAGCGTGAGGCGATTTTCCTTGACAACCAATTGGTACCGATCCCTTCGCGCCTTGATCGAAGCGAGTTCGATCGTTACGTCCCGATCCTTCAGGATGCCTTTAGTGGTCGTCAAAAAACGGAGGGAGTGCGGCCGCCAAAGTGGTGGATTCGCGAAGTCGTCGCCGACTGTCTCTTCAGGGACAAGACCCAAAGAGTATGCCCGTTCGTTGCTGCAGAAGCCATACTTCTACCGGAACGAGTCTATGCCTGTGAAATGGCGCGAGGCATCGAACATCATTACGAACTGCCGAAAAAAGGAGACCGGGCGCAGGAAGGCCAGGAGTTCAGCTTTCGGTCGCTATCGCAGGGTGAATTTGAAGTCATGCGCAAGCAGAATGTCGCAACCAAGCAGGTGTTCGTAAGCGAGTTGGACGGCGCAAGCGTGATAGGAGGTCAGTACCTGGACATCTCGGTTCAACGATTCGATGAGACTCAGCCTCCCAAGCGAATTCGGATCACTGGCGGAAAATGCCCGGCAGATGCCTGCTGGAAGTCGCTGAAAAATTGTACCGAAAATCTATACTGTTTTGACGTTGCGCTCGCCAACGTGCCCATTCATGCCGACCAAAACCTCCTATACGGAAGGTGTCAAGCGCACGGAATCGATCGGGACTTCGAGCTGCTTGAGGATTTGGTAGTAGATCAGCAAGACTTGGAAGATCGAGAGGTTCCGTTCGATCGCCGGAACTCGTATCCAAAAATGGTGCCACGGAGCGCCCTGTGCGATTCCTCATTGTTGGAGGATTTCAACCGCTGGCTTCGTACAGATCAGGCCACTTCGGAATGCTCAGGTGGAAAGATCAGGAATTAGAGGAGCACAGCGTCATGAAGCTGCTTGCATACAGTGCCCTTACGCTATGGCTCGGCTTGGCGACGATTCCTGCAGGGTCTCAAGATTGTCCAGAGGCCTATCCCTTCGTGGACGAGATCGGAGAGCTGAGAATCGGCGATGGAACCTACGTTTCAATTGGATCTAAGATTTTAGACGCTTCGAGAGATGCCGTGCCTCCACCATTGGGTGAAGCCGCCGAACCCTTCATCGTTGCCCTAGATCGAGATTTTGTGAGCTGCTTTTCGAGATTTATCCAACATCTCGAAGACAATCATCCAGCCATTGCGTTGGTAGAGGAAGCCAAGGCGATTGCGCCAGCAACTCGCGTGAGCGGTTGGGGATTCTATTACCGGTCCAGTACGGCGAAGTTGCTGGGCAAGCTGAAGCCGGAAATGGTAGGTCTGTCAGGTGTACTCTTGAAATCCGAGTGCCCCTTCCTCGCCCCCTATTTTTTCCCATTGAGGAATCGTCTCAAGATCGATCCATCGATCGTTATGCCGCAGAACAAGGGGATGCAAGGAGCCCCGGCAGCAGACCCTGAAGCTAAGGTTGTAGTCACGAGATTCTCAGATCTAGCCTGTCCCAGAGGAGGGGGATTTTCAGAAATTTATTTCGGCGATGGGCTGGCGGCGCCAGCTTGGTTACCCGGGACCAAGATCTGCGAACTTTCAGCGAATCCTTGCGTGCAGTCGATCGAGCGATTCCCAGACGTGGGGCTTCGCAGGAACGCTAAATCGAAAACAGATTATTCGGACCGCTCATACTGCTACCGAGTGTTGAAGAGTTCGGAGTTCACAGGCCGAGGCCAGATTGCAGGCCTCATCGATATGCCGATCGACTTCAATCACTGTGCCTTCTCGGATTCGATTCCTCCTGGAGAGGACCACCGTAAGATTATTTTCGATGGCGGCGCGGGGCGGCCAGGCCCGCCGGTAGAGGCGCGTTTTCACGGCACGATGGTCGCAGGCCTACTCGCGGGCGATCCGCCTAACGGGGATCCAACGATGACCGGCGCCTCGCCGAAGGCGAGGATTGCGTTCAGTCCCCTTGCGAGCTTTGAACCCGAGGAGATTCGCAAGACTTTGGTCAAGGAGTACGAGGAGGGTGCCCGTGTCTTCTCGATGAGCTGGGGGGACGATCGCTGTCCGGGCAAAAAAATCCTGCAGAGCAATTTCGGAAGGCCCGCGATGGGCGCGGTCAGCATGCACGATGGTGTGCAATCCGAGAACTATGAGCAAGGGCCCTGCATGCTGGGGGCTCTGACGCAGGCGTTCGACGGATTTTCTGCGGACTATGAGGATGTTCTGGTCGTTGCTGCGGATTCCAACGGTGACCGGATCGGAATACCTGAAAACGGTTTGAACATAATGGCCGTGGCTGCTTCAGGCAGCGACCTTCTAGAATGCAAGAGATTCCTGGGCGCGGCGGGACCGACGCCGACAGGGCAAATCAAGCCGGATCTCGTAGCCCCTGGCTGCCACGTGAAAGCTGCAGTGCCGGGAAGCCAATGTAAGGGGGACCTTGCACCGCCCGCGCTGGATTCGGAGTATGGCCAACTGGCGAATCTGGATTGTGCGACTAGCTGGGCGGCGCCGACGGTGGCCGGCAGGACCCTGCAACTGCGCGAGTTTCTTTCCGAATGCATGTTTCGACCGGAACGTTGCGGAGATTGGAGGAGGTGTGAACCAACGGGAGCTCAGCTGAAATCACTGCTTGTTGCGGCGGCGGCGCTTCCTAAAGAGGGTTACCTAGGCGGTCCCGAGGGTTGGGGAGCGCCTGACATCGCTCGGATTGCTGTGAAGGATGCGCCCATCTTTCTGGTTGACGTTAGGAGATCGGATCGGAAATTCGCGCTTACCGAGGGTTCCTGGGTGGGTCCCTACGAGGTAAGGATCGTGCCGTGTGGCGATACGGATGTGGTACTGGCCTGGACCGTGCCGGCATACGGCCTGAACGTGAGTTTGCCGATACCTCCCGTCCTTGATCTGGAGGTAGAGGCTTACAGTGGAACGACGTTCTTGAAGAGCTACGTTGGTAATTCAGCAGGCGGTCCGGTCGAAAAGGTCGCTATTCGGAATTTGCCCGCAGATCTGCTTAAGATCTATGTTCGGGGAACTAGGGTGGTAGCCGACACTTTCTTCACCGGGTTTCAGGGTT
>DATMZU010000783.1:0-9044 GCA_035607435.1 Thermoanaerobaculia bacterium | reverse complement strand
CTTGCCACGGGAGAGCTGGACTGCGGTCGCCGGTTGATGGATCGCGCGGAAACCGAGCTTCGCGCGGGTCGCTTCGCGATCGATCGGCAGGATCGCCGGCACGCCGTAGCCGGCGGCCGAGCCGAGCGGGTTTTTGTCGATCCGGCGGAGCGCCGCTTCGAATCCGTCCGCGTCGTCGCGCAGCTCACACGCGAAGCCGCCGGCCCAGAGGACCACCGTGCTCGGCATCGCCGGCTGCATGTGGGTGTAGCCGGGCAGCGGCACATCCAGGTGGCGGGCGGCTAGGTCGTCGAGCGCGGAACCGATCGCCCGGGCGCCTTCGGCCAAGGAGGCCACCGCGTCGCGCAGGTAGAGCCGGAGGGCCGCGAGCACCTGGTCGTTTCGCGAACGGCCGAGGTGGATGCGCGCGCCGGCCGGGCCAATCCGCTCGGTGAGCCGCCGTTCGAGCGCGGTGTGGCAATCCTCGTCCGCCATCTCGATCTTCCAGGCGCCCGCGGTGTGCTCGGTTCCCAGTGCTTCGAGCCCGGCGCGAATCGCGGCGAGGTCATCCGCCGCAAGAAGGTTTTGCTCCGTGAGCATTTCGGCGTGGGCGATCGAGGCGCGGATGTCGTAGGCGACCAGCCGCTCGTCGAGCGCGTGGTCCTCCCCCGCGGTGTAGCGGAGCACGCGCTCGTCGAGGGGAATCCCCTTGTCCCAGAGACGGGTCATCGAGGCTCTCCCTGGGCTCGCCAGGCTCCAGCCTGGCGTTTTTGGGTTCGGCTCACCGGAGCTCTTCCTTGCTGCGAAAAGCGCCAGGCTGGAGCCTGGCGAGCCCAGGGAAGTCCGTCGAAGCGAGAGCATCGATCAATTCCAGATAGAACCGCACGCCGTCGAGCAACTCTTCCTCCTCGACGTACTCGTCCACCCGGTGCGAGCGCTCCGAGCGGCCGGGGCCGCATTTGATCGCGGGCGCGTCGATCAGCGCCCAGTCGGAGAGCGTCGGTGATCCATACAGCCGCGCGACCGGACGGACCGAGAGGACGGCGGTGAGAAGAGGCGAGTCTTCCGGCGTGGCGCGCGGTCGCAGGCGATCGGAGAGCACGCGAACCTCCGCGCCGATCGCGCCGCCGATTCGCAGGGCGATCTCCTCCGGCGATACTTCGGGCGTCGTCCGCACGTCGAGCAACGCGGTCGCTTCGGCGGGCAGGACGTTCCGCGCCGTGCCGGCGCGAACCTGAGTCGGCTCGATCGTCACCGGCCCGAGCGTCGAATGGGTGGGAAATTCGAGCGCTTCAAGCGCCAGCAGATCGCGCGCCAGCTCGCGCGCGGCGTTTCGGGCGCCGAGCGCTTGGGCATGGGCGGCGTGGCAGGCGTCGCCACGGGCGACCAGCTCCAGGACCAGAAGCCCTTTCTGCGCGATCGCGACGTCGAGCCCCGTCGGTTCGCCGACGATCGCGCCCGCGAGCTGTCGACCGCGTTCTTTAAGCACCGCGAGCACGCGCTCGGTCCCCAGCCCCTTGGTCTCTTCCTGCTCGACGAGCGCGAGCGCGAGGGTGAACGGCAGCGGCTGGCCGAGGCAGGCGACAAACGCCGCCGACATCGCGGCGACCGAGGCCTTCGCGTCGTTCGAACCGAGACCGTAGACGCGACCCTCTTCGACTGTCGCGACGAACGGATCGCGCAACCAGCCGGGCGCGGGGGGCACCGTGTCGAGATGGGTGTCGAGCAGGATGATCGGCGCGTCCGGGCTCTCCCCCTCGTGGATCGCGAGCAGCGTGTTGCCGAAGCGCTCGACCCACGCGCCATGCGCCGCGAGCCACCCGGCCAGTTGCTCGGCGAGCGCGCCTTCGTCGCCGGAGACCGAAGGCGTCGAGACGGCGAGCCGATGGAGCGCGAGGATGTCGGCGGGCGAGGGGGGAGCGTTCACGAGTCCGTCCTATCCGGCCGCCGCGAGCTCGGCCGGCGTGAGGGCATGGATGTCGGCTACCACCAGCGTACCGCTCCCCTCGTTGGTGAACACCTCGCGCAGCAGCGCGTCGGGCGCGGTCTGCGAGATCACGTGGACCCGGCGCACGCCTTGGATCAACGCCTCCTCGATCGCCGCCGCTTTGGGCCGCATGCCGGCGCCGAGCGCGCCTCTTCGGTTCAGCTCGGCGAGTCCCGCGAGATCGGTGTAGGAGATCCGTGAGCCCGCGTCCTCCTCGCGTTCGAGAATCCCCGCGGCCCCTGTGAGCACGATCAGCTTCTCGGCCGAAAGGGCGACCGCGAGCCGGGCGGCAATCGTGTCCGCGTTGACGTTCAACAGGCCGCCCGCCTCGTCCGCCGAGATCGGGCTCACGACCGGCACGAGCCCCGCGTCGAGCTGTGCCAACACGACTTTGGGATCGACGCGTACGACGTCGCCCACCAGGCCGTAATCGACGGTCTCGCCGTCCACATCGACCGGCGGCCGACGGCGCGCGACGATCAGGCCCGCGTCCACGCCAGAAAGCCCGACGGCCGGCACGCCGACTCTGCGGCAGAGGGCGAGGATCTGCGTATTGACCGCACCGTTCAGCACCATGGTCGCCGCGTCGAGCGAAACCGGATCGGTCACCCGTCGGCCGGCCTTGAACTCGACCGACGCGCCCAAGGTCGCGGCGAGCGCCGAGGCCTGCGGCCCGCCGCCGTGGACCAGGACCACCCGCACGCCGAGCCGGTGAAGGATCTCCACCTGTTCGAGCAGCGCGATCGTGGTCCGCTCGTCGGCGAACGCGCCGCCGCCCGCTTTGATCACGAAAGTCTTGCCCTGGTAGAGGCGGATATACGGGATCGCGAGCTTCAAGCCCGCGACCTCGAGATTTGAATCATGGTGGTTCATGGCGCTCCCTCCTCAATTCCGGCCAACATTCGATGCAACACCGCCATCTGCGCCCACATCCGGTTGTGGGCTTGAGGCAATACGGCGCTCCGCGGCCCGTCGAGCACCTCGTCGGCGACCACCACGTTCCGGCGCACGGGCAGACAGTGGAGAAACCGCGCGCCGGACGCCGCGGGGCGGAACCACGACTCATCGACGGTCCAATCCGTGTAGCGCGCGCGCAGCTCGGTCTCCGCCTCAATGTCGCCGTAGTGCGCGGCGGAAGCCCACGACTTGGCGTAGATCACCTGCGCGCCGGAAAGCGCGGCGTCGCGGTCGGCCGTCTCCGTCACGGAACCTCCCGAGAGAGCGGCCGAGGCGCGGGCGCGCGCCATGAGCGGCTCGGGCAGCGCGTATTCGTCGGGACGGAGCACGGTCACCTCCATGCCGCGCGCCGCGGCCATCTGCACCACCGTGGCGGGCACGGCGAGCGGCAGCGGCTTCGGATGGCGCGCCCAGGTGAGCACCAGCTTGCCGCCCGCGGAGGGAATCCCCAGATCGTCGAGCGTTTTCCAATCCCCGAGCGCCTGGCACGGGTGGTCGATAGCCGATTCCAAGTTGATCAGCGGCACCGGGCACGAAGCTTCGAGCGTCGCCGCCATCGCGTGGAACGTCGCATCGGCCAGGTCGGTCGCGAGATCCGTGCCGCCGGCAAACGACCGGATGCCGAGCGCATGGGCGTAACCCGCGAGCACCGGAATCGCCTCCCGCACATGCTCCGCCGCCACGCCGTCCATCACGACTCCGGTCCGGGTTTCGAGCTGCCAGCTCCCCTGGCCGGGCGAGATGACGAAGCACGAGCCGCCGAGCCGCGCCATGCCGGCCTGGAAGCTCGACAGCGTCCGCAGCGACGGGTTGAAGAACAGCAGCCCGAGGATCTTCCCTGGCAACGTTCGGACCAGCGCCGCCGGATCGGGGTGCTTCTCCAACTTGCCCGCGAGCGCCAGCAGCTCGCCGATCTCTTCGCGCGAGCGCTCGGACAGCGAGACGAAGCGCTTCATGCAGGGGCTCCGGACAGCTCGCGAAGCGCCGCGACCAGCGCATCCACATGAGCATCTTCGAGCACCAGCGGCGGCAGCAGGCGCAGAACGAACGGGTCGGCGCTGGTGCCGGTCATCAGGCCGCGATCGAGCAGCTTGGCCTGCACCTCTTTGGCCGGCCGCGTGCAACGGAGTCCGAGCAGGAATCCCGCGCCTTGCACCGAAGTGACGACACCGCCAACACATTCGACCTGAAGCCGCGCGGAGAGGCGGCGCACGTTGGCGAGCAAATCCTCCTCTTCGATTGCGGCGATCGTCGCTTCGATCAGCGCGCAGGCGAGCGGCCCGCCACCAAACGTGGTACCGAGATCGCCCTTCTTCAAGCCCGCAGCCGCCGCATCCGAGACCAACACGGCAGCGGCCGGAAAGCCCCCCGCGAGGCCCTTCGCCGTCGTCAGGAGATCCGGCGTCACCCCATGGAGCTGCGCCGCGAACGGCCGGCCGGTGCGCCCCATGCCGCACTGCACCTCGTCAAAAATCAGCAGCGCGTCCGCGGCCTTCGTCAGCTCTCGCGCGGTGGCGAGGTACGAAGCGCCGAGATCGACCGCGCCGGCCATCCCCTGCACCGGTTCGAGGATCAACGCCGCGACGCCGAAATCGCCTTCGCTCCTGGGTTGGAGCGCGCGCTCCAGAGCATCGAGATCGCCGACCGGCACAAACTCGACCTCGAACGGATTCGAGGGGAAGGCGGCCCATTTCTCCGACCCCCAGGTGACGGCCGCCGCCGCCGCGGTGCGGCCGTGGAAGCTCCCTTCGAGAGCGACCACCCGCCCCCGGCCGGTCTGGCGGATCGCGAGCCGCAATGCGTTCTCGTTCGCCTCGGCGCCGCTGTTGACAAGGAACGCCCGGGTCAATCCCTTCGGGGCGAACGAGACCAGGGCCTGCGCCGCGCGAGCGCGGACTTCGAGCGGCACCAGGTTGCTCTGGAAGAACATCGTCTCGGCCTGGGCGGAAAGCGCTTCGAGTAGCCGCGGATGGCCGTAGCCGAGCAGAGCCACCGCATGGCCGCCATAGAAATCGAGCAGCTCGCGGCCGTCGCGCGTCTTGAGCACGACGCCCGACCCGCTCACCGGCTCGACCGGCAACTGGGCGTAGACCGGCAGCAGCCAGAGGGCTTCTTCCTCCGCCGCGTTGCCCACGTCGGTGATTTCTATAGGTGCCACTGCAAGCTCAGCCATTGCGCTCCCCTTCGTTCTGATCGTTCACTCCGTGTAGGGGCGGCCACGGGGGGCCGCCCCTACACGGGTTCCGGTAACCCGGATTCCGTCTTCAGATCCAGCCCAACCCCGGCTGCGCCAACCCCGCGACCTCCGGCAGATCGAGCAGCCGGTTCATCCACTGGACCGCGCCGCCGGCCGCGCCTTTGACCAGGTTGTCGATCGTCGAGAACGCGACCAGGTCGTCGCCGCGCAAAGCGAAGGAGATCAGTGCACGGTTGGTGCCGACGACGTCTTGCAACCGCGGCGGTTTGCCTCCCGCGGCGGCGACTTTGACGAACGGCGAGCCGGCGTAGAACTGCGCCACTCCCGCCACCACCTCTTCGAGATCGGCCGGCCGCGCCAGGCGGGCGTGGATCGTGGCGTAGATGCCGCGGGCGTACGGCCCGGATTGCGGCACGAAGGCGATCTCGACCGGCCGCCCCGCCGCCGTGCCCGCATGGAGCCGCATCTCGGGCTCGTGGCGGTGGCCCAGCGGGTTGTAGGCGAACAGATTGCTCCGCCGCTCCGGATGGTGGGTGGTCGCGGTCGGGGTCCGCCCGGCGCCGGTGCTGCCGGTGACCGCGACTACGGTGAACCGCGGCTCGATCAGCCCGAGCTTCAAAAGCGGCACCGAGGCGAGCAGCACCGAGGTGGTGAAACATCCCGGATGGGCGACCCGCCCGAGCGGCGCCGCGGCCAAATGCTCCGGCACGGCGGAGACGAACTCCGCGAGCCGCCCCGGCGCGCCGTGCGGATGGCCGTAGACCTGCTCGTAACTCGCGGCGTTGGGAAAGCGAAAATCGGCCGAGAGATCGACCAGCCGCACCCGCGCGCCGGCATGTTCGGCGTTTTCCAGCAGCGAATCGACCAGCGGAGCCGAGGCGCCGTGCGGCGCGGCCGAAAAGACCGCGACCGTCTCGTTCTCGGCGAACAGGCGCGGCAGCGCATCGACCCCAAGGAACTTGAGATCGGGATAGGCCCCTTCGAGATGCGGGAACGAGTCTTCAACGCGGGTGCCCGGCTTGCTCTCCGAGATCACCGCCAGATCGCGCAGGAACGGATGGACCGCGAGCAACCGGAGCAGCTCCCCCGCGATGTAACCCGAGCCGCCGATCACCACCGTGCGGGCCGTATGGTTCGAGGTAATCAACTTGCCAGCTCCCCTCCCGCGACGCGCGCGGGGTCGTACGGCATCAGTCGAGAGCGGACGAGCTTCGCCAGGCGCTCCCCTTCGGTGCGGGCGTTGATCGCCGGCACTCCCACCGTCTCTTCGATGATCCGGGTGCCGACCAGATTGTCGGTCGCGGGTCCGGTCACTGCCACCGGCTCGACGCCGAACCGCTCGCGCAGCAATCGAACTCCGCCCCAGGCGGCCACGGGGTCGTTGGCCGCCAGGATCACCGCGGTGAACGCCTTCTTCACCTCTTCGTCGTCGAGGATCGCATCCACCCCGTAGGCGCCGAGCAGGCCGTCGCCCAGCTCGACCATGATCGCCTCGGGCTTGCCCGCGGCGAGTTGGGTGAGCAGCGTCCGAGTGACCGCGGCGGCGTTCGCGCCCGAAGTGGAAACGACTCCGAGATCGGTGAAGATCGCCGTCGTCCGGGCGCCCGCGTCCTCCATCGCCAGGATGTCGCGGCGCAATGACACACCGGTCGCCTTGAACGCATCGACCGTGTACCCCGCGTGCGAGAGATGGCGGATCAAGGTGCAGGCCGCCGCGGTCTTGCCGCTGTTCATGCACGAGCCGACCATGGCGATGACCGGCACCCCGGCCGCCTCGACCGAGACGGAAAGGTCGAGCGGCCGCTCGCCGATGCGGGCCGGAACGCCCACCCGCTCGCCTAGAAACGGGAACGACAGGACGGCGCCGATCACCTCGACGTCGAACGGCGGCCCGAGATCCGGGTTGATCGAATCGCAGATTCCGAGCACGCCGCCGATGTTGAGCAGCTGGATCTTGTCTCCCGGCACTAGATGGTCGGGCAGGTGGCCGGAGTAGCCGAACAGCGCCTGGCGATGCCCGAGCGCGCCCGCGACCACGTCGCCCTTCTTCACCAGAGCCATCCGCCCGCTCGGCAGCTCCATCTGGTTGTAGGTCGTCTTGTCGGTCAGCACGCGCACGGCGACCACGATCCCCTCCCGGCAGGGGATCTCCGAACTGGTGAGGACCTCCCGCTTCAAGCGGCAGGTCTTGGTCACCGATGCGATCTTGTCGAGAATCACGGCTTTCACTGGATCTCCTCCGAACCCGCCCGCCGATGGAGCATGCCGGGCAGCGCCGCCAAACGCGACATTCCCCGAGCATCCTCCGATGTCCACTCCCCCGCGGCCTCGCCGTAGACGCCGCGGGTGGCGGCGAGCAACGAATAAGGCGACACGACGCCCTCGACGAACAGGTTGCCTGGCCGGAAGCGCAGCCGGACCTCGCCCGTCACCCGCTCCTGGCTCGACAACAACAGCGCCTCGATGTCGCGGCAGACCGGATCGAGATGCTGCCCCTCGTGAACCAGATCGCCATACGTGGCAGCCACGGTCTCCTTCACCCGCTGCTGTCGGCCGGTGAGGGTCAGTTTCTCCAGCTCCCGATGGGCGACGAGCAGCACTTCCGCCGCCGGAGCCTCGAACGCCACCCGTCCCTTGGTGCCGAGGATCGTGTCGCCCAAATGGATGCCGCGGCCAATGCCGTATGGAGCCGCCTCCCGCTCGATCCGCTCGATCAGCTCGACGGGAGCGAGAGCCTCGCCGTCCCAGGAGGTCGGAATGCCGCGCACGAAGCCAAGCCGGTGAAGGGACGTCGGTCGCGGATCGTCGAAAGCACCGCGCGACAGCACCCACGCCTCTTCGGGAATCGTCCCTTCGCTGCCGAGCGTCTCCTGTCCGCCGATCGTCGTCCCCCAGAGGCCGCGGTTGATCGAGTACGCGGCGCCGAACGGCGGAATCGGCAGATTCTTCGCCTGGAGATACGCCACCTGCGAGGCCCGCGGTCGCGGATGGTCGCGCACCGGGGCGAGGATTTCGAGACCCGGCGCCAAAGTGCGCAGCGCCACCTCGAACCTGACCTGGTCGTTGCCGGCCGCGGTGCAGCCGTGCGCCACCGTCCGCGAGCCCAGCTCGGCCGCCGCGTGGGCAACCTCCTGCGCCTGGATCGACCGCTCGGCCCCGACGCACAGCGGATAGAGCTGGCCGCGACGGACATTGCCGAGAATCAGGAACCGGAGCACCTGATCGAAGAACCGTTCCCGCGCCTCGATCCGATGGTGCGCCACGGCCCCCAGCTCCCGCGAGCGCTCGGCCAGACCTTCGGCCGCCGCCGCGTCGAGCCCGCCGGTATCTACGGTCACCGTGACCACCGGCCGGCCGTAGCTCTCGGCGAGCCAGGGGATGCAGTACGACGTATCGAGCCCGCCGGAGAATGCGAGGACGATCGGCTCGCCTTGAGCCGAATCCAGATCGGTGATCTCAACCATGGGCTTCCCCTTCCCGCAACAGATCCAGGTGACGAAGGAACCGCTGTTGATCCCGCGCGTTCGCGGTGGCGACGAAGATCGTGTCGTCCCCCGCCAAAGTGCCCACCACCTCCGACCAGCCCGCCCGATCGATCGCGATCGCCACCGGCTGCGCCGTGCCGACCGACGTTTCGAGCACGATCAAATTCGGCCCCGCCGTCCGCGCCCCGCGAACGAAGCGCCCGATCGGCCCGAAATCCGAACCCGTCGGAACCTCGCTCGTCGGCGCCACGTAATGCCCCGCAACCTTCGCGACCCCCAAAAACCGCAGATCCCGGCTGACGCTCGACTGCGTCGCCTCGATCCCCTGCGCGCCGAGAAGCTCCACCAGCTCCAACTGGTTCGCTACTCGCCGCGCCCGGAGCAAATCCAGGATCACGCGGCGTCGGTCTCGGTGCAGATCGTCTTCTGGGGCCATGAT
>DATMZU010000782.1:0-13107 GCA_035607435.1 Thermoanaerobaculia bacterium | reverse complement strand
GGCGGCAGCCGCTGTGGTGGGCGAGGGGGGAGAGCGGCGGCTGGCGGCCTATGTCTCCGGCGACGTGGAGTCGGCGGCAGTGCTCACCGACCTCCGGTCGCGGCTGCCCGGCTATCTCGTTCCTCAAACGCTCGCGGTGCTCGATGCGCTGCCGCGGATGCCGAACGGCAAGGTGGACCGTAAAGCGCTGCCGAGCCTGCTCGAAGCCGCGGGAGAAGCGAGATATGTGGCGCCGCGCGACGAGATCGAGGCGACGCTCGCCGTCCTCTTCTCCGAGGTGCTCGGCCGCGAGAAGGTGGGAGCGTTCGACGATTTCTTTGTACTCGGCGGCCATTCGCTGCTCGCCGCGCGGCTCGCGGCAAGAATTCGCGAGACGTTCGGCGCGGAGAGTCCGCCTCTGGCGCGGCTGTTCGCGGCGCCTACCGTCGCGGCGCTCGGCGGCGAGGTTCGCTCGGCCGCGTCCGCCGCGCCGCTCGTCGCTCGGGCCAAAGATCCGGAGGGCGATCCTCTCTCGTTCGCCCAGGAGCGGATGTGGTTCCTGGAGCGCTTCGAGCCCGGCACCGCGGTCTACCACCTGCCGTTCGTGCTCCACCTCTCCGGCCCTTCGGTCGCCGATTTCGCCCGACCCTTCGCCGCGGCCCTCGGCGAGATCCTGCGCCGCCACGAGCCGCTACGCGCCCGGTTCGTCGAGGTGGAGACCCTGACCGCCGCGGGGTTCGAGTCGGACTACCGCCAGTGGGAGATTCCTTGGACCCCCGGCCTCGCGCGCCCGCAGCGAATCGATCTTTCGGCGCTCGCCGGATCTCGCGACGCGGAGGCGCGGCGCGTCATCGCATCCGAAGCGCGCCGGCCGTTCGCGGTGGGGCGAGAGCCGCTCCTGCGCGCGGCGTGGCTCGCGCTCGATGGCGAGACGGCACAGCTCGCGGTGACTCTCCATCACCTCGCGGCCGACGGCGCGTCGCTCGCGGTCTTCGCCGCGGAGCTTTCTGCCCTTGTGGCCGCCTACGCGCTTGGGCGTCCCTCGCCGTTGCCAACCCTCCCCGTGCGCTATGCCGATTACGCGGTCTGGCAGCGGGAACAACTCGCGAGCGGAGCGCTGAACGAAGCGCTTGCGGCGGCGCGGACGGAGCTGGCCGACGCCCCTTCCGGTCTCGATCTGCCGATCGATCGGTCGCCGGGCGATTCGAGCGAATCGAGCGGACGCGGCGGCGAGGTACCGATCGCCCTCGGCACCGATCTCTCCGAACGCCTGGCCGCGCGCGCCCGGGCCGTGGGCGCGACGCCGTTCCAGCTCGCCTTTGCCGCGCTTTCCGCCCTGCTCGGCCGGCTTTCCCGAACGGAAGACCTCGTAATCGGCGTGCCGGTCGCCGGGCGATCGCACTCCGAAGTTGAGCCGCTGATCGGCCTGTTCGTCAACACCGTGCCGATACGTATTTCGCTCGTGGGCGACCCGACGTTCACCGCGCTGCTCGCCCGTTCGCGCAAAGCCGCGCTCGCCGGCCTCTCCCGCGGCGACGTGCCGCTCGAACGGCTGATCGAAGAGCTGGGAACCCCCGGCGGTCACGAAGGAGACAGCCGGCCCCCGCTGTTCTCGGTCCTGTTCACTTTCCAGCCCTTGGCGCTTTCACCCCCCGAGGTGCCGGGCCTGTCGATCGAGATCGAAGAGCTTTCGACCAATACGGCGAAGCTCGATCTGGCGCTCTCGCTGCGCGACACGCCGGAAGGCCTCATCGGCCGATTCGAGTACGACGCGGACCTGTTCGAGGCCGCGACGATCGAGCGCTGGGCCGCCGCCTACTTGAAAGTCCTCGCGGCGGCGATCGAAACGCCGGAGCTGCGCCTCTCGGAGCTGGAGCTGCCGGAGATCGAAGCCCCGGGGCGCCCGAGGGTGAGGCGGCGCGGGTTCCGCGGCGAGCTGCCAGGGGTCGAAGCCCCGCTCGGTGGCGAGAGTTTGCGCGAAGCGGTGGCCGAGATCTTCGCGGAAGTTTTAAGCCTGCCGAGCCATCGATTCCTCCCCGAAGACGGCTTCTTCGCGCTCGGCGGCCATTCCCTTCTCGCCTCGCGCGCCGTGTCGCGGTTCCGCGCGGCGTTCGGGGTCGATCTCCCCCTCAAACGCCTGTTCGAACGGCCGACGGTGGCGCAGGTCGCTTCGGACCTCGCGACGCAGATCGAGAAGCGGAAAGCCACCGCAGCCTCTCCATCCTTCCCTCCCTTGCTGACGCTTTTCACCGACGCCGAAAGGCCCCTGTCGCTCGCCCAAGAGCGCCTCTGGTTCCTCGATCGCCTGGGGGCGGGAGCGGCCTACAACCTGCCCGCGGCGATCCGCCTCTCCGGTCCCCTGCGGCCCGCGGTGCTCGCCGCGGCGCTTGCCGAAGTCGTGCGGCGGCACGAAGGGCTGCGCGCGAGCTTCCCCGAGCGCGAAGGCCGCCCCATGCTCCGGATCGCCCCCCCGGGCGCCGTGCCGCTGCCGGGAGTCGATCTCTCCGCCCTCGAACCTGCCGCGCGCGGCGGGGAGCTTTCGCGCCTGGTGCTTATCCGAGCGGCTCTGCCGTTCGATCTCGCGACCGGACCGCTGCTGCGCGCGCTGTTCGTCCGGCTCGATTCCGCCGAGCATGTGGCGCTGTTCGATCATCATCATGCGGTCTCCGACGGCTGGTCGATCGGCCTGCTGCTCGACGAGATCGGCCGGGCCTACGCGGCGTTCGCCGAGGGGCGGGCTCCGGATCTTGCCCGTTTGCCGGTACAGGTGGCGGATTTCGCGGCGTGGCAGCGGAAGCGGCTCGCACCTGGCGCGGCTTTCGACCGCCTGCTCGAATTCTGGCGCGGCGAGCTCGTCGACGTGTCGACGGTGCTCGACCTGCCGGCCGATCGGCCGCGGCCGGCGGTCTTTACCGCGCGCGGCCTCGCGGTGCCGGTGGTTTTGGGCGCCGAGCTGTCCGCCCGCCTGGAGGAATTCGGCAGGGCGCGCGGCGCCACGACGTTCGCCCTGCTCGCGGCGGGGTTCGGCGCGCTGCTCGGCCGCTGGGTGGAGCCGACGGGCAAGGCGCCGCTGCTGATCGGCATGCCGGTCGCCGGGCGCGAGCTGCCTCAGGTCGAGAGCCTGATCGGTTTCTTCGCCAACATCCTCCCGCTGCGGATCGACCGGATCGCCGACGAAGGCGTTGAAGGAAGCTTCGCCGCGCTGCTCGCCAGGGTGCGCGAGAGGGCGCTCGACGCGTTCGCGCATCCCGAACTGCCGTTCGAGCGGCTGGTCGAAGACCTCGTGCCGCGCCGCGATCCGAGCCGGCCGCCGCTGGTCCAGGCGGCGCTCAACTGGCAGGCCGCAAGCCCCTGGCGCGGCGCGCGGTTCGGCGACCTGGCCCTGGAGCCGCTCGCGGGCACCGATGCGATCGGGGCGGAGATCGCGGCGAAATTCGAGCTGATGCTGGTGCTCGAACGCGCCCCCGAAGGGATCTCGGGACACCTGGAGGCGAACGCCGACCTGTTCGAACGGACGACCGCGCTGCGCTGGGCCGACCAGCTCGCGCGGCTGCTCGCCTCGGCGATGGCAGAGCCCGACGGCACGGCGTGGGGCGATCTGGGCGTCCTCTCGGCGGAGGAACGCCATCAGCTGCTCATCGAATGGCGGGTGGCGGACGATCCCCGGCCGGTGGCACCCTGGCACGAGCGGGTGGCGGAATGGGCCGATCGGGCGCCCGATCGGCCGGCGGCGTTCCTGGGCGACGCGGTGCTCACCTACGGCGAGCTGATCCGCCGGTCGCGCGCCCTCGCTTCCCGGCTTCAAGCGCTCGGGCTCGCGCCGGAGGATCGCGTGGCGATGGCGCTCGATCGCTCGTTCGAAGCGCTGATCGCGATCCTCGGCATTCTGCGTGCCGGCTGCGCCTACGTGCCGCTCGATGCCGGCTATCCGGCCGAGCGGATCGCGTTCCTGCTCGCCGACAGCGGCGCCCGCGCGTTGGTGGCACCACGGGAGCCGGGGGCGCGCGCGGGAGAACCGGCCTGGGCGTTCCGGCTCGCCGCGCGCTGGGCCGATCGGCTCGCGGGCGTCGCCCTGCCCCTCCTGCTGCTCGACGACGGTCCGGTGGGGCCGACGGAAGAACCGCCGCCCGCGCCGGTTCCGTTCGATCCCGAGCGGTTGGCCTACATCGTCTACACCTCGGGCTCGACGGGGGTGCCGAAAGGGGTGGCGACGCCATACTGCGCGGTCGAGGCATACGTCGCCTCGCAGACCGCGCGGCTGGGGATCGGCCCGGACGATTGCATGCTCCAGTTCTCGCCGCTCGGGTTCGACGGCAGCGTCGAGGAGATCTTCGCCCCGCTCGCCGCGGGCGGCGCTCTCGCCCTGCGCGGCGTCGAGCTGCCGGGCGCGCGCGAGTTGCTCCGCCTGTTTGCCGAGCGCCGCGTCTCGATCGCGTTCCTGCCCACCGGGTATTGGAGCCAGCTCGCCTCGGCGATCGTCGCCGAAGATCTGGAGATTCCGCCGACCTTGCGCGAGGTCCGCTTCGGCGGCGAGGTGGGGCTGGGCGAAACGGCGCGCGAGATTCGCCGCCGGGCGCCGGGGCTGCGCCTCGCGAACGTCTATGGGCCGACCGAGACGACGGTGATCATCACCCACTGGAATCTGCCGGAGGCCGCGGAGATTCCGGCGACCCTGCCGCTCGGCCGGCCGATGGCGCACGCCCGGGCGGCGGTGGTCGATGCGGCGCTGCGCCCGGTGCCGCGCGGCGCGGTGGGCGAGCTGGTGTTCGGGGGCCTAAGCCTTGCGCGCGGCTACTGGGCGCGCCCGGATCTCGCCGCCGATCGGTTCGTGCCCGATCCGTTCTCCGGCGCGGAAGGCGGAGCCGGCGAGCGGCTCTATCGGACCGGCGACCTCGCGCGCTTGGCGCCGAATGGGAGCCTGGAGTTCATCGGCCGGGCGGAGGGCGCCGGGGGCCAGGTCAAGCTGCGCGGCTTCCGCATCGAGCTGGGGGAGATCGAAGCGGCGCTCGCGAGCCACCCCCAAGTCGCCTCGGCGGTCGCCGCGGTGATTCGCAAAGGAGGCCGGGACGACCGTCTGGTCGCTTGGGTCGCCGCTCCGGCCTCGCCTTCGGTGGCGTCGCCTTCGTCCGCCGATCTCCTGGCATACCTCGCCGAGCGCCTGCCGGCGCAGCTGATCCCCGCGGCGATCGCGGTGCTTTCCGAGCTGCCGTTGAATGCCAACGGCAAGGTCGATCGCCGCGCGTTGCCGCCGTTCGACGCGGCCGAGAAGAAACCGGCGGGCGCCTATGCGCCCCCCACCGGCAGCCTCGAAGCGACGCTCGCGGCGATCTGGACCGAGCTGTTCGGCGCCGCCGGTCCTGACGACAACTTCTTCGACCTGGGCGCGAGCTCGCTGTCGCTGGTGCGCCTGCACAGCCGCATTCAGGCCGATCTCGGCCGCGAGTTTCCCCTGGTCACGCTGTTTCAACATCCGACTCTGCGCAGTCTTGCGAAGAGTCTCGGGGAGGCCGCTCCGGCCGTCGCCGAGCGGGAGGCGGCGGAGATCTCGGCCGCCCGCGACCGCAGCGCGGAGCGCCGGGAAGGCCTCGCCGAGCTGGAGCGGCGCCGTGCCCGTGCGCGCCGCCGCGTCTAGCAGCACTAGTGAGATATTGAGGAACCTATGAACCCGAATCCGGCCGCCGCCCCCGACCTGTCCGACCTCAGAGAGGAGCCTTCCCTCGACTCCGGCCCGGCCGGGATCGGCATCCTGAGCTTCGCCGTGCGCTTCCCCGGCGCGGCCACGGTCGCCGCCTTATGGGAGGGCTTCGAAGCGGGGCGCGAGACGATCGTCCGCCTGTCCGACGACGAGCTGCGCGCGGCCGGCGTCGCCGAGGCGGAGATCGCCGATCCGAGCTACGTCAAGGCGCGCGGCATGATCGACGGCGCCGACCGCTTCGACGCCGCGCTGTTCGGCTTTACGCCGCGCGAGGCCGAGCTGCTCGATCCGCAGCACCGGGTGCTGCTCGAAGTCGCCTGGGAAGCGCTAGAAGCGGCGGGGATCGATCCCTCGCGGTTCGACGCCGAGGGCAAGCGGATCGGCGTGTTCGTCGGGTCCGGCATCAACAGCTATCTGATCGCCAACATCCTGCCCAACGCCGCGGCGCTCCGCTCGGGCGGCGGGTTGCAGGCGATGATCCTGAACGATCGCGATTTCCTCGCCAGCCGCGTGGCGTACGAGCTGAACTTGAAAGGCCCGGCGGTGGTGGTGCAATCGGCCTGCTCGACCTCGCTGCTCGCGGTCCACCTCGCCTGCCAGAGCCTGCTCGCGGGGGAGTGCGACGTGGCGATCGCTGGCGGCAGCTCGATCGCCGTGCCGCTGGTCGGCGGCTACCGCTACGCCCAGGGCGACATCCTCTCGCCCGACGGCCATTGCCGCAGCTTCGACGCGCGCGCCGAAGGGACGGTGCCCAGCTCGGGCGTCGGCGTCGCGGTGCTCGAACGGACCGAAACCGCGCGGCTCGCCGGCCGGCCGCTGCGCGCCGTGATCCGCGGCACCGCGACCAACAACGACGGCTCGTCGCGGGTCGGCTTCACCGCGCCGAGCGTCGATGGCCAGGCGCAGGCGATCGCCGAGGCGCTCGGCCTTGCGGAGGTTTCGGCGCGCGACATCGCGTTCGTCGAGGCGCACGGCAGCGCCACGCCGATCGGCGACCCGATCGAGATCGCGGCGCTGACCCGCGCGTTCCGCGCCGATTCAGGAGATCTTCAGTGGTGCGCGGTCGGCTCGGCGAAATCGAATTTCGGCCACGCCAACACGGCGGCGGGAATTGCCGGCCTGGCGCGCGCGACGCTCGCGATCGAGCACGCGACGATTCCGCCGACGCTCCATTTCGAACGGCCGAATCCGCAGATCGACCTCGCCGCGAGCCCGTTCTACGTGCCGACCCGGGCAACCCCCTGGCCGGCCCACCCGGCTCATCCGGCAGAGCCCTCGCCGCGCCGCGCGGGCATCAGCTCGTTCGGCCTCGGCGGCACGAACGTCCACGCGGTGATCGAACAGGCGCCCGCGGCGCTGCCGGCGCAAAGCTCGCCGCGCCCGCTTCAGCCGTTGTTCCTGTCGGCCCACAGCGCTCAGGCGCTCGAAGCGATGACCGAGCGGCTGGCCGATCACCTCGCGGCGCACCCTGAGACGGATCTCGCCGACGTCGCCTGGACGCTTGCCGTCGGCCGCCGGCCGCTCAAATTCCGGCGGGCGGTGATCGCCTCGGACGCGCCGGACGCCGTCGCCGCCCTGCGCGATCGGAGCCGTTGGATGGACGGCGCGGTCGAGAACGAGAGCGGCTCCGGCGGCGAGGGACGGCCCGTGGCGTTTCTGTTTCCCGGCCTGGGCGATCAATATCCGGGATTCGCCCGCGGTCTCTACGACGCGGAGCCCGCGTTCCGCGAGGAATTCGATGCGGTGGCCGCGGAGTTGGCGCCGCATCTCGGTTTCGATCTCTCCGAGCTGCTGTTCGGCGGCGCGGCTCCGGCCGTATCTCCCGAGGGAACTGAGGGGCTCGACCTGCGCGCGATGCTCCGCCGCGGCGGCGCGGAGCCCGCGGGCGATCTCGCGCCGACCGAAAAGGCGCAGCCCGCGCTGTTCGCGGTCGAGGTGGCGCTCGCGCGGCTGCTCGAACGTTGGGGCGTGAGACCTTCCGCCCTGGTCGGCTACAGCCTCGGCGAGCTGTCGGCGGCGCGCGTTTCGGGCGCATTGCCTCTTGCCACCGCCGCGCGCTTGGTCGCCCTCCGCGCGCGCTGGATCGCCGAGCTGCCGGCCGGAGCGATGCTCGCGGTGCCGCTGCCCTCGGCGGAGATGGCGCCTTATTTAACCGGGATGCTCGCGCTCGCGGCGACCAACGGGCCGCATCTTTCGGTCCTGTCGGGGCCGCCCGAGGCGATCGCCGAGGCGGCCGAAAAGCTGGCGGCGAACGGGGTTTCCTGCCTGCCGGTTTCGACCACCCACGCGTTTCATTCCCCGGCGATGGCGCCGCTCGCCCCCCGCCTCGCCGAGCTGGTGGCGGGGCTCGAAAAGGCGGAGCCGACGATTCCCCGCCTGTCGAACGTCACGGGCGGCTGGATCGGCCCCGAGGATCTCGCCGACCCGGGCTACTGGTCGCGCCACATGACTGGCACCGTGCGCTTCGCCGAGTCGCTGGGGCTGCTGCTCGGCGATCCGCGGCGCATCCTGGTCGAGGTGGGGCCGGGAGCGACGCTCGGCGCGCTCGCGCGGCAACATCCAGCGGCGACCGCCGACCTGGTGGCGATCGGAACTGTCCGGCGCGCGAGCGAAAGAGGCTCGGATTTCGCACCGCTGCTCGGCGCGGTCGCCCGGCTCTGGACGCTCGGCGCCGCGCTCGACCCGGCGGCGCTCTTCTTCGAGCGGCGGCGGATCGTCGATCTGCCGACCTATCCGTTCGAGCGCCTGCGCTTCTGGATCGATGCGCCCGCCGACGGCGCGCTCGGTTTCGCCCGGCCCGCCGCGGCCTCCGATCCCGGCGCAAAGCGAGACCTCGCCGACTGGTTCTCGCTGCCCGATCTGCGCCGCACGCTCGCGCCGGATGCGCCCGCGCCGGCCGATCTCGCCGCGGCGGGTCCCTGGCTGGTGGTGGCGGGAGCCGGCTTTGAAGATCTCGCCGAGCCGCTCGTGCGGCGGCTCCAACAGGCGGGGGCCGCGGTGGCGATCGCGCGGCCGGCCGATCCGCTCCGCCTCGAATCTTGGGTCGAGCTGACGACTGAGCGGGCGCCACGGCGAATCGTCGTGCTCGGCGGATTCGGAGCACCCGATACCGCGGGCGAGCTGGGGGCGCTCTGCCGTCTAGCCCATGCGCTCGGCGCGCTGCCGGTGGATCTCCTGCTCGTAGGGTCCGGCCTGCTCGCCGTGACCGACGACGAGCCGCGCGATCCTGGATTGGCGGCGCTCGCCGCGGCGTTTCGCGTCGTCGGCCGCGAGCTGCCGCACGGGTCGGCGCGCGCGCTCGATCTCGCGGCGGACGCGGCCATGGAAGCTTCGCTCGACGCGGTCCTCGCCGAGGCGCTCGCGCCGGCCGATCGGGCGGCGGACCTGATCGCCCGTCGTGGCCGGTCGCGTTGGGTGCGTTCGTGGCAGCCGGTCCGGCTCGACCGCCAAGATCCCCCGGCGGCGTTCGCGCCGGGCGCGCCGATCCTGATCACCGACGCGGCGCACGGAGCCGGCCCCGCGCTGGCGGAGGCGCTGGCCCACCGCGGAGCGCGGCTCGCGCTGCTGCTGCCGCCGGATTTTCCGGCCGAAGGGGAGTGGCCGGCGATCGCCGCGGAAACCAGCGCGGAAACCTCGGCCGTCCGCGCGCTGCTCGTCGCCTCGCGTACCACCGAGATCTGGCGCGGATCGACCGACGAACCGGCGCGCGCTCTGGAGCTCGCCAGGGCGCGGTTCGGCCGGCTGGCGGGAATCTGCCACACCGCGAGCGGCGCGGGCGGCGGCCTCGCGGCGCTGCTCGAACCGGCGGCGCTGGCCCGGGCGCTTGCGCCCGATTTCGCGGCGGCGCGGCAGTGGGCCGATCTCGTCGCCTCCGACCGCGAGGCGTTCCTGGCGTTTTTTCCTTCGAACCTCGGCGCCACCGGCAGCTTCGGCCAGCTGGAGCTGGCGGCTTCGGCGGCGTTTCAGGCGAGCCTCGCCGAACGGCTCTCGGCCGCGGGACGACAGGTCGTGGCACCGCTCTGGGACCCGTTCCAGTGGGGCGGCTGGCTCGCCGGCGGGGTGGGCCAATTGACCGGCGCGGGCGGCGCGGCTCTCGCCTCTCTCGCGACACCGCCTTCCGATAGCGCCGAGGCGTTCGTCCGCCTGCTCGCGGCCGGGGTGCCGTCGATGGTGGTCTCGGCGCGCGATTTCGCGACCGTGCTCAAGGAAGACGCGACGGTCGATGCCGCCGCGCTCACCCGATTGGGGGACGACGGTCCCCTCGGGGTCTCCGCGTTGGCCGCATCGGGCGCCCCGGGAGAACGGGCGGCGCGCCGCCTGGAGACGCCGTACGTGGCACCGCGCAACCCGACCGAGGCGGCGCTCGCGGCGATCTGGTCGGAGCTGTTCGGCATCGCCGAGATCGGGGTGGACGACGACTTCCTGGCGCTCGGCGGCCACTCGCTGCTGGCGATCCAGCTCGCGACCGCGGTGCGCACGCGGCTCGACGCGGAGCTGCCGATCACCGCGATCTTCGATGCGCCGACGGTCGCGGGTTTGAGCCAGCGGATCGACGGTGTCGCGGGCGGCACGGCGGAACCCGCGGCGGCGGCCCCGCCGAGCCCGCCGCCGCTCCGGCGCGTCACCCCGCCGGACGGCGTCGGGGACTGGCCGCTGTCGTTCGATCAGGAAAGACTCTGGTTTCTCGATCAGCTGGAGCCGGGCAGCACCGCCTACAACATCGACCTCGGCGCCCGGATGCGCGGCGCGGTGGACCTGCCGGCGATCTTTGCCGCGGTGGAGGAGATCTTCCGCCGGCACGCCGCCTGGCGCACGTTCTTCCCGGAGGTGGACGGCGTCGTGGTGCAGCGGGTTCTGCCGGAAGGGCCGGTGAAGATGCCGCGGCTCGACCTGGACGCGCTCCCCGCGTCGGGAGCCGCGGGGGAGGCCCTGCGGATTCAACTGCTCGACAGCCGGAAGCCGTTCGCGCTGGGGCGAGGGCCGCTCGCGCGGCTGCACCTGCTCCGGCTCGCGCCGGCCGATCACATCTGCCTGCTCACCGTTCATCACACGGTCACCGATTGGATCACCTTCCAATATTTCTGGAAGGAGCTGGCGACGATCTACGACGCCTATCGCCGCCGCCTGCCGTCGCCGCTCCCCGAGCCGCCGGTTCAATATCCGGACTTCGTGGTCTGGCAGCGCGATTGGCTGCAGGGCGAAGTTCTCGAACGGTTCCTCGACCATTGGACGAAGTCGCTCGACGGAGTGCCGCTGTTTGCCGAGCTGCCGGCCGATCGCCCTTGGCCCGCCACCCAGTCGCTCGCGGGCGGCATGCATCACGTGAGCTTCGGCAGCGGCACGCCGGAGGCCTGGCGTTCGCTCGCGCGGCGCGCCGGGGCGACCTCGTTCATGGTTCTGACGGCGGGGATCGCCGCGATGCTCCATCGCTTTTCGGGGCAGGAGAGGCTGATCGTCGGCACGCCGAGCGCCAACCGCAACACGCCCGAGCTGGAACGGATCTTCGGCTTCTTCATCACTCAGCTCGCGATCCCGGTCGATCTTTCGGGCGATCCGTCGTTTCTGGAGCTGGTGACCCGCACGCGCCGAGCCGCGATCAGCTCCTTCGATTTCCAGGATGTGCCGTTCACCCGTCTGGTCGATGCGCTGCAACCGGAGCGGACCACCGGCCGCGCGCCGGTGATCCAGGTGTGCGCCCTGCTGCTCGACCAGAGCTTCACCACCGAGGAGCTGCCCGACTTGGCATTCGAGGTCGTCGAGGTCCACGACGGCAACAGCCGGTTCGATCTGATGTGGGGCATGTACGAGTGGCCGGACGACGTACGCGGCCGCCTGGAATGGAATTCCGACGTGTTCGACGCGGCGACCGTCTGGCGCGTGCAGCGCTGCCTCGAAGCGCTGGTGGCCGGCGGGATCGCGACCCCCGACCGGCCGCTCTCCGAGCTGGACCCGATCGCGGGGCCTGAGCGCCACCAGCTGCTGCTCGAAGGGGAGCCTGTTGCCGCAATTTCAGGCGACGAACGGCTCACGCTCGCCGGTCTGTTCGATGCCCAGGCGGCACGGACGCCCGAGGCCCCCGCGCTGGTCTGCGGATCAGAACGCTGGACTTACGCCGATCTCGATCGCCGGTCGGAGCGAATCGCCATTCAACTCGCGGCGCTCGGCGCGGCGCCGGAAGAAACGGTGGCGATCGTCCTGCCGCGCGGACCGCTCGGCGTCGCCGTGTTGCTCGCCGTCGCGAAGACCGGGGCCGCCTACCTGCCGCTCGACCCCGCCCACCCGGCGGAGCGCCTGGCCTACGTCCTCGCCGACTCGAAGGCGGCGGTGCTGGTGACCGCCGACGGCCTGGCCGAGCGACTAGGGCTCGGGGGCGGGCTTCGCGTTTTCGATCCGACCGATCGGACCGATCCGACCGATCGGTCCGATGCCGCAACGCCCCCCCGCCTCCCGCGCCGCGCCCTGCCGGAGAACCTGGCCTACGTGCTCTACACCTCGGGAACGACCGGCCGGCCCAAGGGCGTGGGGATCTCCCAGCGGTCGCTGGGCACTCTGCTCGCGGCGGTTGCCGAGCGGCCGGGTTTCGGCTCGGGCGATGCCTTGCTCGCGGTCTCCTCGTTCGGCTTCGACATCGCGAGCGTCGAGCTGTTTCTGCCGCTCTCCGTCGGCGGGCGGATCGAGCTGGCGACCGCCGACGAGACGCGCGACGGCAGCCTGCTCTTGGCGCGGCTTTCGGCGATCGATGCCCAGAGGACCGGCGCGGGGCGCGTCGTCCTCCAGGCGACGCCGGGGACGTTCCGGATGCTGATCGACGCCGGCTGGCAGGGCGAACCGCGCCTCACGGCCTGGTCCACCGGCGAGCCGCTGCCTCCCGGGCTGGCCGCCGAGCTGCTCGCGCGGACTCCGGAAGTCTGGAATCTCTATGGGCCGACCGAGACGACGGTGTTTTCGACCCTTGCCCGGGTGGGCGCGGGGCGGGTGACGATCGGCCGGCCGGTCGCCGGGACGCGGCTTGAGATCGTCGATCGCGCGGACCGGCTCGCCCCTTGGGGCGCCGTCGGCGAGCTGTGGATCGGCGGCGCAGGGGTCGCGCGCGGCTACCTCGGCCGGCCGGATCTGACCGCGGAGCGCTTCGTGCCCGACCCGTTCGCCGGGCGATATGGCGCCGAGCCGGGGGCGCGCTGCTACAAGAGCGGCGACCTGGCGCGGCGGTTGGCCGACGGCGAGGTCCACTGCCTCGGCCGGCGCGATTTCCAGGTGAAGGTCCGCGGCTTCCGCATCGAGCTTCAGGAGATCGAAGCGGCCCTTTCGCGCCACCCCCAAGTGGCCGAGGCCGCGGTGCTCGCGCGCAATGACGGCCCGGGTGGCCCGGGCGGCCTGGGCGGCGTTCGGCTGGTGGGGTATGTGGTGGCCGCCGCGGGCGCCGATTTGGGCTT
>DATMZU010000781.1:0-3333 GCA_035607435.1 Thermoanaerobaculia bacterium | reverse complement strand
CGACGATGAAAGTGCGCGCGATGCGTTCGAGCACCTCCAGGCCGACCACATCCTTGCCGGCGAGACCGAGATCCTCTTTGCGCAGCCGGTTTCCCGTTCCCGGAATCCACGGTATCCCCGTGCCTTCGGCCGATTCGATGCGGCCGTTCCGGGAGTCGACGAAGGCGTTCCAGTCGCCCTGATCGAGCACCAGGTCGTTCCAGGCGCCGTCGACGCCCGGTAGAAGGCTCGCGCGAACGTCGGTGAGTGGGGTAAGCGCCTCGCGCGGATTCAGGCTCTCATCGGCCCGCACCAGCGCGCCGAACGGGCCGCCCGGTTCTCGCGCCACTTGGGCCGCCGCGGGAGCGGCGACCGCGAGACACATCCACAGAAGTGCGACCGAGGCCGAGGGATTGGAACGACTGCGCATGGCTCCTCCTAGAGGTCGCTCCGGCGCTCGGGGGCGGCGGGAATCACAACCGGCTGGAGGCCCAGCGAAGAAGATTCTCTCTACTTAGCTAGGTGCTTGATCGAGAAAAAGCGAGCCTGCCCGGGCGGCCACGGGGGCCGCTCCTACGCCTCGGTTCCTGCGGTCTTCACCGCTGTTAGCAGACCGGCGATTTCGTCCGGCCGGGCGGGGCGCCAAATGCCGCGGGCGCGGCGTTTGTCCAGGGCGGATTGGGTGTAGCGGATCGACGTGACGTGGCGCCCTTCGGGGTTGAACACATGGGCGCGGCCTTTTTCGCCGAGCACCACCAGGGTACCGCGTTCGACGTCGGCCAGCACCTCGTGCGGCGCCGCGCGGGCGAGATCGGCGAGCGCCATGCCGGTCGGACGGTCGCCTTCCGCGCGGCGGATCTCGGCGTGCTGGGTGCGCCGGTCGCGACCGCGGCGGTCTTTCTCCAGCCGATGGGCGAGGCCGTCCAGAATCCCTTGCAGTCGGCGCGGCGCGAGCTCCAACGCGCGCGGGGGGGCCGAGCCGTTGCCCGTGCCGGAAGGGACGCCAGGATGGGCTCCGGGTTTTGCGCCCGGCCGCCGGGCCGGCGGTTGGGCGTCCAGGCTCCGCTCGACGCTCGCGAGGGCCATCTGCGCCCAGCGGACGGCGTCGAGCCAGGGGATGTTGCCCAGCCGGTCGTAGAGATTTTCGAGCGGCTTGCCGCCGGGCGCCGTGCCGAGAACGTTGAGCACGAGGCTGCGCCGCCCTTTCTTCGCCCGCACCGAGAGGATCTGGAACGCGACCGCGAACGGCACCTCGACGCCGGTTTCCGCGCGGACCCGGAACCAGCCGGCGGTCACCTGGCCGAGCAGGCGGAAGCCGTCCTCCCGCTTTTGGAACGGCGCGGCAAGCGCGGCGCACAGGTCGGCTTCGCCGAGGGTGAGCGCGACGAGGCCGGGAGCGTCGCGAAACAGCGTTTCGACCCGCGGGTCGCGCCGCTCCAGGAGCAGCTGGCCGAAATCGAGAAAGCGGGGCACCCCCGTCGGGCCGTAGCCGGCGAACACCTGGCGCGGCTCGGAGGCGATCGAATGGACGCAGTCGGGCGAGCTGCAACGGAGGCAGAACGCCCGGCCCGGGCGAAACACGCTCCGCTCGCGGACGAGATCGCCGAGCGCGTCGTCGAGCGCCTCGTCGGCGGCCCGGAGCGCGGGCTCCAGGCGGCCGTCCCGCAGGTCGGACGGGATGCGCAGGGCGACCGCCAGGTTCTCGCCGCGCCCGGCCACCAGATGCCCGCCCGGATGCCGCGCGATCCGCGCCTCGGCCTCCGCGGCGAGCAGGCGAAGCGCTTCGCGCAGCCGCTCGGAGACGGGCTCGGCGGGCGGGGTGGGTTTCGGCGGGGGAGGGATGGGGCGATGCACGGGAGTCTCTCTTCCGGGTGGGGCATTCCAAGGCGGACGACCGTCAGTCTATTCCCGGCGGCTTGCCGCAGCAGCCCTCACCCCCGGCCCCTCTCCCAAAGGGAGAGGGGAGAACTGCTGAGTTGGGTCGTCCTTGCCTCGCGCCCGCCGCTCTGGAATCATCGCGCCCCGGTCCAACTTCCGAGGAGGCAACCCCATGACCACCGACCGATCGACTCGAATCTCCCGCCGGCTTCCGGCCGCGGCCCTGCTGCTCGTCACCTCCCTCGTGGCGCCGGTCGCCGCCCGGGCCGGTTTTCACTTTCAAGCGACGACCTCGGCCGAAACGCCGCGCGGGCCGCAGAAGACGGTGGTCGAGGCGTGGGCCGACGGCGACAAGGGTCGGGTCGATTTCAAGGAGAGCGCGAACCCGATCGCCGGGGCGGGGACTTACCTGCTGACCCGCGACGGCGGCCGGTCGATCCTGCTGGTCGATCCGGAGGAGAAGACTTACGGCGAGATGGACCTCGACGCGATGCTCGGCTCGCTCGGCGCCGTGATGGGCGGCATGGGGCCGCTGCTCAAGATCGAGATCTCCAGCCCGAAAGTCGAGACGCTGCTCGACGAGGCGGGTCCGACGCTGCTCGGCCAGCCGACGCGGCATCTCAAGTTCCGCACCGCCTACCAGATGACGGTCAAGGTTTTTGGCCGGGGGAAGGCGAACGACGTGCTCACCGAAGAGGAGTTTTGGGTCACCGACCGGCTGCTCGACAAGTCGTTCGCCGTGTGGCTGCGTACGGCCAAGCCGAAGACCGGCAACGCCGATCTCGATCGCCTGATCGCCGCCGAGACCGAAAAGATCAAGGGCGTGCCGCTCAAGTCGATCACGGTCACCACGACCTCCCAGGGTGGCAAAGTGCAGAAGACGCAGAGCACGATGGAGGTGACGGCGCTCGACAATTTCGTCAAGGCGCCCGTCTCGTTCGACGTGCCGAAGGGCTACGAGCAGCGCGAGATGATGCCCCAGATCCCCGGGGAGGGTCGGTGAGCGAAGGCGAAGAACGGCCGACTCTCGGCCCGATCATTCCGCTCGCCAGCCGGGAAATCTTCACCGGCCGGACGGTGCACCTGAAGATCGACACCGTCCGGATGCCGAACGGCGTGGAGGTCGATCTCGAACGGGTCTACCACGTCGGCGCCGCGGCGATCGTGCCGGTCACCGCGGAAGGGGACGTCCTCCTGGTGCGCCAGGCGCGTTGGGCGACGGGCGGCTGGCTGCTCGAAATTCCGGCCGGCAAGCTCGATCGGACCGACACGGGAACCGAGGCGCCGGAGGTCTGCGCGGCGCGCGAGCTGGAGGAGGAGACGGGCCACACCGCCGGCCGCCTCGAACCGCTCGGCTGGATCTGGGCCACCCCCGGCTTCGCCGACGAGAAAGTCTGGCTCTACCTCGCGACCGATCTCACCCAGACCCGCCAGACGCTCGAAGCCGACGAGGTGCTCCACGTCGAGCGGCTGCCG
>DATMZU010000780.1:0-6311 GCA_035607435.1 Thermoanaerobaculia bacterium | reverse complement strand
CTCACCGGGGCGATGCGGCCGTTCGAGATGAAACAGTCGGACGCGCTACAGAACCTGACGGAGGCGATCTTCGCCACCGGTGTGCTCCCGGCCGGAGTCTGGTGCGTCGCCCACGGCCGGGCATTGCGCTTTCCCGGCGTCAAGAAGGACCGGGCGCTAGGAACGTTCGTCGGGGGGGCCTGAGGCCGCAACGGCTCCCCGAGATTTTTTGGGCGCTACGGGATGACGGTGCCGTCCGCGGCGATCCGGAACAGGAACCGCGGTCCTTCGTCTCCGCTCGTCACCCAGCGGGTCAGCTGGACGCCGTTCGCCGAGACGCCGGAGGTGGCCCGTCCTTCCGAGTTGCGGAAACAGGCGCTCGGGTCCGAGACGGCCACGGAGACTTCTCGGCCGACCGGAGCGCCCGCGACGACGGTCTCGAACCGCGAGCCGGAGCGCGGTTCCATGTAGATTCGCGGCTCTTTCCAGCTCACCGAGACGTGGGTTCGAATCACCCCGCGGATGCAGTTGGAGGGGTACTCGCGGGGCGCCGCACCGGCGGGCGCCGCCACATAGGAGAACTGCACCGTGGCGGTCGCCGGGGCGGTCGGCGTTTGCTCCCCGCAGCCGACCAGCAGTGCCGCGCAGGCGCAGAAGGCCAGGACCTGGGTCCGAGTTTTCGGCATTGTGAGGCGGAGTTTACGCGATTCTTCCGCCGCGGCAAGGGGGGCGAGCGCGCGCCCCCGATCCCGGGAGAAAAACTCCTACGCAGCGGTCTCCGTGCTGCCGGGGGTGACTTCGCCGAGGATCTCCAAATTCCCGGTCCCCGCGAGGGTGGACAGGTCGATCGTGCCGCGGAAACGGACCTTCACGTAGTCGAGGATCAGGTTGCCGGCGAGCTTCACGGTGCCGGTCTTCGCCTCGTAATTGGCGCCCGACAGGTCGGTCTCGGCCGGATCGAGCCGGATGCCCAGCTCGGTGCCGCCCCGGGTTTCGGTGAATTTGCAGTGGACGTAGCCGCGATCGATGGCGGCCTTGAACAGCTCCACGGTATTTTCCGGGCGCATGCTGGCGATGATCGGCTGTTCGACGGTCAAGCGTTGGACGAGATCGTTCATGGGGAAGGTCTCCAGGGTATGAGAGCAGAAGGTGGACACTACTTTCCCTGTCTAGTGCGCGCAAGGGTCCGGCCGGAGACACGCTCGACCGGAAACGTCTCGGGCGGCGGCGCCCTTTTCTGGTAAAAAGGGCGCCATGGCCGAAAGCTGGCTCCTCGAAGTCCGTGCCCGTCTCTCCTCGCCGCCTCCGCGCCGCCTGCCGCCGAGCGAGGCGCGGCCGGCGGCGGTTCTAGTCCCTCTGTTCGTCGATGCCGGAGAGCTGTGGACCGTGCTCACCAAGCGGACCGACCACCTGCCGACCCATCGAGGCCAGATCGCCTTCCCCGGCGGCGGCCGGGAGATCGGCGAAGATCCCTGGGCGGCGGCGTTGCGCGAGACCCATGAAGAAGTGGGCCTGGAGCCCGCCCGCGTTTTCCGCTTGGGTGAGCTGGACGAAACCGGCTCGCCGGTCGGTTTCCGCGTCGTCCCCTGCGTCGGCGCCGTTCCCTACCCGTTCGAAGCCAAGCCGAACGAATCGGAGATCGCCGAAGTCTTCGCCCTCCCTCTATCCGCCTTCGCCGACCCCGACCTAGTCGAAGAGCGCGAAGTGAAGATCGACGGGGCGAAGCGCAACCTGCTCATCTACCACGTCGGCCGCCACCAGGTCTGGGGACTGACGGCGCGGATTTTGGAGAATCTGCTGGAGCGGCTGGGGATGAGCATCGCGCGGGAGTAGAATTGGGGTCTGACTGGAGATTTCCGATGTCCGATCCTGTACGACTGAGTTTAACCGTTTCCCCGGAGCTGAACGAACGCCTTGAGCAACTGGCCAGTCAGGCGCACTCGACGAAGAGCGAGATCCTACGCAAGGCGATTGCGCTTTTCGATGTAGCGACGGAAGCCAAGGAGCAGAAGCAGCGCCTTGATATCTTCGACCAGAACCGCCAGATGGTCACCGAAATCGTCGGAATCTAGACTCACCCTCCCCATGGCGAAAGCGAAGGACTCCGTCCCCGAGATTACCGCGATCACTGTCGCGGGCTTCAAGTCGATCGCGCAGGAGACCCGCATCGAGATTGCACCTCTGACTCTCCTCGCCGGGGCGAACAGCTCGGGGAAGTCGTCCACCATGCAGCCACTGCTGCTGCTCAAGCAGACTTTAGAGGCGACCTACGATCCGGGGGCGTTGCTTTTGAGTGACTCCCATGTGCGCTTCACGGACGCTTCGCAGGCGCTCGCGATCACAGGCAAGAAGCGGACGGATGTATTTAGGGTTGGAGTCGAGCTGGACTCGGGCTTCTGGTTCACCGAAGATTTCCGACAGAATTCTCACAAGGGGTTCGATCCTGTCCGATGTGTCTTCGCGACGCCGAGAGGTGAGATCGAGCTCCTTCCCGGTCTCGAAGGCGCCGAGCTGGAAAGGCGCTTGGTGGCAGCGGGCGTGGACCCAAAGAGAGCTCAGCGTGCGCCGTTCAAGGTCGGACAAGTGAGAAGTTTCCTGGAGATCCAAGGAGAATTCGACGGCCAAACGTTTGCGATCGGTTGGGATGAAACGATCCCTTCAGCGAGAAGTTTTGTTCAAGCCCTGGGCTGGGTGATTCACATCCCGGGCCTTCGGGGTAATCCTGAACGGGCCTATCCCGTTACGGCGACGGGTCCGCGCTTCATCGGGCCCTTTCCTATCTATTCCGCAAGCGTCATCCTCGATTGGCAGGAGCGAGGCGATATCCGGCTCAAGACACTTTCCAGTCAGCTGAGCCAACTTGGACTTACTTGGAAGGTAGAGGCCCGCCGAGTTGACGCCACGAGCGTCGAGCTGCGAGTGGGCCGGCTACCGGTCTTGAAGCGCGGGGGAGCGACCGATCTAGTCAACGTCGCCGACGTCGGAATCGGTGTCTCTCAGACGCTGCCGGTGCTGGTGGCCCTCCTAGCCGCTGAGCACGGACAGCTCGTCTATCTGGAGCAGCCCGAGATCCACCTCCATCCGCGCGCACAGATTGTTCTGGCTGAGATCCTCATGGAAGCTGCGAGGCGCGGTGTGAAGGTGGTCGCCGAAACTCACAGCTCGTTGCTCCTGATCTCCGTTCAGGCTCTCGTAGCAGAGGGAAGAATCTCTCCCGACCTGGTCAAGCTGCACTGGTTCCAGCGGAGCGATGACGGCCTGACGACCGTCAGTTCGGCCAATCTCGACGAGGCCGGCGCTTTTGGAGATTGGCCGGAAGATTTTGGAGAGGTAGAGCTCAAGGCTCAGGGCCGCTACCTCGATGCCGCAGAAGCCCGGGACCTCGGAAGCGCGCCGCGTGCCCGGAAAGCCAAAGCAGCTCGTCGTTGACGCCTCGCTTGCGGGGCGTGGCTCCCACGAGGCCAGGGAAGCACTCCAGGTGATCCTGGCTGAGACTGGCCACGCCGCGGTTTTCGATCCGAAACTTGCCGAGGAGTGGAGTGACCACGAGACCCTATTCTCGTACCGTTGGCGGACCAGCATGCGCTCTCGACGCCGAATCGTGATGCTCCCGGAGCTTTCCGCTCTCCCTTGGGAAAAGAGGTTGAAGGGAGTCGATCTCCGCCCGACCCAAAGAGCGGCCCTCGAAAAAGACCTCCATCTGATCCGAGCCGCCGCCGCAACCGACGAAACGATCCTCTCGCGCGACCGAAAAGCGCTGGCCCTCTTCTGGCAGGCCTGTTCTGTTCTGCCAGACCTCGGCCGCATCGTCTGGGCAAACCCGGATCGACCCAAGGAAGACGTGCTCGACTGGCTCCGCGCGGGCGCCAAGCCCGAGGAATCCCGGCAGATCCGGAATGCATCGGCCGACTCGCGCGCTTAAGTACGGTCGATGCCAAGCCACCGCAGCTCCATCCCCGCCCTCCGCCTCCGGTCTTTAAACACCGCCCCGGTTCGTCCGGACGGCGAGTACGTCCTCTACTGGATGACCGCCTTCCGACGGTTGTCATGGAATTTCGCGCTCGATCGGGCGGTCGAGCAGGCCCGGGAGCTGGGGAAGCCTCTTTTGATCTTCGAGGCGATCCGGTGCGGTTACCGTTGGGCGAGCGATCGGCTCCACAAGTTTGTTCTGGACGGCATGGCGGAGCATTCGCGGGTTCTGGCCGGAAGTGGGGTCGGCTATTTTCCGTACGTCGAGCCCTCGGAGGGCGCGGGATCCGGATTGCTCGAAGCGCTCGCGGCGCGGGCTTGTCTGATCGTCGCGGACGATGCGCCGATCTTCTTTTTGCCGAAGATACTCGGCGCCGCTGCGGCGCGGTCCACGGTGAGAGTGGAGGCGATTGATTCGAACGGTCTGCTGCCGCTTCGGGCGGCGGACAAGACGCATCTCACGGCCTACAGCCTGCGCCGGTTTCTTCAGGGGGAGTTACCGCGTCACCTCGGCGACCTGCCCGCTGCCGAGCCGTTTGCGGGGAAGCCTCTCCCCGGGTTTAAGGGGCTTCCGAAGGAGATCGCGAAACGCTGGCCCGAGGCCTCGGCCGAGATGCTTTCCGGGACCTCCGGCGCTCTCAAATCCCTGCCGATCGACCACGGGGTCCTCCCGGTTGCGGAGATCCCCGGCGGCGGGGTTGCGGCACGTGCCCGGCTCAGCCGGTTCCTGGAGCACAACCTCCGCCGCTACGGCGAGGCGCGCAACGAGCCGGCCGAGGAGGTGACGAGCGGCTTGTCGCCCTATCTTCATTTCGGGCATATCTCGACCGCCGAGATTCTGACGGAGCTGGCGGAGCAAGAGGATTGGACCCCGGCGAGGATCGGGCCCTTGAAGAACGGCAAGAAGGAAGGATGGTGGGGGATGAGCGCCGCCGCCGAGTCGTTCCTCGACGAGCTGGTGACCTGGCGGGAGCTGGGCTACAACCATGCGGACCGGCGGGACGACATCGACCGCTACGAGTCGCTGCCCGCGTGGGCGAGGGAGACGCTCGGAGCGCACGAGAACGACCCGCGCGCGGAAATCTACACGCTCGCCCAGTTCGAGGCGGCGAAGACCCACGACGAGATCTGGAACGCTGCGCAGACCCAGCTGGTTCGCGAGGGGACGATCCACAACTACCTGCGGATGCTCTGGGGCAAAAAGGTCCTGCACTGGAGCCGGAGCCCGCGCGAGGCGGTCGAGATCCTGATCGAGCTGAACAACAAGTACGCCTTGGACGGGAGGAACCCCAACTCCTACAGCGGCATCTTCTGGTGTCTTGGCCGCTACGATCGGCCCTGGGCTCCCATCCGCCCGATTTTCGGGGCGATCCGCTACATGAGCTCCGACAGCACGCGGAGGAAGCTGAAGATCGGCCCCTACCTGGCTCGCTATTCGCCGACGGCTCCGAAGCGGCAAGGAGAGCTTTTCTAAAGAGGGATCGCGATTGACGCGGAGGAAAAGTCCGCATAGGTTCAACCCGGTTTTCCCTGATCTCGATCCCCTTTGGAGGCGGTCTCTGAGCGCCAACCTCTGCTTCTTCATCCAAACTCACCGCGATCCCGAGCTGATCCTTCGCCTGGTGGAGACGCTCCACCGGGGGAGCGACAGGGCGCGGGTCGTGGTTCAGCACAACTTTGCCGCGGGTCCCCTCGACTGGGCGCCGTTCGCGGATCTGCCGCGGACCCACCTGTTCCCCGCGACCGGGCCGCAGATCCGGGCGCACTACTCCTGCCAGGTGCAGCCGTTCCTGGACGTGATCGACTGGCTGGAGCGGGAAGGGATCGCGTACGACTGGCTGGTGACGCTCACGGGCCAGGACTATCCGACGATTTCGACCCCGCGGATGGAGGCGGAGCTGGCCGCCGCCCGCTGCGACGGCTTCATCCGCTCGTGGGACGTCCATTCGAAAGACAACCCCTGGTCCTGGCGCAAGGCGCGGAACCGCTACCACTATCGCTATCGCCGCCTGCCTGCCTGGACGATGAAAGCCCTTCACGCCATGCGGTTCGCGACCCGCATCCTGCCGATCCACTTCTATCTGGACTATGGCGCCTACGTCGGCCGGCGGGTCCTCTCGACGCCTTTTTCCGACCAGTTTCGCCTGCACGGCGGCTGGGCCTGGTTTTCACTTCGCCGGAGCGCGGTCCTCTACCTTCGCGACTATCTGGCCACCCATCCGGAGCTGGTGCGTTTCTACCGGGGGACGATCACGCCCGAGGAGTCGCTGGTCCAGACCGTTCTGCTCAACAGCGGCCGGTTCGACCTGGTCAACGACGACCGCCGATACATCGACTACTCGAAGGCGCATAAAGGCTCGCCG
>DATMZU010000772.1:0-3540 GCA_035607435.1 Thermoanaerobaculia bacterium | reverse complement strand
GGGCGAGCGGGGGCGCGAGATCATGAACACCCTGCCGCGCGGCCGGGAAGCGGGCTGGTCGATGGTCGTCCGCACGGTGGTCTTCGACGAGATGATCCTCGCCGCGATCGCGGGCGGAGCGGACGCGGTGCTCTGCCTCGCGGCAGGTTTCGACGCCAGCCCCTATCGGCTGTCGCTCCCCGCTGACCTGACCTGGATCGAAGCCGACCTCCCGCCGCTCATCGCCGAGAAGGAAGCCGCGCTCGCGGGCGAGCGCCCGGTCTGCCGGCTCGAACGGGTCGCCGTCGATCTGGCGGATCGCGCAGCGCGGAAGGAGCTGTTCACGCGCATCGCCACCAGCCATCGAAACGTCTTCGTCCTGACCGAAGGGCTCGTCACCTATCTCGCGGCCGAAGAGGTCGCGGCCCTCGCAACCGATCTCCACGCCGCCGCCACCTTCCGACACTGGGCGCTCGACATCGTCTCGCCGTTCGTCCTCCGCATGGTGAAGCACTCCTGGGGTCCGCACCTCACCCAAGCGCCCTTCCGCTTCGCGCCGCCCGAGGCGGAGCACTTCTTCGAGCCCTACGGCTGGCGCCCCGCCGAAGTCCGCTCTGCGATCGCGGAAGGAGAGCGCCTCGACCGCCGCCCGCCCTCCGGCCCGTTCGGGCGATTCCTCTTTCGGTTACTGCCCAGGCGGCTCCTGCGCCCCTTCTACAACATGAACAAGCTGATCCGGCTCGAACGGGTGTAGCGGTGCGTTACTGGCGGCCTACATGAAAATGTTGGTGTCGATCAGGATTCCGAATAACGCCCGGAGATCGACTCCTCGATCATGACCTCCAGAGGAGCAACCGGAGCCTCGACACTCTTGAGGAGGGCCAAGGCTTCGCGAGGGGTGAGGGTTGCTCCACCGATCTCGACATCGCGATCCAAGAGAGTCATGAAGTGCAACAGTCGTTCGGAGGAGAACCGGCTCAGCTTGTAGTTCTTGAGATCGGAGGCGTGCAGCTGCGAAATGCCGAACAACTCGGCCGTGCGCGCCTGAGTCAACCCACGGGCGGAAGTCAACTCGTTGATCCGCACCGCGAGCTGCACGTGCAGCCTCCGCTCGTCGGCGTCCGCGAAGCCCAGATCGACGAAGACGCTTCCGCTTCCAGGGTCGACCGTTTCAGTCATAACGCTGGATTATACCGTTTGCGGTATTCCGGAGCGCGCCGCGGTCGCGGCGGTGTTAGTAGTAGTCAGCTTAGGAAGGCGGTCGGAAACGATAAGAGGGATCAGCCCGCGCAGCTTCAAGAAACTTCGCGAGCTCACGCACAAAGGAGATCGTAAGCGACTCCTGTTCGGCGGCTTCGCAAAAGAGCAACAGAGCAGCGATAGCTTCGCGGTGCATATCCTGGGCTTCAAAGAGCGGCTTAATCTGCTCGGCTAGTCGCTTGGTCTGCGCGGTCTGTCCATTCTTGAGGTATGCCAATGCGAGATCAAGGGAAACCATTGCGGCATCGAAACCGATGCCAGCTTGCATAAATGTCCCGCGCGTTGTTACGAAGAGCCGCTCGGCCGCAGCGAGGTCACCTCTGGCTGCTGCGATCCGCCCCCGGAGCCAGGAATAGCGAATCTGATACAACGGCTCATTCAGAGTTCGGTGCTCACGTTCGTCCATATCAAGAATGGCGATGGCTTCTGCCAGGCGATCGAGGTCAACGAGGACGATTGCGATCAGGCGTCGCGCGAAGAAATAGAGAAAGCGATCTTCCTCCGGAGTGAGAAGTGATAGGGCTTTTTTTGAGACACTCAATGCCTTGGTCAAGCTTCCCATCTGAAAATAGACGGTCGCTTGCTGGACGTGAACGCGTCCAACCTGAGCTGACTCGCCGACAATTTCGTAGAGAAACTGTGCCCGACTCAAGATCTCCTCGGCTTCCTTGAAGCGCCGTTGGTCCTTCCGCAATGACCCTTCGAGCGAGTCAATCCGAGCCGATACTGCCGGATCAATCACGCCTCCCAGGAGCGTCAGCTTCCGTACTCGCATGAAGATCTTGTCGGCCTCGGAAAGATCGCCGCCGGCCCGAGTCGCGTTCGCCATCTCAGCCATCGAGAGCGGGGACAATTCCCGGCTTGCGGGCTCCGATGACTGGTTGGTAACCAGCTGCGCCAGGAACGCGAACTCGTGTGCCTCGCGAGGTCTAGAAGTGACGCACCGCCGACACTCGGCAATCAGACGATCAGCCAAAGCCGCGCCTCGGAACCGCCGGTACGAGCGTAGGATGCGCCGAGCACGAAGTTCGGGAGGAACGCGCATAAGGTCACGGAAGTCACGCTCAGCGGCTCGTTCCGCCAGTGCCACACGGGGAAGTTGGTGAGCCAAGACATGCGATAAGAGGCTGAAGGCGCTGTCGTAGCCGCTGGCACCGGTATGGGCATGCTTCTCGGACTCATACGCGTGCCATTCGACGGCACAGTGCGGGCAGAACTCGAAGAGGTGGTGGAGGACCATCTCGAGAAACGCACGCGGTGGCAGGTCACCATTCGCGATGGCGCGCAGCAATTCTCGGCTCAGGTGCAGATCATTCATCGCCCCGATTCCTCTCGCCAGCTCTTGAGTATAGTGGGCTCTTACTTCTTCATGGTGAGGGCCAGGCGCGAAGCGGGACAAGGGGCGGAAGTGCGTAAGCACCCCGCCCCGCAGATCCTCTCCTAGCGCTGGAAGGTACCTGTCTCACGTGAATCAAGACGAAGGGGCGATGAAGGAGGAGGAACCTTCAGACCGTTGGGATCACCTTCGATCCCTACGGCGTCGACGATCGCCTTCCAGACGTTTCCGCCAAGCATCCCAAGTACCTCGCGGAGGGTCGCCGTGGCGTGAGCGATTGGCTGCGGCGAGGGGCGCGCAGTCGCTGACGCGGGAAGCGTGTTGGGACCGAGAAGCATGACCGCCAGAAAAACAGGGACGAGTGGGAGTGTGCGCGACCGAGCCATCACAGGCTCCTTTAAGGACGGCATCCGCTGATAGCCCGGAAATGGGGAAAGGGGCCGCCCATTGGCGAAGATTGGCGCCAAACGGTCAGGCTTGACAGGATGTTGCGGGTATCCGTAACAAAGCGCCGAGCTTACGCGGCCTTACTGCCTCAACGGGTCGGTCCAGTAATGTAGAGAGAAAACACGTCGATCGCCAAAAAATAGCGGCGGGATTCGGGAACCGCTTTCTCGTTCGACCAGATTTGGTCTGACCCGTCAGCGAAGGGCGGCAGAGTCAGGGCGACCAGCCGACGGACCCGGACAGGAAAAGGAGGGTGAGGCGTAACCCCACCCTCGAGAGAAAACTCCATCGACTTCAGATCGTGGGGTTCGCCGTGCGGGCCGTCTATAGAACGTCCCCGGGGACGGTGCGTACAGCGCACCCTACGAGGTCAGACTTCCGGTGCGGGCGCCGGGGGCGGCGTGGCCTTGCTCGCCTTGCGCGCGCGACGGGCTTCGTCCTCCGACCGCACCCCGAAGCTGTCGAGGAGCGGGTTGTCGAAGCCGAGGTTGCCGCGGGCGACCGCCGCGAGACGCCGG
>DATMZU010000770.1:0-15129 GCA_035607435.1 Thermoanaerobaculia bacterium | reverse complement strand
TCTCGAAACCGGAATCGATCTCGCGGATGCCGGAAAGCTCAGGGATCGCCAGCAGATCGATCACCCGCTCCATGCCGTGCAGCGCTTCGGCGGAGCGGACCATGAGGTCGGTACAGCCGGCGGCGAGCACGATCGAGGGATCGTCCGCGAGCGCTCGGAGCGCGTCGTCGAGCGTCGTGGGGGCCCTTTTGGGAATCACCGCGCTCAAGCGGGTGGCTCCGCGGAAAGCGCGCGCAGGATTCCTTCGTACCCCGTGCAGCGGCAGAGGTTTCCGGCGAGCGCCTTTTTCACCTCGTCGCGGCTTGGGTTGGGGTTCTCTTCCAGAAGCGCCCAGGCGGAGACCAGGATCCCGGGGGTGCAGGCGCCGCACTGGACACCGCCCGCGGCGACCAGACGATCGAGCAGTTCCCTGGCTTTCCCGTCGGTGTTTTCCGCCACGATCGATTCCACCGTCTCGACCTTGCGGCCGGCGCATTGGGCGAGCGGCACCAGACACGAGAGGACCGGCACGCCGTCGAGCAGCACCGTGCAGGCGCCGCATTCGCCTTCGCCGCATCCTTCTTTCGTGCCGGTGAGGCCGAGCGGCTCGCGCAGCACGTCGAGTAGCCGATCCATCGGCCTTCCCTCGACGTTCACCTCGCGTCCGTTGACCGCAAATGGGGTGCTCATGTGGACCGTCCCTCCGCCCGCGACCAGTCCAGCAAGCGCTCCGGCGTCGCCGGTACCGCTGTGGACACGATCCCGGTCGCGTTCTCGATCGCCTGGAGGATCGCCGGGGCGCCGCCGTCCATCGGCAGCTCGCCCACGCCCTTGGCGCCGAACGGTCCGCCCTCCCAGCCGCTTTCGAGCAGGTGTACGTCGATCTGCGGGCTGTCCTCGATCGTCGGGATGATGTAAGTCGCCAGCCGGTCGTTCAGGTAGCGCCCGTCCTTCATCTTCATCTCTTCGAGCAGCGCCCAGCCGACCGCCTGGAGCGTGCCGCCTTGGATCTGCCCTGCGCACAGGGTGGGGTGGATCGCGCGCCCGACCTCGCAGACGGCGGTGACGCGGATCGGTTTGACCGCCAGGGTGTCAGGATCGATCTCCACCTCGGCCACGTCGGCGCCCCAGGCGTAGGTCGGATAGGCGGCGCCGCGATAGGTCGATTCGTCGAACGTCTGCCACTCGGGCGGCTCGTGGTGGACGGTCACCTCGACCGGCCCTGCCGCGCGCAGCCGCCGCGCCGTGTCGCGAAAGCTCTCTTCGCCTTGAGCCGCCGCACGCACCCGGTCGCGGATCTCGGTCACCGCCCGGACGATCACGCCGCCGACGATCATCGTCGTCCGCGAAGCGACGGTGGGGCCGGAGTCCGGCACGTCGCCCGTATCGGGCTCGGCGAACGAAAGATCTTCGAGGCCCACGCCAGCCGCGGCGGCGGCCATCTGCGGGAAGACCACGGCGCACCCCTGGCCCATGTCGGTCATCGCGGTCGCGATCTCGATCCGGCCGTCGGGCAGGAGCCGCGCGGTCACGGGCGATTTCATGCGCCGCTCGCCGTTGCCGGTGAACCCGGCGCCATGGAAGAAGAGCGCGAGGCCGATGCCCGGTTGCGGCGCGCCGTCCTCCGGAGCCTGCTTCCGCGCCGCTTCGATCTCCTTCCAGCGGGCGCGGAATCCCGTCCGCCGCTCGGCCTCTTCGAGGCAGAGGCGGGCGGAGGTCGAGGCATCCAGAATCTGCCCCGTCGGCAGCCGGTCGCCCGCCTCGACCACGTTGCGATCGCGGATCTCGTACGGGTCGAGCCCGAGCGCGCGGCCGATCCGATCCATCTGGCGCTCCATCGCCAATTCCACCTGCGGGGCGCCGAAGCCGCGGAACGCGCTGTTCGGCGTCGTATGGGTCTGGACCACCTTACCGCGGACTCTCACCGCGCCGCATCGGTAGGGTCCGAACGAGTGGAGCAGCGCGCGCGAGAGGACCACCGGAGAAAGCGTGGTGTAGGCGCCGCCGTCCATCAAGACTTCGATGTCGAGCGCGAGCAGGTGCCCGTCGCGGTCCACCCCGGTGCGCGAGCGAACGATCGCCGGATGCCGCTTCGAGGTACTGATGATGTCCTCGTGTCGGTCGTAGATCATCTTGACCGGCCGGCCCGCGGCTTGAGCAAGCAGGCCCGCATGGATCGCGAGCGCGCTGGGAAAATCCTCCTTGCCGCCGAACCCTCCGCCCACCACCGAAGCGCGTACCCGCACCCGTTCGTCGGGAAGGTCGAACGCATGGGTGAGCGCCTTGTGGACGTAATACGGGCACTGCATCGAGCCGAGCGCGTGGAGCGTGCCCTCTTCCATCCAGGCGATCATCCCCTGGCATTCAATATAGATGTGCTCCTGGTGCCCCATCCGGACTTCGCCTTCGATCACCCGATCCGCCCGGGCGAACGCGGCGTCCAAATCGCCCGGCTTGCCGGACTCCATCGCCAGCTCGTAGAGCGGCGGCAGCGCCTCGCCCTCTTCCATCGAAAGGATCGCCGCGAGCGGCTCGTACTCGACCTCGAACGCCGCGAGCGCCTGCCGCGCGGCAAGACGGGTAGGAGCCGCGACCAGGGCCACCGGCTCGGCCACATGCCGAACGACACCGTCGGCGAGGATCGGCCAACTGTCGTCCAGCAACTGAACGCCGTTCGGACCGGGAAGGTCGGCGGCGGTGACGACCACCGCGCCCTCCGGTGCCCGCTCGGGGTGAAAGCGCAGCGATTGAATCCGGGCATGCGGGTGCGGACTGCGCAACGTCGCGCCGAACCACATCCGGGGTAGCGAGATATCGTCCGCATACCGCGCCGCGCCGGACACCTTCGCCGCCCCATCCGGGCGCGGCGGACTATCGCCGATTCCACTCTTCGTCATTGGGGCCGCAGTCTGGAACATGGGAGTGCGCGGCGCAAGGGGACTGATCCGGCTTTGATGCTCTGATGGACCCTAGACCCTCCGCGACTTGCTAAACTGGAATTCCACCAACAAGGAGGTCCCCCATGGACGTCGCATTGATCGCATCGGCCGCCGTGAGTGTTCTTGCTCCCGCACTGCGCCATCTTTTGTCTCTCGGCGCGGACAAAGCCGCCGAGGCGGCGGGTAAAGGTGTGGCCGAGACGCTTTGGGAAAAGCTGAAGGGGAAGATCTTCGGCAAGAAGAGCACGGAGGGCGCCGCGGAGGAGGTGGCGGCGGCGCCGGAGGACAAGGGAGCTCAGAAGATTCTCGGGACCCACCTCGAACAGATTCTTGCCGCCGACCCGGATCTCGCGGCGGAAATCGAAAAGCTGCTCCAGAACGCGGGGGCTTTCCATCAAGAGGCGAACCTTCACGGCGACGGCGCGATCGCGCAGGCCGGACCGGGAGGCAGGGCGGTCGCCGCCGGCAAAGGCGGGATCGCGATCGGTGGCGATGTGCAGGGCGGCGTAAGGTTGGGGCGCGTGGACGACTGAGCCCGGCATACGCGGGAGCGCGCCGGGTTCCTCATCTATCGCGGCCGTTCCACCAAGAACCACCGGCCCGCCCGCTTGACCTGCATCTCCGCCAGATGCGGGCCGAACGCCGCCGTCAGTCTCTCCGCTCCCCCTCGCACCAGGAAGTACCGGTAGTGCAGGCCGTGCCGCTCGTAGAAGAATTTCTGCGGGTTCCACTCGTCCCATTCCGCGAGCAACGGGTCGTCGTCGTTCTTGCCCGGCCGGTAGGCGACGGGGGAGTTGAAGAACTGGACGAACGAGAAATGGATTCGCCCGCCTTTGGCGACTTGGTAATACGCCGGGGTGTGGATCAAGGTCGGCGGTTCGTCCCAGCCGTGCGCTCCGCGCTCGCCGCCGGGCTCGTAGATCAATCCGGCCAGCGACTGCCCCGGCTCGGTGGGGTCGAGCAGCTCCCCCAAGCCCTCCACTTCGGAGGAGAAGGCCAGGAATCCGGTCGCCGTCCGTAGAAATTGCCCGGCGAGCAGCCCGGCCGTCAGCAGCGCAGCGAGCCGGAGCCGCCTTGATTCCGGCGGGAGAGAAGGGAGGCCAGGGATCGCCAGCATCACCGCCAGCGGCAGCAGCCGGTCCGAGACCAGATAGCCGCGGGTGTAATTGGGCAGGACGAAATAGAGCAGGGCCACCCAGGCGGCGAGCGAGAGGAAGCGGGTGCGGTAGAGCGCGCCGCCGCCATTGCCGGATTCTGCTTCGGAGCGCGGGACGGCGAGCACCAGAACCACGCCGAGGAGGATCGCGGTGAGCAGGTAGCACCCGCCGTCCGCCGTGCCGGAAAACAGAATCGAAGGCATGTGGGCGATGCGCGCGGCGAGCGGGGCGAAGTGGGATGGCTCCGCGGCCAGACGTTGCTGGTAGCCGGTCATCGCCTCGGCGGCGTGGAGGTGAGCCCATGCCAGAGCCCCCATGCCGAGCGCGAGCCCGGGTACCATCGAGGAAACTTGGAGCGCCAGACGCGAGAAGCGCGGGCGGCGGACGAGCGCGAGCCAACCGACCGCGCCGGCAAAGATCAGCAGAAACTCCAGGTGCACGGTGTAGAACAGCAGGCCGAGCGCGGCGAGAATCGTCCACGATCTTGCGCCGAACGGTTGATCGAAGAACCGGTCGGCCAGCGCGAGCCCCAGCAGCACCAGTGGGTAGGCGATCAGGTTATCGACGAAGCCCCAGGAGAACGCGTCGTTGTAGGTCAGCCCCAGCGCCAGGAGCGCGTACCACGCCGGACGGCCGGTCCGGCGGCAGAGCAGCGCGGCGGCGAGCGGCACGGCAAGAAGCGAGAGCGAGACGACCAGCTTGCCCGCCCCCTCGATCGGCAGCAGGAAGCCGAAGCCGGCGGTGAGCATCTCGAACAACCCCTGCGGACGCCAGAGCACGATCTCGTAGGTTTCTTTGAGGGCGCGGGCAGGATCGCCGTAGAAACGGAGGATCGCCGCCGCCGCGAGCTGCTGCGGGTAATCCACCATCGGCAGGTAGCGGACCAGCCACAGCGGCAGAACCCAGAGCACACCGGCGAACGCGAGCCGGAGCGCCGGCCGGCGCGGCGAAGTTTCTTCCGCGGGAGGCGGGAGGGGAGCGGTCATCGATCGGGCATCGTACACTCTGCACCTCGTGGTCCATTCACTTCGCTTTCGCCCGGCCCGCGCCTTCGCGGCCGTCCTCGTCCTCGCCGCTCTGCTCGGCGGGTCGGTTCCGGCTCGCGGCGACCAAGTCCGGCTGCTCGACACCGTGCTCGAAGCCGCCGCCTCGCGGGTGGAAGGGGTGCTCGGGGCGAAGCGCGAGATCCTCACCTCGACGTTCCTGGTCGGCGACGATCCGTTCTCGCTCGGCGCGCTCGCGCTGCTGCGCAACGCGGCGCGTCGCGGAATCTCGGTCAAACTGCTGATCGACAGCCAATGGAACAAGATCCCGGTCGCGGTCCAGGCGCACCTGGTCGATGAAGGGATCGAGATCCGCACCTACCATCCATTCGTCTGGGGCAACCTCCACTGGCTCACCCGCCGCCTGCACGACAAGCTGGTCATCGTCGATGGCGAGGTGCTGATCGCCGGGGGGCGCAACATCGAAAGCCCGTATTTCGGCCTGGGTCCCGCCCAGATGGGCGTACGCAACTATCTCGATTGCGATATCGAGGTCCGCGGTGCCCTCGCGGCGGAAGCGCGCGCCTATTTCCTCGCGCTGTGGGACAGCCATCACGTGAAAGAGCGCAACCGATCGGCCTCTTTTGCGGCGAAGGCCGAAGCCGCGCGCCGGCTCGACGCTTACCAGGCGTGGCTCGACGCGCGGATCGCCACCGCCCGGAAGGCGGGGGTGCCGCTGCTCGATCCGCCGACGCCGGTCGAGCACCTCCGCTTCCTCCACGACCCGATCGGCAGGAAGGACCAGGAGCGCGGAGTCGGTCCGGAGCTGCTCGCGCGGTTGAATACGGCGCGGGTTTCGATCGCGATCGAATCGCCGTACCTGATTCCCACCCGTGCGTTCCGCCGCGGCCTCGCGCGCGCCCTCGAACGGGGGGTCAAGGTGCGCATCCTCACCAATTCGCTCTCGACCACCGACAATCTGTGGGCGCAAGCCGGCTACGTCGGCAGCGAGAGGCGTCTGGTGAAAAGCGGCATCGAGCTGTGGGAGTACCACGGCGAAGAGAGCCTGCACTCGAAGGTCGCGGTGATCGACGGCCGTTGGCTCGTCGTCGGCTCGTTCAATCTCGATCCGCGCTCCGAGTACCTGAATTCCGAGATCGCCGTCGAGGTCGATAGTCCGGAGCTGGTGGCCGCCGAGCAGGCGGTCATGGCGGCCCACCTCGCCAGCTCCTGGCGCATCGACGAAAGAGGCCTGCCCGAAGGGGCGAGCGAGCGCTTCCCCGGCATACCCAAGGCGAAGGTACGGAAACTCCGTTGGTTGAAACTGCTCGCGCCGTTGATCCGCAGCCAGCTGTAAAAAACCGGCCGATCTTTCGATCGGCCGGCCCGGGTTCGACGTAAGCGATGCGAAGCAGCTCTTGCTGCGATCTTAGAGCGAGTTCAGGAAGGCGATCAGCTGGTTCTTCTGAGTCAGGCTCAGGTTGATGTAGTTGTTGATCACCGGATTCGCCTCACCGAAGTGAGCCAAGATCGCGTTGTTGCGCGTGAAGGAGATCGTGTCGTGCATCATGCGCGAACGCGTCCGCAGGCCCCAAAGCGGCGGGGTGCGCAGCTTGGTGAGCGTGCTCTGGCCGCCGTTCTGGACGATGAAGTCGCCGGTGCCGACGTCGTGGAGCATGAAGTCGCTGTACGGATGGATGATCTTGTCGCCGAGCGCGGGCGGGATGGTGAACTTGCCGCCGTTGACGATCGTGCCGGTCGGGGCCGTGGTGATCGAGGTCCGATGGCAGTTCGCGCAGCCGATGCTGGTGAACAGGTTGGAGCCGGTGATCGCGTCCGGGGTGGCCGCGGCGACCGCGTCGCGCGAGGGAGCCTTGGTCGCGCGCATGAAGCGGGCGAAGAGCTCGACGTCCTCTCCGAAGGGGAACCCCGCGCTGGGCGGCTCTTCCGGATCGGGCACCGTGTCGAACGCCGCGACCGAAACGCCGTTGCTGGTGTTTTCCGCCGGCTGGAGCGGGCTGGTGATGCCCATCTCGTTCAGGTAGGCGTCGGCCGAGAAGGAGAGCAGGCTCGCGTGCTGGTTCTTCCAACCGAAGCGCGCGACGCGCGTCTGGCCGGGGGCTTCACCGACCGGCACGTTGATGATCTGCCCCTTCATGCCCGAGGGCTGCGAATTGCGGATCGTCGTGAACGTCGCGTCGGCGATCGCTTCGACGAAACCGTCGCCCAGGATGTTCAACGAGGAACGGAAGTCCGCCACGTTGTCCTCGCCCGCCACCCGCTCTTGGATGGACGCATCGATCGCCCGGTCGTTGATCAACGAACCGCCCGGCCGATCGGTGAACGTGAAGCCGTCGAAACGGCCGACCCGCAGCTCGGTGATCTGGCTGGTGCCGCCGGTCACCGGAGTCTGGTGGCATTCGGCACAGGCCTGAGCGTTGTACAGCGGGCCGAGGCCGTCGCCGATGTCCTCGCGCCCTTCGAATACCTCGCGATCGAGGTCGAAGGTCGCCTGCGACGTGAAGCCGTTGGTGAGGTTGTCGAATCCGGCCGGGGCCTCGGTGGCGGTGATCGCGTTAATCAGCGGCACCGACGAGAGGGCCGCCACGATCCCTACCGGGATCACGAGCCGCCGAATCCACTTCGTCGCTCTGCTCATGTTCGCTTCTCCTTCTAACGGAAACGCACCGGAGGGATGGATCCCCGGAAAGCGCCCTTGGCGGGCGAAGCTTCTCGGGGCGACCGGGCGCGAAAACCCAAAGCTCACGCAGAACCGAGACCCATCGGACTGAGAAAAGTAAACGAGCGTCTGAAATAGAAGGTGCCCGGCCGAGCGTAAACGGGACAGTGAGAGGAGAGATTTTTCAGCGAAGCCGGAACCAGCGGGTAGACTCTCTCCGATGGCCCTTCCCGCGACCGAATTCCGTCTCGCCCTCGACTACGTGTCGCCCCTGCCGCCGGTGCGTTCGGGGATCGCCGACTACTCGATGGACCTCCTGCCGCACCTCGCGGCGCGAGCCGACGTGCGGGTGTTCGCCTTGGCCGATCAGCCGGTCGCGGCGGAAGTTCGGGCCGCCTGGAATCCGCTGCCCTCCGACCGGGCGGGGGAGTCCGGCAGGCTGCCGCTCTACCACATGGGGAACAACCGGTATCACTTCGAAGTGCTGCGGCTCGCGCTCGAACGGCCGGGCGTGATGGTGCTGCACGATCTTTTCCTCCACCACCTGCGGCTCGACTCGACCCTCGGGCGCGAGCGGGGGCGCGAAGACTTCGACCTTTATTGCCAAAGGCTTGCGCAGGACGAGGGGTGGATGGGCCAGGCCGCAGCGATCGTCAAGCGATGGAGCGCCTATGGCGAAGCGCCGGTGTTCGCGCTGCCCGCGCGGCGCACGCTGCTGCGGCTCCAGCGCGGCGTGCTGGTCCACGGCGCCTGGGCCGCGCGCGAGCTTGCCGAGGAGGACCCCGATCTACGGGTCCGCGCGGTGCCGATGGGCATCCCTTTGCCGCCCGTGGCCGACGCGGAGGCCGGACGTGAGTTTCGCGCCCGCCACGGTCTGCCGCTCGACGCGCCGCTGCTCGGCTCGTTCGGCTTTCAGACGCCGATCAAGCGGACCGATGCGGTGATCGAAGCGCTCGCGGCGCCGGGCCTCGAACGGGTTCACCTGCTGGTGGTCGGCGAATCCTCGGGACTCGACATCGACGACCTGGCGCGCGCGGCCGGCGTCGCCGAGCGGGTGACCCACCTCGGCTTTCTGCCGTTCGATCAATTCGAGGCGGCGATCGCCGCCTCCGACCTCTGCTTGAACCTCCGCTACCCGACGGCCGGCGAGACCTCGGCCTCGCTGCTGCGCGTGCTCGCGGTCGGCCGGCCGGCGATCGTTTCGGACTACGCGCAGTTCGCGGAGCTTCCCGAGGAGATCGCCCTCAAAGTGCCGCCGGGCGAGGGGGAGGCCGAGGCGCTCGCGGCGGCGCTCCGCGACCTGCTCGCCTGGCCCGAGCGGCTGCGCGCGATGGGCGAAGCGGCGCGCGAGCACGTCCGGACCCACAACGATCCGGAGGCCGCGGCCGACGCGATCGTCGCCGCCTGCCAGGAGTGGCGCGATCTTCCACCGCCGGACGATTCCGTCGAGGTCCGGAGGGATGGAGATCGCCAGGTTCGAGGCGCCGAACCGCCGCCGCCCTCCAGCCTCACCTGGCATGAGTTTCCGGGCGACCTCTCGGTCGGCGGCGCCGACCTGCCCTGGGCGCCGGGCGAGCGCCGCGAGCTGACGATTCGCCTCGCCAATCGGGGCTTTGCGCGCTGGCTCGGCGGAGAGCGCGGACCGGGCGGGCTGGCACTCGTGGTCAAGCTGTTCGACGGCGGAGAGGGAGGCGAGGATTTGCTCGCCGATCGCCACTGGCTGCCGCTGCCGCGCGATCTCGATCCGGGCGAGGAGACGGTGTTTCGAACCGAGATCCGCCGGCCGCCGGGGCCGGCCCGGTTGCGCATCGAGCCGCACCTGTTCGGCGGTCTCGGCTTCTCGCGCCTCTCCGGTCCCTGGTGGGAGCGCGACCTGTGAGCGGCTCTTCGAGGGCAGTGGTTTCGGCAGCAGCCGGTCGCTCCGGGACAAACGAAACCACTACCTCTAGGAGCCCCAGAATGCGCCCGACCGAGCGCCTCGGCTGGCTGGTGCTGTTCGGCCTCCTAGCGGCGGTGCTGATCGGCACCGCGACGTTTTCCAGCGCCGGGCGCCCTTCGCTCATCGGTGACGAGGCGACCTATTCCATGCAGGCGGCCTCGCTCGCGTTCGATTTCGACTTGGCGTACAGCCGCGCCGACTACGACCGCTTCGTCCGCGATTGGGGCGGCGCGCCGGACGGCCTGATCCTCGAAACCCGCGAAATGGCCCCGTCGTCGAAAGAGTCCCGAGCGCTCACCTACGGCAAGCCGGTCGCCTACGCGCTGTTTGCCGCGCCGTTCGTGCGGGCGGCGCCCGTGCGCGGCCCGCTGATCGCCAACGCCCTCGCCTTGGCGCTGGCCGCCTGGCTCGCGGCGCGCACGCTCCGGTCGGCGATCGGAGCGTCGGCGCCGCTCTGGGTCGCGGTCTTCGTGTTCGCCTCGGTCTCGTTCGGCTACGCCTTTTGGGTGCACGCCGACCTGTTTCTGTGGGCCGCGGTCGCCGCCGGATTTGCGGTCGCCTACGGCGGAGAGGTCCGGCCCCGCGATGCACCGATGCCCGAGATCTACGAGGGGGAGGAGACGATTCCGGCAAGCCGCACGTTCTGGCGCTTCTTCGCCGCGGGCTTGCTGCTCGCCATCCCCGGCTCGTTCCGGCCGTTCTATCTCGCCCTTCTGTTGCCCGCGGCGCTCGCCAGTCCAAGATCCAAACGGACGGCCGGCGTCGCCGGGCTCGCGCTGGGCGCGCTGCTGCTGCTCGGCGGCGTCGGCGCGATCCAGGTGGCGGCCGGCGGAAGTTTCACCGGCTACGGCGGCGAACGCCAAGGGTTCTACCCGCGCACCGGCTATCCGGAGGTGGATTTCCCCGCGAGCGATTGGGACCGTTCGATCAAAAAGTGGGGCAATACCTCGTGGACGCAGGAAGGAGCGATCACCCCGAGCCTCGATCTCAAGCTTTGGGGCTGGAACGCGATCTATTTGACGATCGGCCAGAACATCGGCGTTCTGCCGTACTTCCTGCCGCTGCTGCTCGGGCTGTTCGCCTATTCCGGCGACCGCGGGCGTTGGGCGATCCCGCTTGCGGTGGCCGTCGCCGCGGTCGGTTTCCTCGCGATCCGGCCGTACAACTTCTACGGCGGCGGCGGCGCGATTGGCAACCGCTATTTCCTGCCGCTCTATCCCGCGCTCTGGTTTCTCGCCGGCCGTCCTCTGCGAGGGCGCAACGGGATCGGCGTGGCAGTGTTGATCACGGCGGCCGCCGCCCCCTTCCTCTGGCCGCTCTGGACGCACCCCCGGGCGTTTCCGATCGCGCCGGACGGCCGCTACGCCCACACCTCCGCGATCGCCCGCGAGCTGCTGCCGTACGAGACCACTCAAAGCCACATCCCCGGCGGCCAGGATCTCTCCGCCCACGGCCTTTGGATCAAGTTCCTGGAAGGGCCGGCCGGCCAGCGCAACGGCCGGCCCTATGTAGAAGGAGACGGCAAAGCCGAGATCCTGCTCGGCAGCCCGAAGCCGTTGCGCGCCCTCCTCGTCGATCTCGCGCCCAACGCCCCGAGCACACTCGAAGTGACCGGCGGCACGCTCGGCGAAAAGATCCTCCGGCCCGACGGCGGCATCGGCTACTTTGTCAACCTGAACAGCCCGCGCGCCGTCCACCCCATGTGGTGGACCGACGACCCCTGGAGCCTCTACCGGCTCTCGCTCCGCCTACCCGGCGGCAAAGGGAACATCGCCTTCGACCTCGAACCCGCCGAAGAGGTCGGCGGCGAAGAGCCGAAAGGCCCGATCATCATTCGTCGCCATCGGCCGGGTCCTGGGTAGTCTAAGCACGCGGCGCAACCGTTTCACCTGGGAACGCCGAGCTCCGCCCGTCGCCCCAGGGAGAAGCTCAGTAAGAAATCGTGAGGAGCCCTAGCAACACTGCGTCCTGCCGCCGCTATTGCAGATGTTGTACTCCACACATACCAGGGAGCAGTCGGTGACCGAGCAGTCGGCCGGGCCGGTACATCCGCCGCTACAAACACCACAAGTGTCGGGGGTGTACCCTCCGAACGCGTGCAACTCGCCGAACCGAAGGTTACGAAGTGTCTCGCGGGAGAGAGAAAGTTTACGACGGCTTTTCATCACGGACTCCTTTGGGTACACCTAAGATGATCCGACCTTAACTTCAGTACGATCGCCGTCCCATTTGTGTCAATCGAAGATGGAAATCCCGCCTCTGGACTCATCTCCGGGCGTTTCCGATCGCGCCCGACGGCCGCACCGGCCGGACGGCGGCATCGGCAAATTCGTCACCCTGAAGAGGGGAGGTCAGGCCTTCCTCGCTGAGCGTTGAGAGTTTGGCTCTTTATCCAGCGAGCGGTGGTTAGACTCTGGAGAGGACTCTTCGTCAAGGTCGTCAAGTTTCATCGGAAGCCTTTCTTGCCTAGCTGCTCGGACGGGGCGAGGCCTAGGGTGAGACACCTCTCCGGACGGCACGCGAATTTCCTCCCCGCTGCTCTGCGCGCTAATGTGGGGGAGACCTCTGACTGCGCTAAGGAGGTTCAAGAGAAGACGTCTGGTGACCAGATCGAAAATTTGGCTGTGCCGATCGGTCATGACCTGGAGATCGGCGAGAATATCCACTTCGGTCCTCTTAGACTTCGTTCGGTTGTAGACAGCATCGAGGTCGCTCACTACATTGGCATTCACGAACACGTAGAGTGATAACACTAGAACCGCGCCGAACCCTACGAGAACCACGATGCTCAGTGTAACTTTCGAAATCTGGTCGTTTTGCTCTAGCCAATGGATACCTGCACTGGCCCCTCCGAGTAATAAGACCGCAAGCGCCTTCCTAAGCCAGGCCCTAGGACCTAGCTTCCGAGGCATACCTCCATTGTCAGGAGGAGGACTTGGGGTGATCTCGGTAGGCCCGTCCATTGGAACTGGGCACTGCAAAAGGATTCATGGCTTATAGTCCGGCGAAAGAGACGAAATTTTAAACACAGAACAGTACTGGCAGTCAAGGGTTTTAGTCTAAGCCGGACTTCTTTTGACCTCTGAACGGCATCACGTTGTCCCGCCGATTTGGTTCCAGAGCCCTGGAGAGCGGATGAGAAATGCCTCCGCTGGCGGATACATGTTGCGCAAATGAGGCAACCCAAACGAGAAGGTAGCGCTCTATTTCTTCATGGTCTCCCACCGTGAGGCGATCGATCGCTGGGAGGTCCAGAAAGGCGTCCTTCCGCGCCGAAAGGAGGAAGCGCTTCCTCCACCGTTGGTCTTTTCCTCTGGGGGTCAGGAGATCCCCTTTGGCTCCGACGGGTCCATCCAGGAAGCGCCGAAAGGTTGGAAGCCAAGTCTCGACTCCTATCTTCAACATCTCGCAATCCTGAAGGGTAATCTCTTGGATAGGGGGGAGTTCAAGTGCTCCCTCTTTTCGGGACGGGAGCTGAAAGTAGTCTACCCAGCGAGACCCTTCCTGCGCCGCGATCCTTTCAGCGGGCCCAGGTTCAAGGGAGAACGTCTGTGACGAATCTTGTACCGATTGATGCACCCCACTCGATCCGGGGTAAATCAGTTTTCCCCATGGATCGAGAACCTCGGCGAACCGAGCAGATCGGAGAAAGACTCCCGCTGCGTCGCCGCTAGCCTTTTCGGTGATTCCAAATTTTTCGGCCAGAACTGGCGCAAGGTCGTCCGGGACAGTCCCAATGTACTCGATGTACCGAAGGACGTTTTTAAAGAGGGGCGGTTTCTGCAAAGTGGTGCGGAGGGTTTGAATTCGCTCAGACTTCTTCGAGGAGTGGGACTGCATGCGCAGTCCCAGGGAGCTTAATGAGTATTTTCCTGTTCTCCGTTCCAGGAGGCCAAACTGTACCAACGCACCGAGCTTCCTTCCCGCCATTCCTCCCTCTCCATGGGAGTAGCCCAGGTGCACTGCAATGGCGGAGCGCGTTAGCGCCAGAGTCCCAACGCCCTCTAACTGCTCATTTAAAAGGCGTTGAGCGGTCTCAAGATCAATGACCGGGTAAGATCGGCTTCGGAGCCTGGGGTCCATATCCAAGGTGTCCATCTTTGGTCTCACCTGGATCTTAGCAGACAAAGGCTGATACAAAACGAGTTAAATTCGAGCAGCTACAGCTAGTCTAGACTCCAATCAGCGACGTCGGGCTTCAAGCTCGTTTCTTAGTCGCACTTTTGTACTAAGCGGGAGCCGCTTCGATCTCGTATTCAACGCCCCCATCGATATGAGGGTCTGCCTACCTGGGCTCAGGCACCCGATCTTCCGCGCAGGGCTCTGAGCTGGGTATCTTCGCCAGGACTCGCTCGAAAGCCGCACGGTCGCCTCGCCTCGCGCGGCTCTCCAGGTAGGCAACCGTCGTCAACGCCGCAACCTTCTCGGCCACGGCGGTGGCGATGAACTGGTTGATTGAGATCCCTCTTGTGAGATCCCTCTTGATGGGCCAATTCGCCAACGGAGCGATGGAGGGATTCGGGAAGTCGAAGGCTGAGGGTGCCCATGGCGTTCCTAGCATCGCAAGAAAGTCGGCGGGTGTCAGTACTGCTGTCAAAGCGGCCGACGCCGACGAAAAGAGCCGGTACCGCCTCACCCGCCCGATTCGCGGAGCTCGTCTTTCGAGCGATGCGTTTCCTTCCGGCCGCAGGCTTGGTAGATCCGTTCGAGCTCGGTGCGTTGCGTTTCCGAGAGGACGTCCTGTTTGCGCAGTTGGGCGCGGCTGAACGGGCAGAGCGCGCCGTTGCGGAACCAGCAGGCCCCGGGAATTTTTCGGGGCTGCGGCGAGAGCTCGAAACGGAGCTTTTCGGCTTTGCGGGTCTGGAAGCTCTTGGGATCGATCGTCGCCGCGAACCCGTCGATTCCCCAGCCGGGAAACCAATCTTGGCTCACCGGATCGAGGGCGAGGGTATGGAGCGTGCCGAGGGTGGAGGCGCAGCCGTGCGCGATGTTCTCGGCCTGCCGCTGGCGCCGGAAGCCGAGCATGGGGTGGAACGCAAACGTGCCGCACAGCCATTTCGGTTTGATCGGCACCACCTCAAGGTCGAGCGGCTCCCAGCCGTTTTTCGGCTTCTCCTCGCGCAGGCGCCAGATCTCGCGGAAGTTGCGTTGAGTCGATCGGTAGTCGTCGACCTTGCGGTTGTAACGCAGCTCTTCGGCGCGCGCCCGGGCGGCGAACCAGCCTTCGCGGAGGGACGTGGGGAGGATCGGCACCGACCAGCGTTCGAGCGAAGCGGCGAACAGGACATGGGGCACCGCCTTGCCGTCAAAGGTCGGCCGGCGTTCGAAATACGGCTTGGCGGCTTTGGCTTTGGTCTTTGGCGCGGCCTTCCTCGTCCGGCTCTGGCGATCCAGGAAGCGGACCACCGCATCGACCGGCAGGTTCTCCATCACGCCGCCGTCGGTGTAGCGA
>DATMZU010000767.1:0-8773 GCA_035607435.1 Thermoanaerobaculia bacterium | reverse complement strand
CCGCAGGGCGCGCGGTGCAGATCGTGGCGCCGCGGCTGCGCATCCCCCTGCCGCGGATCGATCTGGCCGCCTTGGGAACGGCGGCCGCCCGCGAAGCCGCCCCGGAAGCCGACCGCGTGGCCGCGGCGGCCGTGCGCCGGGCCTTCGATCTGACCCGCGGGCCGTTGCTGCGGGCGCTGCTCGTGCTGCTGCCCGAGGCGAACCTGCTGGTCGTCACCCTCCATCACATCGTCGCCGACGGCTGGTCGCTCGACCTTTTCGCGCGCGAGCTGATGGCGTTCTACCAGGCGTTTTCGACCGGCGCCACGGCCCGGAGAATCGGTTCGCTGTTGCCGCCGCTGCCGATCCAGTATCCGGATTTCGCGCTCTGGCAGCGCGCGACCCTGGCCGACGAACGGCTGGCCGCCGAGCTCGCCTGGTGGCGCGGTCAGCTGGACGGGGCGCCGACCGTTCTGGATCTGCCGACCGACCGTCCGCGCCCTGCCGTGCAGAGCTTCCGCGGCGCGGTCCGGCGGGTGCGGTTCGATCCCGCGTTGACCGCCTCCTTGCGGGCGTTGTCTCGCGAGCGCGGCGCCACGCTGTTCATGGCTCTGCTCGCCGGGTTCGGGGCGCTGCTCGCGCGGTATGGCGACCAGGAAGACCTGCTGATCGGCACGCCGATCGCGAACCGCAACCGCACCGAGGTGGAGGGGCTGATCGGCTTCTTCGTCAACACCCTGCTGCTGCGCGTCGAGCTGTCCGGCGGCCCGACCGGCCGGGGGCTGATCGATCGCCTGCGCGTGAGGACGTTCGCCGCCTACGAGCATCAGGATCTGCCGTTTGAAAAGCTGGTCGAAGAGCTGCGCCCGGAGCGCGAGCTGGCGCGCCAACCGCTTTGCCAGGTGGTGCTCGGCCTGCAAAGCGGCGGCCTGCGCGCGGCCGGTCCTGAGTCCTCTCCGCCGCAGGAATCGGGCGAGGCCAAGGCGCCGTCGATCGGCGCCGGCACCGCGAAGTTCGATCTTTCGGTACAGCTTGCCGAAGCGGGCGAGGGCCTGCGCGGCGGGATCGAATACCGCACCGACCTGTTCGAGCGGGCGACGATCGAGCGCCTGGCGGCGAACTTCGAAACGGTGTTGCGCTCGCTCGCGGCGGCGCCCGATGCCCTGCTTGCGGAGGCGCCCCTGCTGGCCGCGGACGAGGCGCGGCAGGTGGCGGCCTGGGGCGCGGAGCGGTCGGCCGCCGGAACGTTCTCGCTCGTCGGCCGGTTCGCCGAGCAGGCGGCGAGCCGCCCGGATGCGCTGGCGGTCGATTGCGGCGACGCACACCTTTCCTACGGCGAGCTGGCGCGCCGCGCGAGCGCCCTTGCCGGAGCGCTCGCCGCGGGCGGCGTCGTTGCCGGCGACCGGGTCGGCCTCTGCCTCGATCGGTCGCTCGAAATGGTGATCGCGATCCTCGGTACGCTCGCGGCGGGCGCGGCGTACGTGCCGCTCGATCCCGCCTATCCGGCCGAGCGGCTGGCGTTCCTGCTCGAAGACAGCGGCGTCGCCCGGGTGGTCGCGGGCCGCGCGCAAAGCGCACTGTTGGAGGGCTTGGCCGAGACGTCCGGAGCGGCGCGAATCCTGGTCGTCGAGGACTTGCTCGAAGCGTGTGCGGCTCATGGTTTCCGGGACCTGCCGCCCGAGCTGCCCGCCTATGTGATCTACACCTCGGGCTCGACGGGTCGGCCGAAGGGGGTGGTGGTGACCCACGCGCACGTGGCGCGTTTGTTCACCGCGACCGATCGACAGTTCGATTTCGGTACCGACGACGCCTGGACGCTCTTTCACTCCTACGCCTTCGATTTCTCGGTCTGGGAGATCTGGGGAGCGTTGCTCTACGGCGGCCGGTTGACCGTCGTCCCCTATTGGACCAGCCGCTCGCCGGAGGCGTTCCGCGCGCTGCTCGGAGAAGCGGGGATCACGGTGCTCAACCAGACCCCCTCGGCGTTCCGGCAGCTCGACGCGGCAGACGCGACGGAACCCGGCAAGGCGTCGCTGCCGGCCCTGCGCACGGTGATCTTCGGCGGCGAGGCGCTCGACGTTTCGTCGTTCGCCGGCTGGTTCGCCCGCCATGGCGACGCGCGCCCCCGGCTGGTCAACATGTTCGGCATCACCGAGACTTGCGTCCACGTGACCTACCGCGAGGTGACGGAGCGCGACCTCCATGCCCGCGTCGGCAGCCCGATCGGCGTGCCGATCGACGATCTTTCGCTGCGCGTGCTCGACCGCCGCGGCCAGCCCACGCCGATCGGCGTGCCGGGCGAGATCTGCGTCGGCGGCGCGGGTGCGGCGCTCGGCTATCTCGGCCGGCCGGAGCTGTCGGCCGCGCGTTTCGTGCCCGACCCCCAAGGGAGCGCGGGGGCCCGTCTCTACCGCTCGGGCGATCTCGGACGCTGGCTCGCCTCGGGCGAGGTCGAGCACCTCGGGCGCGCCGACTTCCAGGTGAAGGTGCGCGGTTTCCGCATCGAGCTGGGGGAGATCGCCTCGGCGCTTGGGCAGCATCCCCAGGTGCGCGAGGCGGTGGCGGTCCTTCACGAGGACGCGCTGGTGGCCTATTGGGTGGCGCGCGAAGGGGAGACGACGGACATTCCCGAGGCGGCCGCGCTGCGCGAGCATCTGCGGGCGGAGCTTCCCGAGCACATGGTGCCCGCGCGGCTGATCCGCCTCGACCGGATGCCGCTTACCGCCCACGGCAAAATCGACCGACGGGCGCTGCCCGCTCCCGGCTCGCTGGAGCGGGAGGGGGATTTCGTGCCGCCCCGGACGCCGACCGAAGAGACGCTCGCCGCGATCTGGGGCCGGGTGCTCGACGTCGAGCAAGTCGGGGCCAACGACAATTTCTTCGCCCTCGGCGGCGATTCGATCCGCAGCCTCGAAGTGCTCGCGCTCGCCCGCGAGCGCGACCTCGCGTTCGAGCTTCAGGATCTCTTCCGACTTCGCAGCTTAAGCGAGTTGGCGGCGTTCGTGGCATCCGGCGGGGGCGGAGCGGGCGAGGCGGCCCGGAGAGCGGCCGGAGACCTCGAAACGCCGGGAGACGGCGGGCCGTTTTCGCTGCTCGGCCCGGGCGACCTGGAGCGGCTGGCGCACATTGCCGCCGACGCCGAGGATGCCTATCCGCTCGCCCGGTTGCAGGCGGGCATGCTGCTGCACATGACGCTTGCGGCCGACGAGCCGCCGTACCACAACGTCGATAGCTGGCGGCTGCGCTTGCCGCTCCACCCGGCGGTGCTCGCGCGCTCGATCAACGAGGTCGCGGCGCGCCATCCGGCGATGCGCACGTCGTTTCATCTCGAAGGCTTTTCCGAGCCGATGCAAATCGTCCACCGGGCGGTTTCGTTGGCGTTGCCGGTCGCGGACCTGCGGGTGCTGGATTCGAGCCTCCATGCCGCCGAGATCGAGCGTTACGGCGCGGCCGAGAAGCGCCGCCTGTTCGATCTCGCCCGGGCGCCGCAGCTGCGTTTCTTCCTCCACCTTCGCGGCGGCGCCGAAAAACAGGAAGTGCAGCTCACGCTGACCGAAAACCACGCGATCTTCGACGGCTGGAGCCTGCACACGACGCTGCGCGAGATCTTCGATCGCTATTTCGCCCGGCTCGCGGCTCGGGCGGCGGCGGCGCCGACGATCGGTGCGCCGCCCGCGGTGACCTTCCGGCAGTTCGTGGCGCTCGAACGCGCGGCGGCCGCTTCGGAAGCGGCGCGCGACTTCTGGGCGCGCCAGCTCGACGGCGCGACGATGTTGGCACTGCCGTCGGCTCCGGCCGCCGCGCTCTCCTCGACGTCCGACGGGCCGCGGACGCGTTGGCTCGTGCTGCGCGCGCCGGCCGAGCTGACGGCTGGCCTGCGGAGGCTCGCGCGCGAGGCGGCGGTGCCGCTCAAGAGCCTGGCGCTCGCCGCCCACCTGCGCACGCTCTCGGTGGTCGGCGGCACCCCCGACGTGGTGACCGGCGTGGTGTCCAACGGCCGCCCCGAGGTCGCAGAGGCGGAGGACGTGCGCGGGCTGTTCTTGAACTCGTTGCCGCTCCGCCTCGACCTCGTCGGCGGGACCTGGCGCGAGCTGATCGACGCCACGTTCCGCGTCGAGCGCGACCTGCTCCGCTTCCGCCGTTTTCCGCTCGCCGACTTGCAACAGCGGCGCGGCGGCGCGCTGTTCGAAGTGTTGTTCAACTACATCCATTTTCACGTCATCGAGGACCTGCTCCGGGCCGGGCAGATCGAGGTGCTCGGTTTCTCGGGGCGTGAAGGGACGAACTATCCGCTCCAGGTGGTGTTCACGCCGGGCCATCTGGATCGCGGCGTCCAGCTGACGCTCGAATACGACGCGTGGCGCTTCTCCGAAGAGCAGATCGCGGTGATCGGCCGCCGCATGTTCGCGGCGCTCTCCGCGATGGTTGCGGCGCCGACGGTCCGCTATGCGGAAGACCCGCTGCTCGATGAAGCCGAGCGGCGCCAGCTCGCGCTCGACAACGAGACCGCGGTCGATTTCGGCGCCTCGCGCTCGATTCCGGAACGGATCGTCGAGCGGGCGGCGATGCAGCCGGACTCGGTCGCGCTGAGCTTCTCGGCCGACGCGATCCCGGGGGGCGGGCCGACCGAGCATCTCTCCTACGGCGAGCTGGAGCGCGCTTCGGGGCGGTTGGCGGAGCGGCTTCGCCGCGGCTGGGGCGGTTCGCCGGTCGAGCGGCGGGTGGCCGTGCTGCTCGATCGGTCGCTCGCCCTGCCGCTCGCGCTGCTCGCGGTGTTGCGCGCGGGCGCCGCCTACGTGCCGATCGATCCCGACTACCCGGAGTCGCGGCGCGCCTGGATGCTCGAAGATTCGGCGCCCGATGCGGTGATCGCTTCGCCGAAGTCGGCTTCCGGGCTCGCGGCGGGCGCGTACCGGATGATCGTCGTTGCGGCCGGCCGGGATCTCGAAGAGCAGCCAAGCGCGAGCAAAACGGCGGCGCCGGCCCTTCCGGCCATCGGCCCTGAGACGCTCGCCTATTTGATCTACACCTCGGGCTCCACTGGCCGGCCGAAAGGGGCGGGCAACGCGCACGCGGGCATCGAGAACCGCCTGCTCTGGATGCAGCGGGCGTACGGACTCTCTCCGTCCGACACGGTGGCGCAGAAGACCCCGGCGAGCTTCGACGTCTCGGTTTGGGAATTCTTCTGGCCGCTGATCGAAGGGGCGCGCCTGGCGGTGGCGAAACCGGGCGGCCACCGCGACGCCTCGTGGCTCGCCGCCTGGCTCGCCCAAGAGCAGGTGACGACGCTTCATTTCGTTCCCTCGATGCTGCGCGCGTTTCTCGAAACCCCAGGAGCCGAAGCGGCCCAATGGCCCGCTCTGAAGCGGGTGATCGCAAGCGGCGAGGCGCTGCCGCCGGATGTCGTAAACCGCACGTTCGAACGCTTTCCCGACGCCGAGCTGCACAACCTCTACGGCCCGACCGAGGCGGCGGTGGACGTCACCGCGCACGCCTGCCGGCCAAGCGACGCGCTGGTGCCGATCGGCCGGCCGATCGCGAATTTAGGCGTTCACCTGCTCGACGTGTACGGCGAGCCCACCCCGCCCGGCACGCCGGGCGAGCTGTTCATCGGTGGCGCAGGGGTGGGGCGCGGCTATGCGAACCGATCGGCTTTGACCGCCGAGCGGTTCGTGCCCGATCCGTTCGGCGGGTTCGGAGCCAGGCTCTATCGCACCGGCGATCTGGCCCGCCGTTTGGACGACGGCGCGATCGAATTTCTCGGCAGGCTCGACCACCAGGTGAAAATCCGCGGCCTGCGGATCGAGCTGGGCGAGATCGAAGCGGCGCTCGGCCTTCAACCCCAGGTCGCGGCCTCGATGGTGATCGCCGCGCGCGGCGGCCGCGGGGAATCGGGCGAATCGCGGCTCGCGGCCTATGTGGTTCCGCGCGACGCGGCAGACGCCGTCGACGCGTCGGCGCAGGTCCGCCTGCGCGATGCCTTGGCGGCGGCGCTCGCGGCGCGCCTGCCGGACTACATGGTGCCCGCCGATTGGGTGGTGCTGCGCGAATTTCCGCTCTCGCCGAACGGCAAGCTCGATCGCCGCGCGCTGCCGCGGCCGGAAGAGGCGCGGGTGGGCGGCGGGACCGCCGAGGGCGGGGCGCCGCGGACGCCGACCGAAGAGCTGCTGGCGACGATCTGGTGCGGCCTGCTGGGGCTGGCAGAGATCGGTCGCGAGCAGAGCTTCTTCGATCTCGGGGGGCACTCGCTGCTCGCCACCCGCCTCGCGGTGCGGGTCCGCGCGCTGTTCGAGGTCGAGCTCGCGCTGCCGACTTTGTTCGCCCACCCGACGCTCGCCGCGATGGCGGGCGCGATCGACCGCGCGCTCGTCGCCCCGGCTGGCTCCGCCCCGCCGCCGCTCGTCCGGGCGGAGCGGGGTGTGCCACTGCCGCTCTCGTTCGCCCAAGAGCGGCTCTGGTTTCTCGATCGGTTGGAGCCGGGCTCCTCCGCCTACAACGTGCCGCTTCTCGCGCGCCTCACCGGCCGGCTCTCTCCGTCGGCGCTCGGCGCGGCGCTTTCGGCGCTCGCCGATCGCCACGAGATCCTGCGCACCTCCTACCCCGAGAGGTTGGAGGGGCCGGAGCAGCGGATCGCCCCGAACGCAACGGCGAATCTGCCGACGATCGATCTCGCGGCTCTGCCGTCCGAGCCGCACCGCGCCGCGGCGCTCGACGCGCTCGCGCGCCGCCTGGCGCAGCAACCGTTCGACCTCGCCCAGGGACCGGTTCTTCGCGCCCATCTGTTTCGCCTGGCGGCGGCGGAGCATGCGCTGCTGCTGGTCGTTCACCACATCGCGACCGACGGCGGTTCGCACGGCGTCCTGCTTCGCGATCTCGGCGCGCTCTACGCGGCGGCGCTGGGCGGGGTGCCCTCGCCATTGCCGGCGCTGGGCATTCAGTACGCCGACTTTGCGCTCTGGCAGCGCGAGCGGGTCGAAGAGGCGGGCATCGAACGAGAGATCGCCTACTGGCGCGAGCAACTGGCCGGCCGGCCGCCGCTCGCGCTGCCGACCGACCGGCCACGTCCGCGCTTGGCGCGCCATCGCGGGGACGTGCGCACTCTCCGCCTGGATGCCGGCGCGCGTGCGGACCTTGCGGCGGGCGCCCGCGCAACGCAGACGACGCTGTTCATGGCGGTCGCCGCGGCGTTCCACGCGCTGCTGTCCCGCTGGACCGGACAGGATCGGATCGCCTTGGGCACGCCGATTTCGGGCCGCGATCGCTCGGAGCTGGAACCGTTGATCGGCCTGTTCGTCAACACGGTGGTGATCGCGGTCGATGGTGGAGGCGGTACGGCCAAGCCGCGGGGAACCTCGTGGCGCGAGCTTCTCGCGCGGGTCCGCGCCGCGGCGCTCGGCGCCTACGCCCACGCCGACGTGCCGTTCGATCGCGTGGTCGAAGAGTTGGAGCCCGAGCGCGATCTCGCGCGCACGCCGCTGTTCCAGGCGATGGTGCAGCTCGATTTCGCGGAGGCCGAACGGGCGGGAGCGGGGGAGCTGGCGCTGCCGGAATTGCAGCTCGCGGTCCGGCCGCTCGGAACGCCGACCGCCCGGTTCGAACTGTCGCTCGGCGCGCTCGCCCGCCCCGACGGAATGGGCGTCCTGCTCGGCTACGACACCGACCTGTTCGATCCGGCGACCGCGGAGCGCATGCTCTCGGCCTGGCGCCGGCTGCTCGCCGCGGCGTTGGCCGAGCCGGACCGACCGCTCACGGAGCTGCCGCTGCTGTCGCCCGCCGAGCTGCATCAGGTTGCGGTCGAAGTTTCGGACACCGAGGTCTCGACGGGTTTCGCTTCGGTGCCGGCGCAGATCTCGCGGCAGGCCGAAGAACGCCCCGACGGCGTGGCGCTCCAGACGCAAGACGAGCATCTCACCTTCGGCGAGCTGGAACGGCGCGCGCTCCGCCTGAGCGAACGGCTGCGTCGCGAGTTCGGCGTTCGCGAGGAGACGCTGGTCGCCCTGGCGACGGAGCGCACCCCCGCGATGCTGGTCGGCCTGCTCGCGATCTGGCAGGCCGGCGGCGCCTACTTGCCGCTCGATCCGACCTATCCTGCCGAACGGCTGGCGTTCATGCTCGCGGATTCGGGTGCGCCGGTGCTGATCACCGACGGTGCCTGGCTCGAAGGCGCCGATGGCCCCGCGCTGCCGGCGGATCTTCGCATCCTCCGGATCGACCGGGAGATCGGCGGCGAAGTTTCCGGTTCGCCGGTCCCTCGCGATCCGTTCGCATCGCAGCTCGCCTACGTGATCTATACCTCGGGCTCGACCGGCCGGCCGAAAGGGGTGGCGGTCCCCCACGGCGCTCTCGCGAATTTCCTCGGCTCGATGGCGGAGCGCCCGGGCCTGGCGGCGGGCGAGGCACTGCTCGCGGTGACCTCGCTGTCGTTCGATATCGCGGGCCTCGAACTGTGGCTCACGCTCACCATCGGCGGCCGGATCGAGCTGGCGACCCGCGCGGAGGCGGCGGATGGGCGGTTGCTGCGTCGGCGGCTCGTGGAGTCCGGCGCGACCGCGCTCCAGGGGACTCCCGCCACCTGGCGTTTGCTGATCGACGCCGGCTGGTCCGGGGGAGAGAGCGAACCGGTCCGGGTGCTGGTCGGCGGCGAGGCTTTGCCGGATCGTCTGGCGACGGAGCTGCGGGCGCGCTCCGCCTCGGTCTGGAACCTCTACGGTCCGACCGAGACGACGATCTGGTCGTGCCGGAAGCGCCTGGGATCGCAAGATGCGGTCACCTTGGGCCGTCCCGTCGCGGGGAC
>DATMZU010000765.1:0-5869 GCA_035607435.1 Thermoanaerobaculia bacterium | reverse complement strand
GCGGTCGCGCAAGGCGAGGACGGTCGCCACGATGTCGTCGGTCGCGATCGCCAAATGCTGAACGCCCGGGCCGCCGTAAAACTGCAGGTACTCGTCGATCTGCGACTTCTTCTTGGCGACCGCTGGCTCGTTGATCGGCAGCTTGATCCGCTCGTTGCCGCTCGCCATCACTTTGGACATCAGCGCCGAATACTCGGTCGAGATGTCGGCGTCGTCGAACGACACCAGGTTGGTGAAGCCCATCACCCGCTCGTAAAAGCCGACCCATTCGTCCATCTTGCCCAGCTCGACGTTGCCCACGGCATGATCGATGTAGCGCAAACCTACGGGCTCCGGCTGATAGCGCGGCGAGACCGGGACGAAGCCGGGCAGGAAGAGCCCGAAGTAGTTCTTCCGCTCGACCAGGGTGTGGATCGTGTCGCCGTAGGTGCGAATCGCGGCGATCACCACCTCGCCGTCCGCGTCGGACAGCACGGTCGGCTCCTGGACTGCCACCGCCCCGCGGGAGACCGAGATTTCGAACGCCTGGCGGCAGTCGTCCACCCAAAGGGCGAGATCGCGCACGCCGTCGCCGTGCTTCAGATGGTGCTCGGCGATGGGAGAGTGGGGGCTCAAAGGAGAGGTGAGGACGAAACGCACCTTGCCTTGGGTGAGCAGGTAGCTCGCACGGTCACGGACTCCCGTCTCGGGGCCGCGATACCCCTCCAGCTGGAAGCCGAACGCGCTGCGGTAATAGTGGCTCGCCTGCTTGGCGTTGCCGCAGTAGATCTCGACGTAATCGGTGCCGTTGATCGGAAACGGATCGGGGCGCGTGGCGGCGGCGATCTCGGAGGGGGCTTCGAGCAGAGCTTCAGCGGTCATGAGCAGGATCTCCAGGGGGCCGATGGGCGGAAAAAGCGCCGGTAAGGCGGCGGGCCGGGATCAGAGTAGGCCGCGGCGACTGATATGTCCAATACAATCTCTCGTCATGATTGAGAGGATCTAGATATGAATCTCGCCGCCCCGTCGGGTCTGCCTTTCGAGCTGCGCCACCTCCGCTCCTTCCTCGCGGTCGCCGAGGAGTTGCACTTCGGCCGGGCCGCGCTTCGGCTCGGCATCGCGCAGCCGCCGCTCTCGCAGCAGATCATCCAACTGGAGGAGCGGATCGGCGCGAAGCTGTTCGAGCGCACTCAGCGGAGAGTGGCGCTCACGGATGCCGGCCGGGTCTTACAGGTAGAAGCCCGGCGCATCCTCGCCGCGGTCGAAAATGCTGGGGCCTTGGCCCGCCGCGCGGCACGGGGGGAGACCGGCCAGCTGCGGATCGCGTTCGCCGCGACCGTCATGTTCCACGCCCTGCCGCGGATCGTGAGGTCGTTTCGCGAGCAGTTTCCCGGGGTCTACCTCGATCTGCGCGAAATGGCCTCCGGCGCGCAGCTCGCGGCGCTCCGGTCGGGCGATCTCGACATCGGCTTCGTCCGCGAACCGCTGCCCGATCCGGACCTGGAGATCGAGGTGGTCCTCCGCGAGCCGCTCATGATCACGGTCGAAGGGGCGCACCGGCTGGCGAAAAAGAAACGCGCCGCGGTCGCCGATCTCGCCAACGAGCCGTTCGTCCTCTTCCCGAGCGAAATCGCGCCCGGGCTCTACCTCCAGGTGATGCGCCTCTGCGGCGATGCCGGCTTCTCGCCCCGAGTGGTCGAAACCAGCCGCGAGCTGTACACCACGGTCAGCCTGGTCGCGGCCGGAGTCGGCGTCTCGATCCTCCCTGCCTCCGTCGAGCGCCTCGGGTGGCCGAACGTCCGCTACCTGCCGATCCCCGCCCGCCACGCTACGACCCGGGTCGCCGCCGCCTGGCGGAGGGACCGCCGAGGGCCGACGGTCGATCGCTTCTTGAGCGTGGCGCGCACGATGATGGGGGAGGGACCGGGCCTGGAGTAGATCGCGCCCAACGGACAAGAAAGCCTCCGGCTTCGTATGAAAGCGTACACGTTCCCCTGCCGGAGACCCTGATCATGATCCGATGTCCACAAGTTTCATTTCACCGCGCGGCGAATTGGCGGAACCTGGCCGCCGGTTGCGGCGCCGTGGTCATGCTTCTGATCTCCCTTCCGGTGTCGGCCCGGCTGATTCCCTTGGGCGAGACGGTGTTTCCCGAGCTGCCCGCCAACCCGTTCATCGGGCTCGCTCCGCTCGCGGGAAGAGGGGTGGTGGTCGCCTGGCTCGAAGCGGACCATCAGGTCCTGCGCGCGCGGGAGCTGGAGGCGGATCTTTCGGAACGACGGGATTTCGACGTCGTCGATTCCCGCGGGGGGCCGCCGACGGTGCTCCTTTGCCCTCAAGCCGCGCGGATCGGCCAAGGACGCCTGGCGTTCGCCTGGATCGTATTCAGCCAAGCCGCTCCCCGGCTCCGCGTCGCGTATCGGGTGATGAACGAAGATGGATCGCCGCGAAGCCCGATTCGCTTCGCCGAGGGCGAGTCGCCGCGGTTGGACGAGGGATGTCCGCACTTGAGCGGTGGGGAGACCGGATTCGTGATCGCCTGGAACCTTCCGGTCCACCCGGTCGGCTTGGATTTCCGTTTGCGCGCGAGAACCTTTTCCGTGACCGGGGTGCCGACCTCGCCGCCGGTCGATCTGGGGATTTCCGAAGGCGTGACGTTTCCGCCGGACGTCGTCTTCGGCCGCGACGGAGGGTTCGTCGCGGCTTGGACCTTGGTGAGAGATTCCGGCGACGCCAACCAACTCGTTCTGGGTCGTTTCGGGCGCGACGGGACGCCGATCGAAAGGCCCGTTTTGGTGGCCACCCGAGTGCAGGAACTGATCGCCTTCACCGCCGGCACGCAATCGGGATCCGAAGTCATCTGGGCCGTCCGAGAGACGGATTCTCGCCGCACTCTCAAGGCGCGCCGTTTCGATCGAGACCTCCGGGCGATGACCCCGGAGAGGACCGTGTACATGTCGGAGAACCAGGTGGCGATTCCTACCGCGGCGGTCGGTCAAAAGGCGCGGACGGCCCTCATCGTCTCCGAGGGCGGTGTGGTAAACGGAGTAGAGCTCGATCCCTTGCTTGCTCGCCGCTGCGGTGCGGCGATCCGCGTCAGCGCCGATTTTCCCCAAGGCTACTTTCCCGTCGTGGTCTCAAGTCCCGGCGAAGTCGTGGTCGCCGGAGTCGAGACGGCCGCCGAGCCCTACCGGCCGACGGTGGTCGTCCGGCGGTACAGGTTGGGAGCGTGCGACTCGGCGCCTTAAAGAGGTGCCGGAACCAACCGATCCGGCATCGGGCGATCCTCCGGGTTTCCTTTCCGATAGAATCGTTGCTGCATGAAAATCCTCGCCGCCGTTCTGCTCGCCCTGTTCGTGGCCCTTACCGCCGGTGCGGCGGTCGGGCTCGATCTGGGCTGCTCGGACGATTGCGACCGCGGCGCGCCGTGCCGTGAGGCTTGCGCTTCCTGCAGTTGCAACCCGGTGGTGCCGGCTCCTCTCGGCGTTTGGCTGCCCGGCGCGGATCGGTCTCTCGGTGCCTTGCCACAGAGAGTGCCGAGCGAGCCGCTTCCCGGCGTGTCCCGCGCGGTTCTGCACGTCCCGCTCTTCGCCTGACCTCCGCTTTCCGCCGAAGTCCCCAACCCGGCGCGCTTCCGCGCGTCCGAAGCGGCGAGGTCATGGCTCATGTTCATCCGTTCCGCGGTCGGTTCGACCGTTGGTCTCTTCCTTCTCATTGCCCCTCTGGCCCGGCCTGGATTCGGAGGCCAAGAGCCTCCTCGGCTCGAAGATCTCCTCACGCGGGCTCGGGCCAGCGCCGAAGAGTTGGCCATCTCCTCTGAGTTGGCCGCCGCCCGCCGCGAGCTTGGCGCCACCTCGGCGCGCTTCGCGGCGGGTCCTACCCTTGGGGTCGAGACCGGCCCTCGGCGAACGAACGGCTCGACGGATGCCGATCTTGCGATCGATCTCGATCTGCCGCTGCTCGGCAAGGGAAACGGTCGTGAGGAAGCCCTCGCGGCTTTGGAGCGGGCGGGTGCCCGGCTTCCGGCCGCGGCGCGGCTCGAAACTCGCGGCCGGATCGCTACGGCCTACGTCGCCGCTTGGGCCGCCGAGCGAGAAGCGCTTCTGCGCGGCGAGGACGTCGCCACCGTCGAGCGGTGGCTCAAAATCGCGCAGCGCCGCCTGGAGCAAGGCGCGGAGGCGGCGTTCGAGGTCGATCTGGTCGCTTTCGACCTGGAGCAGGCGCGCGCCGCGCGGGCCGAGGCGCTCGCGGCCCGGGCGGCCGGCTGGGCCGAGCTTGCGGTTTGGGTCGAGACACCGCTCGATGAATTGCCCGCGGCGGGGTCTCGCGAGGAGATCGCCGAGCCGCCTCCGCCCGACCTGCCGCCCGATGCGGATCTGGGGACCCGGTTCGAGTCGAGCCCGTTGGGCTTGGCGCTCGCCGCGCGGCGCGATCTGTCGGTTGCGCTTGCGCGTTTCGATTTGAGCCGGTCGCAATCGCGTTGGGCGCTCCGTTCGAGTCTGGCGCGCGAGGCGGACGAGAGCGTCGCGCGCTTCGGCCTGGCCTATCGGTTTCCGCTCGCTGCCGAGCGGCCCGCGGCGGATCAGGCGCTCGCCGCCTCGATGGCCGCCGCCCAAGGGCAAGCGGATCAAAGCTTGGCGGAGCTTCGAAGCCGGTTTGCTTCGGCCCGCTCGCGTTTCTTGGCCTTATCGGCCTTCGAGAATCCTCCTCCCGATGATCTCTCGCCGGAGCGCACGCTTGCGGCGATCGAGCTGCGGCTCACCGAAGGGAAGGCCCGCCCTTCGGAGGTCCTGCTACAGCGCCGCGCCGTGATTTCCGCGGAGCTTGCCCGAATCCAACGCCGCGCGGCGCTCTGGGCCGCTTCCTGGGAGCTTGCCACCCTGACTGCCGAGGTGCTGCCATGACCTGCCGGAACCCGTTTCTTCTCGTTCTCTTTGCCTCGCTGCTCTTTTCGTTCGGGGGCTGTAAGAAGACCGACGAATCTACCGTCGCCGAGGGCGGAGAGCACGCCCATTCCGAAGGAGAGAAGGCGATCGCCGGAGAGGAGCCTCAAGAGCATCCCAGCGAAGGGCCGCGCTCGATCGATCTCGCCGGGGTTCGCGGAGTTTCTTTCGCCGTGGTCGGCCCGCCGCGCGAGGAGGGAGCCTGGTTCGCGGCGGAAGCGATCTCCGAGACGGGCTCCGCCGCGACGTTTTCGGCGCCGGTCGGTGGCATCGTCACCTCGCTGCTGGTCGAACCGGGTCGGGCCGTCTCGCGCGGCGCGGCGTTGGTCGAGATCCGCAGCCCCGAGCTGGCGGAAAAGAAAGCCGCCTGGCTCGCGGCCCGTTCCCGCCGGGCGCAGGCCGATCGCGAGGTGGCGCGCGAGCGACGGCTGCTTGAAGGGGGAGCCACCTCCCAGCGCGACGTCGAAGCGGCCGAGGCCGCGGCGGAGGTCGCGGCGGTGGAGGAAGCCTCCGCCCGCCTGGCGCTCGAAGCGCGCGGCGTCGATCCGGCGAGCGCCGGGACGACCTATCGGGTGCGCGCGCCGCGCGGCGGCGTGGTCGAGTCGTTTGGCGTTGCGGTCGGCCAGGGAGTGGAGGCCGGAGGAGACCTCGGCCGGTTGATCGTTCCCGGGGCGTCCCGGGTGCTGGTCGAGATTCCGCTGCCGGGTCCGGAGACTTGGGGGCTGGGGGCGAAGACGGAGGTGCGCCGCGCGAACGGCCAGCGCTGGCAGGCGACGGTCGAAGGGATGCCCGCGTCGCTTTCCGATGCGACCCGCCGCCTGTCCTATCGGTTGCGCCTCGCGGGCGATGAAAAGAGCTGGCCTCTTGCCGGGACGCCGCTCGAAGTGCGGGTTCCCCTGGCGAGCGCCGTCGTCCTGCCGCAGGCGGCGTTGCAACAGATCGAAGGG
>DATMZU010000764.1:0-5986 GCA_035607435.1 Thermoanaerobaculia bacterium | reverse complement strand
TCGGCCAAGTCGATCGGCACCCGAAATCCGGAAATCTTTTCGCCCGTGGGAAAGCGGACGGCGTCGCGAATCCGGCGGTCGTAGCGGTGGCCGCTCGGGACGTCCTCCGGATAATCCACGACCTCGTAGACGAAATCTCCGAGGTGGAGCACGAACGCCAACTGCTCCTCCGGCGCCGCCCGTTCGTCCTCGAAGATCATGCGCCGGAAGGCGTTCTGAGCGCCTTCGCAGACGTTCTGGCAGCTGACGAAGGCGAAGCGCACGGCCTTCGGATCGTCGTCGGCCGGCGCGGTCCGGGTGCGTCCAATCCGGCCGCCCCGGCCTTGGGCGTCCGTGAATCGATACCAGTACACGCGAGCCGGCTTGAGGCCGCCGACCAGAACGCGGCAGGTGTGGTCGGCCTCCAGAAGCGCGCGCGTTTCCGCCGTGGCGACGAGATGCTCGAAGGCGGCGTCCTCGGCCACTTCGACGGTGAGCGGAACGGCCTTTTCTCCGCCCCCCGCGGAGAAGCGAGTCCAGAGCAGGACGCTGTCGGGGCCGGGATCTCCCGAAGCGACACCCTCGGCAAACAGGTCGCGACGCTCGACCCGGGGCGGGCGAGAGTGCGAGCGAGGGAAGCGCGACCCGGCCCAAGCCCAGGTGGCCCCCATCGAGGCGGCGGCGGCGATGAACGTCCGGCGAGTGAGAGGAGCCATGGTGCGTCGGAGTGTAGCGAGCCGCGCGGGGGCTTGCCAGAGATTTGGGACCGTTGGCTGCCGAACCGATCCCCCATCCGGCCCCTCGGCCCGGTAAGATCCGCCCCTGATGCCCAACAAGGCCCTTCACCAGCTTCGCGTCGTGCTCGAGATGATCAAGATCGAGCACACGCTGTTCGCCCTGCCGTTCGCCCTGCTCGGGATGATTCTCGCGGCCGAGGGATGGCCGGCCTGGTCGAAAGTCGGTTGGATCGCCGTCGCAATGGTCGGGGCGCGGAGCGCCGCAATGGGCTTCAACCGGCTGGTCGATTCTCGGATCGATGCGGCGAACCCGCGGACCTCCATGCGCGCGCTGCCGGCGGGGTTGGTCACTCCCGGTTTTGTCGGCTTGTTCATCGCGGCGAGCTCCGCTCTGTTGATCTTCGCGGCCTGGCGCTTGAACCCGCTCGCGTTCGCCCTGTCTCCGGTCGCCTTAGGTGTTCTGTTTCTCTACTCCTACACCAAGCGCTTCACCTGGATCTGCCACTTGATCCTCGGGCTCGCGCTCTCCGGCGCGCCGCTCGGCGCCTGGATTGCCGTTCGCGGCGACATCCGGGCGACGCCCGTCGTGCTGGCGCTCGCCGTGCTTCTCTGGACCGCCGGATTCGACGTGCTCTACGCGCTGCAAGACGTCGAGTTCGATCGCCGGACCGGCCTGTTTTCCATCCCCGCCCGGTTCGGCGTCGTCCCGGCGCTCTGGATCTCCGGTCTGCTGCACATCGGGGTTCTCGCGCTGCTCGCACTGCTGCCGCGGATCTACCCGCCGGGATTGGGCATCGGGTATGCGATCGGCTGGTTCGGTTGCCTGGTCCTGCTCGCCTACCAGCACTGGATCGTCCGGCCGAACGATTTCTCGCGGCTGAACGCGGCGTTCTTCACCACCAACGGTCTGCTGTCGGTCTGGCTGTTCGTGACCGCAGCGTTCGATCTGTTGCGGGGGTAAGGAGCGGTCCCGCTGTGGCCACCCGCGGCCCCGAACTGCCGTATGCTCTTGTGGCCCGCGGAGAGGCCGCCGATGAACGGACAGAGCACCCTCGAAATCCTCCAAGAAGATCTCCGGCGGCATCTGCCCGATCTCGCAGAGCGCTTCCATATTCGCTCGCTCGGCATCTTCGGCTCGGTCGCCCGCGGGGACGACCGGCCGGACAGCGATCTCGATCTGCTCGTGTCCTTCGACACGACACCGAGCCTGCTGACCTTTCTCGCCCTCGAACGGACCCTGGGCGCAAAGTCGACTTGGTGATGCGGGACGCCCTGAAACCGCACGAGCAGCAAGGGGCGGATCGGGCGCGCTACGGCGAGGCTGATCCCCTCGCTCGCGCAAGCTTTCGAAAGCCGCGGCATCGCCGGGCTCGGCCCGTCGAACCTCCGCAACTACCGGCAGATCACGCTTACCTGGCCGCGACTGGGAATTCGCCAGACACCGTCTGGCGAATCTCGCCTGCCGCTCGACCTCGGGCCGGCGGCCGCCACCACTTCACCGACCCGCGCCTTTTCCGCCGCCGCCTGCGCTGCCTCGTCGCCATCGATCTCAAGATCGGCTCCTTCGGCCACGAAGACGCGGGCAGATGAACTTCTATCTCGGCTACCCGCGCGAAAACGTCTCCTCGAAGGCGAAAATTCACCCGTTAGAATCGTCCTCTGCGCCGACAAAGACGCCGAAGAGGTCCACTACGCGACCGGAAACCTGGAGCAGCAGATCTTCGTCTCACGCTACCTTACCAAGCTGCCCACAGAACAACAGCTCCGAGCCTGGCTGGGGGAGAAAGGGAGATGTTGGAGCGGCGGCGGGTAGGGTAGGGACGGGAGCGTGAGTCGCCGAAAGATCCATGCATTATGGGTAAAGATGCCCTAGTCCTCGACCACGAGTCTCCGCCGCGGTCCCTGCCGTCGGGACGCCTCTCTCTTCTCGTCACCCCGCTGAAACGATCAACGCGGCCGCGGGAGCCCTACCAGCGGATCGGGCGCAGTCCTACGAGAAGATGCCGTTCCCGCGCTCGGCTTAACGGTCAGCAAGCCGGCGCGGCTGCTGCGCGGGGGTAACAGCATCATCGGTTTATTCCTGGTGGCGGTTCCTTTGGATCGGTTGGAAGGTCCGGGAAGTCACCCGTTTCATTCTGATCAGGGGGCATATCTGGCCACTTTGCCTCGGGCGGCGCGTGATCATGCCCGCTCTCATGAGGCTCGGCCCGCTCATGGTCGTGGGGGTCATGATCGCAGGGTTCGTGATCGGGCCGCTCATGCTCGGGGGTTACATGGTCGGCGAGCAAAGGCTTAGGAGGAAACTTATCGAGCGCCATCTCGCTACCCATATTGGCGTCGGCACTTGCGGCTGGAGTAGGCTGATCCACGACAAAAGAGTGATCCCCCTCGGTGCAAGCTGCCATGCTTAGGGCTACTAGCCATGCCATAAAGAACATTGACCATTCCTTCCTGTTCATTGCGGTTCTCATTTCCTTTTCACGCCGATGCCCTTTTCTCTGGCGGCGCCTCCCGTGCAAATAGTTTCGTAGCCTCGCGGCTATAGAAGGGCTCATGATCCTTCAGGATCACAATGCCTCGGCGAAAGTGGATCTCTATGCTGTAGTTTCCAATGGCATGAGAGACGGACGCATCTTCGCCTTTTCGATAGCTGGCTCGGTCGGTCCATGTGCCGATCTCGTTGCGATTCCGGCAGAGATCAGCAAAGAATTGAGTGGCATACGCAACGGGTGTTCGTTCTGGGCAAGGAGCTTCTTCCCCGGGACGAAGGTAGCCGCCCTTCATCAAAAAACCTTGCGCGATCTGTATGTCGATGTTTAATTTCCTGGGGCTGTAACGAAGGGGCCCCGCCACCTCAAAGTCGAAGATTCCTCGACGGTGGGGGCCCCCCGCCATCTCATCAACGGATCGTGGGTCGCCCTCCCCTTCAAAGCGAAGGAACGGTGAACTCGCCCGGACGAGGCCGCGATCGCGGTCAAGACCCAACGCATCGAGGGTTAGCAGGTTGTACTGATCGCGTAGAAGCAGGACTTCGTGAGCCGCACGTCCTCGAAGAGCAATGTGGATCGCACCGCCGGCAGAAATTGTGAATTTTTCGCCTCGCGTGCCTGAGTCATCGTATAGGAAGGCGTCCGAGCCGCGCGGTAAGAGTGCGACCAGCTCGTATCGAGATCCGATACGCACTGCAACATTTGCGGTTGCGAGATCGATGACGAACCCTGCGAAGAAAAGAGAGACGATAGTTGTGGCCGTGGCTGATAAAAATTCCTTCGTCTCAATGCTGTCGACTAGCTCCAGTGGCCGAAAAAAATGAACAAAGATTTTCTGGACATTCTTGAGCGAGTACACCGCAACCAACCAACCAAGCACGAAGTTGACTACCGCCGCGGCCTGACTTACCGGAACCAGGAGGCCACCGAAAATCACTGAGATTTCTGCCGACTCCGGGAAATGAAAGTGCCAGAGCCAAGCCTTGAAGAGAACGACACCCATACCAAACGCCCAGAGGCTGATATTGCCACGAATGGCGCTCAGTTTCCATTTCACCTCGGAATGGACGGACACAAGCTGCCGCTTTACGCGATGGAACCCGCGGCGGGCAAACTTCGACTTGTCTAAGAGGCAGGAGACCGCGATCGGTGACTTTCGTTACCGCAGCGCCCGCCAACCCCGCTCGCCCGCGCTCTGGCCCGCGGTACGTCTTTTCAAAGACGTAGGTGTCCGCCGGCGTTCCCCGTCTTGGGCCGCGGGCGCTCCACTTCGAACAGGTCGCACAGCTCCGAGAGGAACGCGTCCTTGTTCGCCCGCTCCCCCGCCCCACTCTCGGCCCAGCGAGCGAGAAACTGCTCGATCGTCATGGAAAGCAGTGTATATGGACGTAGAGGCTCGTAGTGCGCCCTACCGCCCCTTCGCCCCCGCTTCCATCGCCGCCACCACCTTCTGAACCATTTCCAGCGTGGCGCATTCCGCCGCTTCGATCAGCAGCGCCTCTGCCTCAGCGAAGCGGCTGTCGCGGCGGTGGCCGTTCGCTGCCTCAGCCAGCCCGAGGGCTGTAGGTCGGCGACCTCGCCGCGCGGGTGTTCCTCCGGGCGAAGGCCCAGCGCTTAGGCGGCGAGAGAGGAGAGCACGGCCTACTCAGGAGGAGCACACCTTGGGGGCGATGATTCCGAGATGAGACTTAAACCGGCCTACCGCTCCACCACGACGCGAAAGCCGGTGTAGGCGGGGCTGGCCGGCTCGGCGCTGCGGGAATCGTTCGGGCGCTCGGCGCTTGGACCGATGGCGATGCCTTTGCCGTTTTCGGCCGTTGCCCACTCCGCCGCGTTGCCGTCGAGATCGAAGAGTGCGGCGCTTCCTTCGCCCAGGCCGGGGTGGTTGCCGGCGGGTTCGAGCAGGGGCGCGGCGCCGGTTTTGTCGAAGGCTTGGGCGATCGCCGTGCGGATGGCGGCGAGATCGTCGGGGTTGGGCGTGTAGCCGACCCAGGTGTCGAGGGTGTTGCCGCCGGTTCCGGCTTCGTCGGCCAGGGCTTGGGCCTCGTCCTCGGTGGGGAGGCGGAAGGCCTGGCCGGATTTCTTGGCGAGCCAGGCGGCGTAGGTCTTGGCGCGCTCAAACGGCACGATCGCGGGGAGGTTCTCCTCGCCGGGAAGCGCAGGGATGGCGGGGTCGAACGCCGCGAACTGGGCGCGGGTCACTTCGAAGCGGCCGACCTCTTGGCCGTCGTGCGGGGCGGTCTCCGGGATCAGCGCGCCGTCGAACAGGAGGCCCCAGGCGGCGCCCTGGCGTGCGGCGGTCTTCTTCGCGAGCAGCCCGGCGAGCTGCGAGCCTTCGGGAATCGCGGTGTGCAGATCGGCCGTGCGTTCGAACAGGTAGCGGTCGAACCAGGCGAGATCCTCTTCGATCTTCCGCCTCTGGTGGGCCGGTTCCAGCAGCGCGTGCGGCTCGCCGGGGAAGAGCACCAGGCGGGTCGGCGCCTTGCCCAGCTGCTGCAGCGCCCGGAACAGCGACCACGACTGGTCCGGGGGCACCGTGCGGTCCGCCGTTCCGGCATAGGCGATGGTCGGCGTGGTCACGTCCTTCAGGCGGAAGAACGGCGACTTCTGGATGTAGTGGTCGAGCTTTTCCCAGGGCGGGCCACCGAAATAGTAGTTGTCGAACGCGGCGCCGAAATCGACGTTGCCCCAGTCGCTGATCCACTCGACGTCGGCGGCGCCGATCGAGGCCGCCTTGTAGCGGCGGGTGCGGGTGATCAGCTCTGCCGTCAGGATGCCGCC
>DATMZU010000761.1:0-5730 GCA_035607435.1 Thermoanaerobaculia bacterium | reverse complement strand
CATTTTGGTGCGCCGCATGGAGCGCCTGGAGGAAGTCCGCTGGGGCTTCGGCCGATGAGCGAGAGCCCGGCCCAACCGAAGATCGAGATCCGCGGCCTCAACCTCCAGTTTCCCGGCAAGTCCCGAGGATCGACCGTCGATGTCCTCCGAGGCATCGACCTGGCGGTCGCCGACGGCGAATTCGTCTGCCTGGTCGGCCCTTCGGGGTGCGGCAAGACAACGCTCCTCAACGTCGTCGGCGGATTCCTCCCTCCCACGTCCGGAAAGGTCGAGATCGACGGCGAGGCGGTCTCCGCTCCCGATCCGCGCCGGGTCTTCATCTTCCAGGAAAACGGCGTCTTCCCCTGGCTCACGGTCGAAGAAAACATCGGCTTCGGCCTAGGAAAGAAACCCGAGGCCGAGCGACGCGCGATCGTCCGGCAATACATCGAGATCATGCGGCTCTCCGGTTTCGAGCGCTCCTATCCGCGCGAGCTATCGGGCGGCATGAAGCAGCGGGTGGAGCTCGCCCGGGCGCTCGCCACCGAGCCGGACGTCCTCTATATGGACGAGCCGTTCGGCGCCCTCGACTACCTCACCCGCCTGCGCCTGCGCGCCGAGCTGATCCAGCTCTGGCAGCGGATCGACCCGACCATCCTGTTCGTCACCCACGACGTCGAAGAGGCGGTCCAGCTCGCCGACCGGATCGTCGTGATGGAACAGCGCCCCTCGCGCATTCGCGAGGTCGTGCCCGTGCCTCTCCCGCGCCCGCGCGATCCGGGCGATCCCCAATACCAGCGCCTGCGCGACCGGATTTTCGCGCTGATGGGGCTCGACCCTCTGGGGTTGGACGGCGACGGCGGGTGAACAAGGACCCCGAAGTGCTGCTAACCTTGAGCGCCTGTCGCGGAGCGGATAGAAGCCACGACGATCCGGGGAGGACGCCGAAGATGACCTTGACGATTCGAGCCCATTTCGCTCTCGTCCTCCCTGCGCTCCTTTTCGCCTCCGCCTGCAGCTCCAACCCCAAAGTCCAGCCCGTTCGAGTCGCCTACAGCGATATCGCGGTCGAGAATTCCACTCCCCCACAGCCGGCCGGACCTCCGGCCCCGGCTCCCGTCCCGGCTTCCGCCGATCCGAATCTCGCGGCGGTGCCCGCGGCGCTTTCGACCCGCGAGATCATCGATCGGTCCATGCTCTGGTCGGTCGAGGGTCTCGGCTCCTACGCCCGCGGCAACTACCCGGCGGCGTACGAGAGCTTGAACGGCGCGCGCATTCTGCTGCTCGGGGCCGACATGCCGGAATACTGGAAGGAGCAGGGCCTCGCCGTGCTTCAGCCCGGTCTCCCCAAGGAGCTGCGCCGCTACGACCTCCGCGCCGTGTTCCAGGAGCTGGAGCAGGTGCGGGCCAAAGAGCCGACCGAGAAGGCCGAAGCCACCTACATCGATACGGAAGTGCGGCGCATCCTCCGCCGTTTCGGTGAGAGCGAGCCGGGGGACAAGACGCTCCCCGATCTGGTCGCCGAAACCCACAGCTACGTCGATTTCTATCGGGGCCGCGGCCGCGAGTTCTACGAGCGGTCGTACCTGCGCAAGCGGAAGTATTGGCCGATCATCAGCGAGATCTTCGCCGCCCGCAGCCTGCCCGTCGAGCTCGGCTACATCGCCCTGGTCGAGAGCGGATTCAGCCCGCGCGCCCTGAGCCGCGCCAACGCCTTCGGCCTGTGGCAGTTCATTCCGGAGACGGGACGCCGCTACGGCCTCGCGGAGGCCGCGGATTTCTACGACGTCCGAAAATCGACGTCCGCCGCCGCCGAGTACCTGATCGACCTGCTCAGCATTTTCGGCTCCCCCTCGTTCCTGCTCGCCACCGCGTCCTACAACGCCGGGGAAGGCAAGATCGTCTCCTGCCTGAGGAAGATCGACGATCCGTTCGAGAAGCGGACGTTTTGGGAGATCCGCGGCTGCCTCGCGACCGAAACGCGGGAGTACATCCCGCGCATCCTCGCCGCCGCGGTGATCGGCTCGAACCCCGCCCGTTTCGGCTTCGCCCTGCCGAGCGATGCGGAGATCGACAAGCGGTTCGACATCGTCCAGGTCGCCGAGCTCCAGCCGCTCGCCCGCCTCGCCGAGCTGGCGGGCGTCGCGGTCGAGGATCTGCGTGCCGCCAACACCGAGATCTCCTCGGCCTCGGACTGGACGCCGGGAAAGAACTTTCCGCTCTACGTGCCGCACGGCACGGGCGAGAAGCTCACCGTCGCGCTCGCCGCCCTGCCGGCGGATCTGCCCACGTCGTCCGGACCGATCGAGACCCGTTTCGCCATGGAACGGCCGGCGGAAAAGCCCACCCACTACAAGGTCCGGCGCGGCGACACGTTGTCCCAAATCGCCGACAAATTCGGTTCGAGCCCGGCGGAGCTGGCGCGGCGGAACAAGCTGCGGAAGCCTTATCGGCTCCAGGTCGGCCAGACCCTGCTGGTCGCCGGCGGGAAGGCCGGCACCTCCTCGCGGATGGCCGAAAACAACGAGGGCTCAAAATCCAAGCACACGGTCGTCTTCACCGTCCGCCGCGGCCATACCCTCTCCGAGATCGCCGACCTGTTCGCGGTGGGAACCCACGACGTGATGCGCTGGAACGACCTCTCCGGCACCTCTCTCACCATCGGCCAGAAGCTCACCCTCCACCCCCAGCGCCTCTACCGCACCCGTACCTACCAGGTCCGCCGCGGCGACAAGATCGCCAACATCGCCCGCAAGTTCGGCGTCTCGGTCCAGAGCCTGCGGATGGCCAACGGCATGGACGAAGGCGAGCCGCTTCGCGCCGGGCAACGGTTGACGTTTTACGTTCCGGCGTAAGGACGGATCGGGCGAGATATCGACGGCCGTCGATTAGTCCCTCTCCGACCCGGTCCTTTATCATCGCCGCGATCTTTGGCTTCCGTCGGAGGTGCGATTCGGGGTGAGAGGCATGATCCTCGGAGGGGTGCTGGTCGTCCTCGCCATCCTGGTCGGCTGGCAGGGTGACGCGACGCTGCGGATCGCCGGTCTGCGCCCGCTCGGCCACCCGCAGGTCGCCGACCTGGACGATCCGGGCAAGACCGACGAATCGAGCGAAACCCGACTGCTCGAAGAGCGCGACACGCTGGATATCGAGGCTCCGCGCGACATGACCGCGGGCGAACTGCTCCGGCTCTACCAACTCGACCAGTTCCCGCACATCCAGCGCCAGATCGCAGAGCAGTTGAAGCTCACCGCCTGGGCGGACGGCCAGCCGTTGAAGAAGGGGCAGCGCTTCCGCATCACGCTCACCGACCCGAGGCCCAAGGGGTCGTGAGCGAGCGATTTCTCTGCCTGCGCTGCTGGCGCACCCCGCGGCGAACCGAAGCGCTGTACCGTTGCGCCGCCTGCGACGCCGGGGACACGGGTCCGGGGGCGGTTTCGCTTCCGGCGTGGCTGCCGGCCACCACCGCCGCTTCGAGCGACAAGCGACCGGTCTCCGATCTGCTGCCGCCCCGCTGGCGGCGCTGGCTCTCTACCGCGCGGGTGCCGGAGTTTTGCCCGGACCATCCCACGACCCGCCTGGAGCTGTTTTGTCCCTGCGAACGGCCGCTGTCGGCCAAGGGTGAACTCTTCGGCGAGCCGGTCGGTCTCGGTTTCGCGGGCCCCCGCAGCTCGGGCAAGACCCTACTCACTATCACTGCCATTTCGGAACTTGGAGGCCGAAGCGACTTCCCGCCGGGCTCGCAGCGCTACAATCTGCTCGGCTTCGACGGCACCGAGGAGCGCTTCGGTGCGCTCTCCGGCCAGTTGCTGCGCCAAGGGCAACGCCCGCTGATCACCATGCCCGAGCTCGGCGAGGCGTTGGAGTTCGACACCTCGCACAATTTCGCATGGAACGTCTTCGAAACGAATCGCGGACGCAAGCGGCCCACCCCGCGCGCCGTCCTCGCGGTGTACGACGTCGCCGGCGAAGTCTGGGGCTTGCCGCCGCACGAACGCTCCAGCCGCTTGGATCGTTACCTGGGCCTCCTCGGCTCTCTCGTCTTCGTGCTGGACGGCGCTTCGATCGCCGCCGATCTTGGCCTGCCAACGGAGGACGCTTGGCAAGCAAACGATTTCGAAAGAGAGACGCGAGGCGCCACCGATCTCGAATGGTTCGACCGGGTGCGCCAGCGGCTCGACCACCTGAACCGCCAGCGGCGCACCGATCTAGCGCTCGTGATCTCGAAGGCGGATCATCTATGGGAAGCCCACCCGGATCTGCAAAGCGAGGCCTCCCAAGAAACGCTGGAAAAACTTCTCCGGGACACCGGAAGGAGCGGGCTCGTGGCCGCCGGCCGTGCGGAGTTTCGCCGCGTGAAGCTGTTCGCCGCCTCCAGTCTCGGTTTCCGGCCAGGCCCCGGGGACGTGGACGCCGAGGGCCGGCTGCTCCGAGCACCGCAGCCCAAGGGCGTCACCGCGCCTTTGCTCTGGCTGCTCGACGAGCGGCTGGGGAAGGGGCAATGAGCGGTTTGCCGCTCGTCCACGCCTTTTTCACCAACGCGTACGGCCGAGAGCGCGGGGGCTTCCGCCATCTCGACCTGCGGCTCACGGCCCCGCCCGCCGACCGGAATCGATTCCGCCGTTGGCTCGGCGGTCTGCGCCCCCTCGGCGGAGCCGGCGGGGGGGATGGATGGGCGGTGCGCGCGTTCCGCCTCGGCGAGACGCTGTACGCCGTGCTCGTCCGGATCGTTCCGGCCTTCGCCCGCGACGAATTCGGCCGCGAAGGGGGCTACCTCTGCCACGCGCTGCTCGCGCCCTTGGAGGAAGGAGGGCCGGTCGTCCGCTACGGCCCGGCGCTGCGCGAAGCGGCGCTCCGGCTCAGCCCTCCCGCCGACCTGTCCGACCGCGACCGGCTCGACGCCCTGCTGGCCAATGCCGAGCGCGAGGCGGAGCTCGACGCAGCGCCGCTCACCGCATCGGATCTCGAATCGCTCGGCCGCGACCTACCGGAAGCATTTATCACCACGGTCTGCGATCTCGCCATCGCCGCCCCGGCCGCCGCGATTCTCCCCGAGCCGTCCGGCGATCTGGCGGACGCGCTGCTCCGCGCCGCGGAGGTGCTGCCCCCCCGGCTCCAACTGGGACTCCGCTGGGCGATCGGCGCCGCCTCGACGGGCGAGCCCGCGACCGCGCTGCGGATCGAATCGCGAGGGCAAGAGGGAATCGGACGGTTCGGAAGTTGGGTTGCCGCCCGGTTGGCGGCCGGGGGCGCTCCAGAGGTGCTGAAAATCGCGGAGAATTGGCAGATCCGCAACGAGGCGGGTTTGGGAGAGGCGTTGGAGGCGTTCGGACCGATGGGCGTGAAGGAGCTGTGAGGATGGCGAACGATCGTTCCTCCAAGGAGTTGGACGAAACCACGAAAAGGTACATCGACCAGAAGGTCCAGGAGTTCTTTGCCAAGCACTTCGCCAAAGAGCAAAAGGCGCTCGAGGAATCGATCCAGGAGGCGGTGTTCGAGAAGCTTCAGCCGTACCTTCAGAACGTGGCGCGGGCGACAGGCCTGGAACCGCTGGTACCGCCCGAGCCCGCGGACACCACGGACCGCGCCAGAACACCCGGTCCCGTGGTCATTCCTAAAGGTGCTCCCGCCTCGGGCGGAGCGACGAAGCGACGCCTGGCCGAGTTGTGGAAACGCCTCTGGCGCTTCGGATCTCCGGATCGGCAGAAAGCTTCCACCCCCGCTCGCCCTAAGTGGTCGGTTCAGGATTGG
>DATMZU010000759.1:0-16902 GCA_035607435.1 Thermoanaerobaculia bacterium | reverse complement strand
GTCGAGCAATTCGCGGGTCTCGGCGCCCTCTCCCCCCTCCGGAGCCTCGCGGGGCGCGGTGGCGAGTGCCGCAAGCTCGCGCCGCCAATCCTCTTCCGAAAACTCCCACCAGCGGCGGTTGAACTCCAGCAGCACCTTGGTCGCTGAGTCGTAGTGCAGCTCGATGACCGCCCGCCGTTTCTTGTAAGAAAAGCCGGGATGGACCAGCACGTGTCGGAGGCTCGAAAACGGAATCGTGACGATCGCGCGATCGGCGGAGTATTCGGCGGTCCGCGTGGAGTCTTCCTCCGCGACCGTGCGAATCCAAACCAGCGGCGGGGCATCGGGTTCCGCCTCCCGCCACTCCAGCCGGATCATCCGCTGTCCCATCACGAGCTCCACCTTGCCGGTTTCGAGCACGCGCTCCTTCAAGACGTCGGTCAGCCGATCGCTGCCGCCCGCGATCTCCCAATAGGTGGCCCCCGGATTGATGTCGCTCCGGCCGAGGAAGCTGTGGAAGAAGGCGAGCGGCAGCCGCGACGTGAGGTTCTCCAGCGTGCCGATCGCCTCGATGGTGTTGTCGGAAAGCCCCGCCACCTCTTTCAAGTAGCCCCACATCGAGTACCGATCGAGGTCGTAGATCAGGTGCGCCCACCCCTCCACCCACTCGCGGAACGGTTTGTTCACGCGCTGCCGGGTCTCTCGATCGACCGTGGAGTAATAGTCGCGGACGGGATCGAGCGCCGCGTTGATCATGTCGCTCGCGGTCTTGCGGCGCCGCCACGATTCGAGCTCGAATCCGCCGTTGATCGCCCGCGGGTCGCGCGCATAGTCGGCGCGGCGGACTTGGGTTCCGTTGGTGCGCATCCAGGTCCGCGAGAGCTTGTCGGGCGACTTGAAACCGGGCTGATCCGGGCCGTTCCTCCAGGTGGCCGAGCCGTCGAACGGCTTGTAGATCACAGGCGGCACGGGTCCCGACGTGCTGCCGCTGTTCGGATCGACATCGACGTTGTAGAACAGGCGACGCGGAAGTCCCAGGCGATCGACCAGACCGAGGACGAGAGGGTGGAAATCCGGCAGCCGCATCGCGCCCGCCTCGGCGTACTGCGCCGGATCTTTGAACTCGCGGAAGGTTTTGATCCGGCCGCCGACGCGGTTCCGGTTCGCCTCGACCAGCGTCACCTTGTGGCCCGCCCGGGCGAGCAGCCACGACGCGGTGAGTCCCGCGATGCCGGCACCGACGACCAGCACGTGCCGCGGCTTGGCCGCGGGCGGCAGCCCGTCATCGACCAGAATCTCCAGGTACTTCTTGGTCAGATCCTCGTTCTGCGGCCCCACCCGCAGGAGGACGCGCGCCAGAAGCTGGGCTTTTTCCCACCGCTCGGGATCGATCGGCTGCATGATCCGTCTCCTCGCTGACGAACAGGCCCGTCGCCGCGCCGGAGGAAGGCGCGGAGCCAGGCCGCCTGAAAAGAGAACGCAGTTGAAGTGGCTGGAGGGAAGGGTAGCACGCAGGGCGTTCCGATCCTTCGGGTCGCTTCGGGTCGAGCTGCCCGCCGGAGGTCGTTTAGAATATAGTGTGTAGAGAACCCCAGCGTTTGGCGATCGAGAATGCCTTGCGACCCTTGAAGGGAGCACCGCGTGAGACCGCAGCCCTCAACAGTTCGAACGATTCGACGGACGCTCCGCGTGGCGGCCCTCGCGCTTCTGCTGCCCTCGTGGGGGTGCCCGAGCCCCAGCACCGGCGGCACCCGCCAAGCCACCCAGAATCTGGACTGCGCCGCCGCGGCGATCGAATCGACCCGTTGCGCGCAGGGGCTCGAACGGAGCATGGACCGCTGCGCCTATGCCGAATTGATCGCGCGAGTCTGCCAATCGGCGGAACCGCGCGGATTGACGGCTACAGCGGGTCTGACCGCCGCCGCTCCATCGAACCCCGGGAGCGGTTACAACCCGCGAACGACCACGGTCTTTTATCGCGAGATTCCGGGTGGAACCGAGAAGAGCTCGACCGGCTCGCTCTCGGCGGACCCTTGGGCGTTGTCCTGTCAGGGGAAGACCGGCACCGAGCTGGCCGCCTGCCTGCGTTCGCGCTTCCTGGTCAGCAGTCCCGCCGTCTGCGCGGAATACGCGAAGGCTTTTGGCGTCAACTCGTGCGGCACGCCGGGAGGCGGCTGGACGCGGGGACCGAGCAACGAGCGTTGGGGCAGCGCGGTCCAAGCGCTCAACTATTTCTGTGAGAACGATCCGGCGGTGATCGGCTCGACGGGCCGGGCCGGCGGCTGGGATTGCGAGAGCACCGCGGTCGAATGGGCTCGCCTCGGGGCGTTCGGCGGCGAAGCGATCGTCACCGAATGGCAGCGCCGCTCCGAGCCGCCGGTCTGCGGCAACCACCGGCGCGATCCGGGCGAGACCTGCGCCAACTGCCCCACGGACATCGGCCCCTGCGTGCCGCCACCGTCCGATCCGGAAGCGATCGACTGTTCAAGCCTGACCCTGCCCGCTCCCGGAGCGCCGCTGTCCGTGACCTACCGGGCGGACGTCGCCTCGACCGGATTGTCGGAGACCCGCCAGGTGAATTGCCGGTTGCGGCCGTAGTAGGGGCGGCCCCCCGTTGGCCGCCCTTGCAGGATCCAACCGTTTGCCCGATTCCAGGGCGGCCACGGGGGGCCGCCCCTACGGGGACGCCGCCTATTTCAGAGGTCAGTGGCGCCATTTGCGCTCCGCCCCGTTCTGTGAGATGCTTCACCCGTCAGCTTTCCAGCCTTGAATTTCCGGGCTCCCGAAACCTCGACACGCAGCACCCGATTTCGAGGGCCTCCCGGCCCCAGCGGCGGCCTCACCGGCAAGTCCCCCGTTTTTCCCCCTGCATCGCCGGAACCAATTGAGCGCGAGCCTCATCTCGCACGGCGAGATACCGCGCTCAGAAAGAAGTAGGTTCCAATGCCTTTCACCAAATTCGGCCTTCACCCCACGCTGCTCGCGGGCGTCCGCGACATGGGCTACGACCAGCCCACCCCGATTCAGCTCGACGCGATTCCTCCCGCCATGGCGGGACGCGACCTGCTCGCCTGCGCGATGACCGGCAGCGGCAAGACCGCGGCGTTCGTGCTGCCGACGCTCCATCGCCTGCTCGGCAAGAGCCGCGGCGTGACGCGGGTCCTGGTCCTCACCCCCACGCGGGAGCTGGCCGCTCAGATCGAAGAGAACACCCGCGCGCTCGGCGCGCACACGAACCTGAAGAGCGCGGCCGTTTTCGGCGGCGTCGCGATGGGTCCGCAGGAGCGGGCGTTCCGCACCGGCGTCGATGTCCTGATCGCGACCCCCGGGCGCCTGCTCGACCATTTCCAGTATCCGTACGCGAAGCTGCCCGGGATCGAGATCCTAATCCTCGACGAGGCCGACCGGATGCTCGACATGGGCTTCTTGCCGGACATCCGTCGCGTGCTCAAGCACCTGCCGACGACCCCGCGCCAGACGCTGTTCTTCTCGGCCACCATGCCGCAGCCGATCGTCGTCCTGTCCCGCGAGCTGCTCTCGTCGCCCGCGATGGTGAACGTCGAACGCAAGGCGGCGCCGGCCGAAGGGGTGACCCAGACGCTGTTTCCCGTGCGCGACGATTTGAAATCCGCTCTGCTGCTCGAAATGCTCCAGCGCGATGAGATTAAGAGCGCGCTGGTGTTCACCCGCACCAAGCATCGCGCGAACCGCTTGGCCGATTACCTGAACCGCCACGGCGTGCCGTGCGAACGGATTCACGGCAACCGGAGCCAAGCGCAGCGGACGCTCGCCCTCTCCCGCTTCAAGGAAGGGAAAGATCGCGTGCTGGTCGCGACCGACATCGCTGCCCGCGGCATCGACGTCGAACTGCTGTCCCACGTGATCAACCTGGACGTCCCGAACATCCCCGAGGATTACATCCATCGCGTCGGCCGGACGGCCCGGGCCGGAGCGGTGGGCGAAGCGTTCACTTTCGTCGGCGACAACGAAGGGGCGGAGCTCGCGGCGATCGAGCGCGCGATCGGCAAGAAACTGCCGCGCAAAAAGCTCGAAGGCTTCGACTACGAACGCAAGGTGAACGAGAAGCTCGAAATCCCGATCGCGGAACGGATCGCGAAGATCCGCTCGCAGCGTTCGGAAGAGCGCGCCCGCGCCAAAGAGAAAGCGGTGCGCAAGGCGACCGGCGTACCGGCCGCCCGGCAACCCGGCCAGAGCGCGGGCGGCAACGTCGCTCCGACCGGTGGCCGCGGCCCGAGCGGTCCGCGACCCGGCGAGGCGCGCCGTCCGCAAGGCGGGCGCCCCGGCCAGGGTCAGGCACCGCGCGGAGCCTCCCCCGGCCGTGCGCCGCGGAATTACAGCACCGCCACCGCGCCGGCCGGTCGTTCTGCGCAGTCGCCCGGGCGCAGCCCGGAACGCGGAGCGCTCGGTTCGCCGACCACCCCGTGGCATCTGCGCGGCGCTTCGCTCGACGCCCCCCGGCGTTCGGAGCCGAGTCAAGCCGCCCGGACCTCCGAGCCGGGTCGGCCGCGCGACCGTCGTAGGTAACAGTCCGGGCAGGTGAAGCCTGGTACAGCCCTCACCCCAACCCGGGGGTGAGGGCCCTTTGCCGCTCTGCGGCATCGCATGGTAGGGTCGCGGCATCCGCCCGTCTAGGAGCTGCCGCGATGCCGCCGACCCTCACCAAAACCTCGCCCGCCACGACCGCTACGATCTCGAAACCGACCGGCATGCCCCCGACGCCGCGCGCCGAGATCGACGCCGCGGCGCGCGATCTTCAGAAGGCGAAACGCGCCTGGATTGCCGTGCCGCCGGCCGAGCGGTTGAAGCTGCTCGCCGAGATGACCCGGCGTACCCTGGCGGTCGCCGATCGTTGGGCCGCGCTCTGCACGGAGGCGGAAGGTCTCACCCCCGGCCATCCGGCCTGGGGCGAAGAGGCGATGGTCGGCCCCTACTTCATGCTGCGCAATCTGCGCCTGATCGAGGCGTCGGTGGCGGACCTTGCGGCGGGCCGGAAGCCGCGCATCCCCGGCCGGGTTCGGCGGCTCGCCGACGGCCGAGCGGCGGCCCGGGTCTTTCCGTTCGACATCTGGGATCGCCTGTTCTACACCGGCGTCTCCGCCGAAGTTTGGATGGAGAAAGGCGTCACGCCGGAGAACCTGGCCTCCACCCAGGCGGTTGCCTATGACAACCCACAAGATCCCGGCGCCGTTTGTCTGGTGCTCGGAGGCGGCAACGTCTCAGGGATCGCGCCGCAGGACACGCTCTATAAGCTGTTCGTCGAAAATCGCGTCGTCCTGCTCAAAATCCACCAGGTCAACGAATACCTGGGGCCGATTCTCGCCGAGATCTTCGAGCCGCTCGCGAAGAGCGGTTTCTTCCGGATCGTCTACGGCGGCACGCCGGAGGGCGCCTATCTCGCGAACCATCCCGACATCGACGAGCTGCACATCACCGGCTCGGACAAGACCTACGACGCGATCGTCTTCGGCACGGGACCCGAGGGGCAGGCGCGCAAAGAGCGCGATGAGCCGATCAACCCGAAGCCCTTCTCCTCCGAGCTGGGCAACGTCTCGCCGGTGATCGTGGTCCCCGGCGATTGGAGCGATTCCGACCTCGCCTACCACGCCGAAAACCTGGTGACCCAGTTCACCAACAACGCCGGCTTCAACTGCAACGCGACCCGGGTGATCCTCACCTGGGCCGGCTGGCCGCTACGCGAAAAGCTGCTCGCCGAGATCCGTCGGCTGCTCCAATCGGCCGACCTGCGCAAGGCCTATTACCCCGGCGCCGCCGACCGTTTCGGCCGCTTCGCCGCCGCGCATCCGGAGATGGAACAGTTCGGCAGCCCCCAACCCGAAGAGCTTCCCTGGGGATTCATCTCCGGAGTTTCGATCGCGAACGAGAACGACCTCTGCTTCACGATGGAGGCGTTCTGCGGTATTTCCTGCGAAGCGCCGATCGAGGCCGCCTCGCCCGCCGAATTCGTCGCCGCGGCGACCCGCTTCGCCAACGAGAGGCTCTGGGGAACGCTCAACGCAACGCTGCTGGTGCATCCCGCCTCGCGCCGCGACGGGCAACTGGGCAAAGCGGTCGAGCGCGCGATCGAGGATCTTCGCTACGGCACCGTGGCGATCAATCACTGGGCGGCGATCGGCTACGGCGTGATCGTCACCCCCTGGGGCGCCTACCCGGGCCACCCGAGGAACGACATCCGCTCCGGCACCGGCTGGGTCCACAACACGCTGATGTTTTCGCGGATCGAAAAAACCGTCTTCCGCGCCCCGTTCCGCGTCCTGCCCAAGCCGGTCTGGTTCCTCACCCACAAGACCGCGAACCGCCTGACGCCCAAGCTCGGAGCCTTCGAAGCCGCGCCCTCGATCGCCAAACTGCCGGGAATCTTCGCGCTCGCGCTGCGGGGGTAGTTAGGCGATCCCGTCCGGTCGATGCGACAATCTTCGCGAACCTGACGGAGTCCAGGAGGAGCGAGGCGGCCCGGCCCGCCCGGCGAGCCCGATGAGTCGTACCCCCGAACAGCGCGCCCGGATGCGGATCGACGCCGATCTGGCCGAATCCGGCTGGGTGGTGCAGAACCTGGAGGACGCCAATCTCTCTGCGGCCCTAGGGGTGGCGGTGCGCGAGGTGACTCTTCGCACGGGGCATGGCCGGGTGGATTACCTGCTGTTCGTGGACGGAAACCCAGTGGGCGTCCTAGAGGCGAAGCCGGAAGGGCATCCCCTCTCCGGGGTCGAGCCTCAGACGCAGATCTACTCGGCGGGCCTTCCTTTCTATCTGCAGGCGCCGGTCGATCCGCTGCCGTTCCTCTACCGTTCAACCGGTGCGCTCACCGCGTTTACCAACCTGCTGGATCCGGTGCCCGCGAGCCGGGCCATCTTCCAGATTCATCGGCCGGAAACGATCGCCGAGTGGTTGCTGGAACCGGCGATCCAACCGCTCCGCGAAGCGGGAATGATCTTCGACCGGGATTCCCCCGGCCGTCCGAAGCCCGGCTCGCTCCGTCGGCGCCTTCGGGTGCTGCCCGAAACGGATCTGCCCGACCTCTGGCCGAACCAGCAGGAGGCGATCCGCGGTTTGGAGAAGTCGCTGCGCCAAGACCGTCCGCGGGCGCTGATCCAGATGGCGACCGGCAGCGGCAAAACCCGGGCCGCCGTCGCCGCGTCCTATCGCCTGATCAAACACGGCGGTGCCCGGCGCATTCTGTTCCTGGTCGATCGCACGAACCTGGGCGTACAGGCGGAAGAAGCCTTTACCGGTTACGTGACGCCGGACGACCATCGCAAGCTCGACGAGCTCTATGGCATTCAGCGGCTCGAAGGGGGCTCGATCGGCCAGGCGAGCAAGATCGTCATCACGACCATCCAGCGGCTCTATTCGATCCTCCAAGGAAAGGCGGAGCCTGAACCCGAAGACGAGGAAGGCTCGTTGTTCGAAGGGGCCGACGCCGGCCCGGAGGGCGGGCCGGCGGAGGCGCTGCCGGTGGTCTACAACCCGAAGATTCCGCCGGAATTCTTCGACGTGATTTTCATCGACGAGTGCCACCGCTCGATCTATACCGTCTGGCGCCAAGTGCTCGAATACTTCGACGCCTATCTGATCGGCCTCACCGCCACGCCGGCCGCCCACACCTACGGTTTCTTCGAGCAGAACGTGGTGATGGAGTACTCCTACGAGCGATCGGTCTCGGAGTGTGTGAACGTGCCGTTCGCGTTGTACCGAATCCGCACCCAGATTACCGAGCAGGGTTCGACGATCGAGGCGAGCGCCGAGCCGATCCTCGGCCTCCGCAGCCGCCGGAGCGGCACGAAGCGCTGGGTGCGCCCTGACGTCGATCTGACCTACACGGGCGGCGATCTCGATCGCGCGGTGGTGGCCGAGGATCAGATTCGCCTGATCGCCCGCACGTTCCGCGACCGCATGCTGCCTGAGATGTTTCCCGAGCGCGACGAGGTGCCGAAGACGTTGATCTTCGCCAAGGACGACCGCCATGCCGAGGACATCGTTGAAATCTTCCGCAAGGAGTTCGGCCTGGGCGACCAGTTTTGCCAGAAGATTACCTATAGGACCACCGGCAAGAAGCCGAAGGATTTGATCAGCGATTTTCGAATCCGCTATTTCCCGCGCGTCGCCGTGACGGTGGACATGATCGCGACCGGTACGGACATCAAGCCGATCGAGATCGTGATGTTTCTTCGCGCGGTCAAGAGCCGCCTCTATTTCGAGCAGATGAAGGGACGCGGCGTCCGGACGATTCCGCCGGACGATCTGATTGGGGTGTCCCCTACGGCTACGACGAAGAGCCGCTTCGTGGTGGTCGATTGTGTCGGCATTACCGAAACCGACCTTGCCGATTCCCGGCCACTCGAACGAAAGCCCAGCCAAAGCTTGGCGATGCTGCTCAACCAGGTCGCTCTCGGCACTCGCGATCCGGAGATCCACTCGACGGTGGCCGCGCGGTTGCTGCGGCTGGATCGAGAGCTTGCCGCTCGGCGCGATCCTTCTGTGCGCGAGCGCCTCAAAGAGCTGGCGGGAGGGGCGACGCTCTCGGAGATCGCGGGCGAGATCGTTCGGGCCCTGGAAGACGATGCCGCGATCGAGGCGGCGCGCGCCGATCTCGGGCTTTCGGCCGACGAGGAGCCCCCGTCCGCGGCGATCGAAGCGGCGGAGCGGCGTATGCTGCGCGAAGCGGCCCGGCCGCTCGCAACGCTCCCCGCCTTGCGGACCGCGATCCTCGAAGCGAAGGAGGATCTGGAGCAGGTGGTGGACGCGGTGAGTCGCGACGTACTGTTGGAGGCGGGGGCTCCCGAGGCGAAGGAACGGGCGCAGGCTCTGGTCCAAGATTTCGAGGCGTATCTCGCCGAGAACAAGAACGAGATCGAGGCGCTTCAGTTTTTCTATTCGGTCGATTACCGGCACCGGCTCCGTTTCGACGACATTCAACGCCTGGCGGCTGCGATCGGTTCGCCCCCGCGCTCGTGGACGCCGGAGGGTCTCTGGCGCGCGTATTCGGTGTTAGAACAGGACAAGGTGCGGGGCGCGTCGGCGAAGCGGCTGTTGACGGACGTGGTTTCGCTGGTCCGCTTCGCGCTCCATCAGGACGAGGAGCTGGTACCCTTCCCGGAGCGGGTGGAGCGAAAGTTCCGGGTGTGGTTGCAGCAGCAAGAGACGGCGGGGCGGAGGTTTTCGAAAAGCCAGCTCCGCTGGCTCGAAATGATGCGCGACCACATCGGGGCGAGCCTTACGGTCGAAGTGGACGATTTCGACTACACGCCGTTCGTCGACGAAGGCGGGCTGGGCAAGGCGCGGCAGGTTTTCGGAGAGGAGTTGGGTGAGGTGATGCGGGAGTTGAATGAGGCGTTGGCGGCGTGAGGGAGTATCTACCCCAAGCTTGGGAACAAGTGCCATTGGGTGAAGTTTGCGAGATTGTTGCTGGCGTCGGTATTCCAGAGAAGATACAGGGTCAAACTGACCTATCGGTCCCGATTTTCAAGGTTGGTGACATCTCTAGAGCCTGGCAGAGGAAACAGATCCAGCTGCTTACATCGATGAATACATTATCCGACGAGGCAGCTTTTGATCTGTCAAAGCGCCTCATTCCTTCGGGTGCCACCCTTTTTGCGAAGATTGGTGCGGCGATTGCGCTCAACAGGAGGGCGATCGCCGGATGTCCCTGCATAGTTGACAACAACGTCATGGCTCTTCTACCCAGGCCTGGCATCTCCTCCCTGTACATTTTCTATCTGATGACAACGATCCACCTTGATCAATTTGCTCGTGCGACAACCGTGCCTTCCATTAGGAAAGATGACGTAAGCGGGATCGAAGTCCCAATTCCTCCTTTTTTAGAGCAAGAGAGGCTTTCATCGGAACTGGACTCCTACCTCACTAGGCTCGATGCCGCCGAGCAAGCACTCCTCCGGGCCCAAGCGAACCTGAAACGCTACCGCGCCTCGGTCTTGAAATCGGCCGTCGAAGGTCGCCTGGTTCCCACCGAAGCGGAACTGGCGCGGCAGGAGGGACGAGAGTACGAACCGGCGTCGGCGCTGCTCGCGGGCATCCTCGCGGAACGAAAGTTTAGGTGGGAAAAAACCGAGCGGGCGAAGATGAAGGCGAAGGGAATCGTCCCGAAAGACAATCGGTGGAAGGCGAAGTACGAGGAACCGGTGGGTCCGGATTTGAGCGGGTTGCCGGATTTGCCGGAGGGGTGGTGCTGGGCGACGGTGGATCAGGTTGCAGAAGTAGGGACAGGAGCTACTCCGAGGCGAGGCGAGAATCGTTACTACGAAGGGGGGACGATCCCCTGGGTCACGAGTGCCGCCGTTAACGAGCGGTTTGTGCATGAGACTGCTGAGTTCGTAACGCCAGCCGCGCTCAAGGAAACGAACCTGAGCGTCTACCCCTCTGGAACCTTGATTCTTGCAATGTATGGAGAGGGGAGGACTCGTGGAAAGGTTGCCGAATTGACGATCGCCGCGACGACCAATCAGGCACTGGCGGCTCTGGTTCTTCCGGGGAGCGCCAAAGCTGTGCAACCTTGGGTATCCCTGTTCCTTGAGCATAACTACGAGGCGATCCGAAGGCTGTCTTCGGGGGGAGTCCAACCGAACCTGAATTTGGGGATCGTTCGAAGCCTCCAGTTTCCTCTGCCACCACTGATGACGCAAGGTGCGATCGTGAAGGAAGTGGAGGAAGCGCTTTCCGAGACAGAGAGTACTCTCGCTTCAATAGCAGGTTCCCTCGCCCGCATCGCCCGTCTCCGCCAGTCCATCCTCAAGTGGGCCTTCGAAGGCCGGCTCGTGGACCAAGATCCGAACGACGAGCCGGCGGCGGAGCTGCTGGCGCGAATTCGGGCGGCACGGGAGAAGCCTGGGGCGAGGAAGGACAAACCCCGGCGCGCACCGCGCCAGCCTCTGTCGGCGACGAAGTCACGGACCCGATAGGCGCTATTCGAGCCAGGCAGCGAAGAGACGACCCGGGAAGCCGCTCATTGGACCGTAGAGCCGCTTCCTGCGTTCGCAAACCGCTTCACGCGCTCGATAGTCTTTTTCTGAGAGGGAAAGCCACCTTCCGTGCCCGCAAGCCGCTCTCCGAGCCGGGAAGCCGTTTTTCTGGCGCGCAAAGCCGCTTTCCGGGACGGCGAGCCGCTTCCTGGGACGGATAGCCGCTTCCCGGGACGGATAGCCGCGCTCCGGGACGGATAGCCGCGTCCTGGGACTTACAGCCGCTTCCTGGGACTTATAGCCGCTTCCTGGGACGGATAGCCGCTTCCTGAGACGGCGATCCGCTTCCTGGGACCGATAGCCGCTTCCTGGGACGGAAAGTCACTTTCTGGCTCGGAAAGTCACTTCCTGGGCCCGACTGCCGCTTTCTGAGGCAGCAAATCACTCCCTGGCGTGGGAAGCCGCTTCCTGGGCCGTAGAACGATTTCCTGGGGCGTACGCGCCAGAGCGCCGCTCCGAGATAAGCTCCCGCCCCCGATGGCCGAATCCTCCGATCGATTGGTCCAAAAACTCTGGAGCTATTGCCAGGTTCTGCGTGACGACGGCTTATCGTACCAGGACTACCTGGAGCAGCTCACCTTCCTCCTCTTCCTCAAGATGGCCGACGAGCGGGAACGGCTGACCGGCGAAACGCAGCCGGTCCCCAAGGGCTTCCGCTGGAAAGACCTCGCGGCGCCGCGGATGGAAGGCGTGGCGCTCGAAGACCACTACCGGAAGACGCTCGCCCGCCTAGGTGCCGAGGGCGGCATGCTGGGCCTGATCTTCCGCAAGGCGCAGAACAAAATCCAGGACCCGGCGAAGCTGCGAAAACTGATCGTCGATCTGATCGGCCAGGACGACTGGCTCTCCATGACCGCCGACCTCAAAGGCGACGCCTACGAGGGGCTGCTCGAACGCAACGCCCAAGACGTCAAAGGAGGCGCGGGCCAGTACTTCACGCCGCGCCCGCTGATCGACGCGATCGTCGATTGCATCCAGCCGCGCCCGGGCGAAGTCATCGTCGATCCGGCTTGCGGCACCGGGGGCTTTCTGCTTGCGGCCTACGGCTACGTCGCCGGGCACTACAACCTGGACAAGAGACAGAAGAGCCACCTGCGCTACGACGCCCTGCGCGGTGTCGAGCTGGTCGATGGCGTTGCCCGGCTGTGCGCCATGAACCTCCTGCTCCACGGCGTAGGACCGACCGACGACGAGCGCGAGCCGCCGATTTCGATCGACGACGCCTTGCGGAACGAACCCGAGGCCCACGCCGACGTGGTCCTCACCAATCCGCCGTTCGGCAAAAAGTCGAGCATCACCGTGATCAACGAGGAAGGGGACGCGGACCGCCAGACCCTCTCCTATAACCGGCCCGACTTCTGGACCACCACCTCGAACAAGCAGCTCAACTTCGTCCAGCACGTCAAATCGGTGCTCAAGATCCACGGCCGCGCCGCGGTCGTCGTGCCCGACAACGTGCTGTTCGAAGGAGGTTCGGGCGAGACCGTCCGCCGCCGGCTGCTGCACGACACCGAGCTGCACACCGTCCTGCGCCTGCCCACCGGCATCTTCTACGCCCAAGGGGTGAAGGCGAACGTCCTCTTCTTCGACCGCAAGCCGGGGAGCGACAAGCCCTGGACGCGCGAGGTCTGGTTCTACGACCTGCGAACCAACAAGCACTTCACGCTCAAAGAGCGGCGCCTGGCCCGCGCCGACCTGGACGAGTTCGTCGCCTGCTACCGGCCCGGCGAGCGCGCCAAGCGCAAGGCGACCTGGTCCGAGAAGAATCCCGAGGGGCGTTTCCGCCGCTATGGCTACGAAGAGCTGATCCAGCGCGACAAAGTGAGCCTCGACCTGTTCTGGCTGCGCGACGAGAGTTTGGAAGATGCCGCCAACCTGCCCGATCCCCACCTCCTCGCCGCAGAGATCGCCGACGACCTCCGCGCCGCTTTGGAGCAGATCGAGGATGTCTTGGCGGATTTGCGGGCGCGGATATGAACAACGGGCGACGGCTCAGATCACCACGGTTCTGATCCAGATCACCCATGGCGTGTCGAAGCCGCGCCTTCAGCCGGGAAGTCACTTCCTGCGCTGTAAGGCGGCTTCCTGTTCTGTGGAACGGCTTCCCGAAGCGGGAAGCCGCTCTCCTGGGGTACTACCCACCGAGCCCCAGTTCCTCGATCGATTGGACCTCGAAGATCCGATCGGCGATCGCGCTGAGCCGGTCGACGGAGCGAATAGCGGCTAAGCGCTTCTGGAACGGCGCGGGCACATCCCCGAAACGCTGGCCAATCAGGCGGATGACGGTACTTCGCACACGATCCGCGCCTTCCTCCCGGCCCTCTTTCCGGCCTTCTTTTAGGCCCTCTCTCCTGCCCTTGACGATTCCCTTCGCTTCAATTCTGTCAGCCCAGGTCATTTGCATCGCTCGGATCTCCGGAGTCTCTTGGGCGCTCACCAGAGAAGCGTACTCCTCCGCCTCGCGCCCTTTCAAGGCTAAGTACTCTTGCTCGCCCTAGGGCGCCAGGCTTGGCGAGGGCGGCGAGGCGCTTCATTGCCCTTCGCGCATTACCGCGGTAATATGTGGCACCATGACGATAGCGACCTCAAGGTTGACTGCACAAGGGCAGATCTCGGTGCCGGCCGAGATTCGGCGCAAACTTGGGCTCGGCCCAGGATCGGTTCTCGAGTGGGAACAAGAAGGCGACAAGATCTTGATCCGCCGAGCCGGACGTTATTCTTCAGAGGATCTGCATCGCGCGGTATTCAACCTGCCGCCCGAACCCCACACCCTTGAAGAGCTGAAGGAAGGGATTCGCACCCACATCAAGAAACGACATGCGCGCGGTTGACACCAATGTCCTGGTTCGCCTGATCGCGCGCGACGACGAACGCCAAACCCAGGCAGCCGAAGCTTTCGTCGCCGGAGGTGCCTGGGTGTCTCACCTGGTTCTCGTCGAGGCCATGTGGGTACTGGCCTCGGTCTACGATCAGCCGTCGGCGAAAATTGCGACAGCCGTCGAGATCCTTCTCGCGCATCGCGATCTCACGCTCCAGGAGTCCGAAGTCGTGGCGGCTGCGCTCGACCGCTTTCGCGAGCGCCCGAAGCTGGGATTCTCCGATTGCTTGATCGTAGAAGTCGCAAGGCGGGCAGGGCATTTACCCCTCGGCACCTTCGATCGAGATCTCGCCAAAGTCCAGGGAACGACGAAGCTCTGAGGCCCGCCATTTCCCCGGCCTACCTGCGCGAGCGCCGGAACTCCGCTTCCAATCCCCCGCCAGCGAGCGCGATCAGGTCTTCGTCCCGTCCGAATCGGCCCACCACCTGCAATCCCATCGGCAGCCCTTCCCCGTTCTCCCCCGCCGGAAGGCACAGGGCGGGCAGGCCGCCTTGGGTCCAGGGGATGTTCATGATCGGGTCTCCGGTGCTTCCCAAGCCTTTGGGGGCTGGGCCTTGGGCGGGCGGGGAGATCCAGAGGTCGATCCCTTCGCGGTCCATCACGGATTCGATCTCCGGGCGGAGCATCCGGGAGTCTTCAAGGTCGCGGGCCAGGTCGGCGTCGGGGATCGCGAGGCCGCGGTCGATCAGCTCGACCGTGCGCCGTTCGTAGAGGTCCTTGTAGCGCGGGTACCAGCCGGCCTCTCGGTGAGCTCGGGCCGCCTCGGCCGCCACGACGCGGCGGTGGCGGGCCGCGATCACTTCGAAGTCGGAGAAGATCGGAATCGGCACGATCTCGTAGCCTGCGGCGGAGAGGCGTTCGGCGACTCGTTGGAAATGGGATTGCCCTTCGGGCCAGGCGCATTCGAGGTACGGCCCTTCGGGCAGACCCAGGCGAGGCTTTCCCGCGGCTTTCGATCGGGGCGCCGCCGGGCGCCAGTTGTGGCAGAGCACCCGGGCCGCACGTTGGACGGTCGCGACGTCGGGGGCGAAAAGTCCGACGTGATCGAACGACGGGGCGAGCGGAATGACGCCCTGTTTCGAGATCCGGTCGTAGCTCGGCTTGAATCCGACGACGCCGCAGTAGGCCGCGGGGCGGATGATCGAGCCGATCGTCTGGGTACCGAGCGCCAGCGGGCAGAGGCCCGCTCCCACCGCGGCGGCCGAGCCGCTGCTCGATCCTCCGGGGGTGTGCTCGGAATTCCGGGGGTTCCGCGTCGGGCCGGGAGCAAAGTAGGCGAATTCGGTCGAGACCGTCTTGCCGAGGATCAGCGCTCCCGCGGCGCGGAGGGCGGCGACCGCCGGGCCTTCGTCGCCCTGTAAGACCTCGGGCGGCAGGTGGCTGCCCCCTTGGGTCGTGAAGCCCGCGACGTGAAAAATGTCTTTGATCCCGACCGGCATTCCATAGAGCGGCGGGCGGTTCGCGGGATCGGGATGGTGGGCTTCGAGATCGGCGGCTTCGCGGCGGAGGCGTTCGAAGCGGCCTTCTTCCGGGACGAAGGCGAGAACCTCGGGCTCCCGCTCGGCGAAGTGCTTTTCCAAATCCGACAGGGCGCTCATGCCCGGCGGCGCTTCGCGGCGAGAAGGACGGCGTCTACGATGTGCTGGTAGCCGGTGCAGCGGCAGAGATTGCCCGAGATCGCGGCGCGGATCTCCGGCTCGGAGGGGTCCGGATTCTCGTCGAGGAACGGCAGCAGGGTCATCAGGAAACCCGGCGTACAGAAGCCGCATTGCAGGCCATGGCTGTCGCGGAATGCCTCCTGAAGCGGATGCAGGCGATCGGGGCCGTCGCCCGACAGGCTTTCGACTGTCGCAACCTCATGCCCGTCCGCCTGGACCGCGAGCAGCAGACAGGAGCGCACCGGCTCGCCGTCTAACAACACGGTGCAGGCGCCGCAAACACCGTGCTCGCAGCCGACGTGAGTACCGGTGAGCCCTAGGTCGTGGCGGAGGAAATCCGACAACAGCAGCCGCGGCTCGACCTCGCGCTCGCTCTTCTTGCCGTTGACCGTGACTCCTATCTTCATCGAATCGCTCATGCGTTATTTCCCGTCGCCCGGCCCGCGCGTTGGGCTGCCAAAGCCAGTGCCCGACGCGCCAGGACCTGGGCGAGGTGCCGCTTGAAATCGGCTGTCGCGTGAACATCGGTAAACGGGTTGATCTCGCCGTTCACCGCCGCAGCAGAAGCGGCAATCGCCTCCGGCGTGAGCGATTGACCCGCGAGCAGGGCGCCCGCCGAGCGCGCTTCGATCGGCCGATCGCCGACGCTTAAGAAAACCAGCCGCGCCGCGCGGCAACGGCCGTCCTCTTCGAGCGTCACGCTCGCCGCAAGGCCCACCTGGGCGTAGTCGCCGTGTCTGCGGGCAACTTCCATGAAGGCGAAACCGGTCCTGGGCGCCGCGGGCGGAATCGCGATCTCGACCAGCAGCTCGTCGGGCTCCATCAAGGTGGCGAACAGGCCGGTGTAGAAATCGCGCGCCGCCACCCAACGCTCTCCCCCGCTCTTCGCCAACCGGAAACGCGCGTCGAGAGCCACCGCGAGGGCCGGCAGCTCGGCCGCCGGATCGGCGTGCGCCAGACTGCCGCCCACCGTGCCCCGGTTGCGAATCTGCGGATGGGCGATCCAGGGAACCGCCTCGGCCAAAAGCGGCGCGACCTCGGCCACCAGGGGCGAGCGCTCCACCACACGCTGGCGGGTCATCGCGCCGATCGACAGACCGCCCTCCGCGCCGCGACGAAGGTAGGAGAGATCGCCGATCCGGTTGAGATCGATCAGTCGCGCCGGCTGCGACAGGCGGAAGTTGAGCACCGGAATCAGACTCTGGCCCCCCGCGAGGATCTTCGCCTCGTCGCCGTGGAGCGCGAGAAGGTCCAGCGCCGCCGGGAGAGAATTCGGCGCCTCGTAGGCGAAGGGTGCGGGTTTCATCGGGGTGGGATTGTACTACCGCGGCAGCAGGTGTTTCTGCACCTTGCCGAGCGCGTTCCGGGGAA